>NZ_JBGFTU010000062.1:0-1112 GCF_041276425.1 Kineococcus halophytocola | reverse complement strand
CGCACCGGGCCGGTGGGGATCGGGATCATCGGCGCCGGCGTCATCTCCGGCACCTACCTGGACAACCTCACCTCCTTCCCCGACGTCCACGTCCACGCCATCGGCGACCTGGTCCCCGCCGCCGCCGCCGCCCGCGCCACCGAACACGGCATCAGCACCCACGGCGGGATCGCGGCCGTCCTGGACCACGACGACGTCGAGATCGTCATCAACCTGACCATCCCCGCCGCCCACGTGGAGGTCTCCCTGGCCGCCATCGCCGCCGGCAAGCACGTCTGGTCGGAAAAACCCGTGGCCCTGGACCGCGAGGGCGGGCAGCACCTGCTGGCCGCCGCCACCACCGCCGGGGTCCGGCTGGGCTGTGCCCCGGACACCTTCCTGGGCGCAGGACTGCAGGCCGCCCTGGCGGTGCTGCACCGGGGAGACATCGGCACCCCGCTGAGCGCGTTGACGCTCATGCAGTCCCCGGGCCCGGAGTCCTGGCACCCCAACCCCGCGTTCTTGTTCGCCCCCGGAGCCGGGCCGTTGTTCGACGTCGGCCCCTACTACCTGACCACCCTGGTGCAGGCCTTCGGCCCGATCAGCCAGGTCGCCGCCCTCAGCGGCACCGCCCGCACCCACCGCACCATCGGCTCTGGGCCCAGGGCCGGGGAGGTGTTCGAGGTGGGGGTGCCCACGCACGTGGCCGCGCTGGCCCGTTTCGCCGGGGGCGCCTCGTCCAGCAGCGTGTTCAGCTTCGACTCCCCCCTGCCCCGGCACGGGTTCGTGGAGATCACCGGGACCGAGGCGACGTTGGCGTTGCCGGACCCGAACACCTTCGACGGGCAGGTGCGCATCCGCCGGGCCGGTACCTCCCGGGAGCAGGACTGGGAGACGATCGCCTCGACCACGGCGGTCTCCACGCGCGGGACGGGGGTGCTGGAGATGGCCCGGGCGATCCGGGCCGGGCGGGCGCACCGGGTGCAGGGGGCGTTGGCCCACCACGTGGTCGATGCGATGGTCTCGATCATCGAGTCCGCCCAGACCGGGCAGTTCGTGCCGGTGTCCAGCACCGTGACCCCGGCGGAGCTGCTGCCGCAGGACTGGGACCCCACCACCCGCACCGTCTGACC
>NZ_JBGFTU010000061.1:0-1200 GCF_041276425.1 Kineococcus halophytocola | reverse complement strand
CAGGCAGCAGCGTGGCGAACTGGGCCCACAGGGGTTCGGTCAGTGATGATGGCAGGACGGGCACGGGTTCTCCGGTGGTGGTGCAGCGTAGAGAACTCCATGATCACCGGGGCCCGTGTCCGCCCCGACGTGTGACACGCCGGCCCCATCCAGCCGTCGGGTGCTGACCCGTCGTGACACCTACTGCCGGTCGCTCTTAGCAGTGTGAGCGCGGGAGGAACCCGCATCCGGCTAGCGGGCCGCTGCCGCCCGAGGTTGCTCCGAGTGAGTGCAGGGATCCGGTGTGACCGGATCGCCCGCCCTACTTTCGAGGGATGCCTCAACGGAGCGCACTGCAGTCGTCAGGGTCCTTGGGGTCTTCGTGCCCTCGGACTCGCGACCGTGGCCAGCGCGGACCCGGCAGGCCCTGCGCAGGCTGGGGCAGCGCACGCAGGACCATCCGGACGACGCCCAGCGAATGGTGGTGAAGAGGCTTGAGCAGGTCCAGGGATCATCTGGACGTCTCGGAGCGTCGACCGATGAGCGGATGGACGCCTTGCTCTCTTGCCTGGCCCTGGGGCGGCAAGTCGCTCGAACGCAGCGGCATGCTCAAGGTCGAGCAAGTGGTGTCGATGAACTGAGTACGGACTAGGGTGGTGAGCATGATGACGCGGAAGCTGCTCCAGCGGGCCAAGTGGCTGCTCGTGGACGCGTACGACCGCGTCACGGATCGGGAGTACCCGGACGTCATGCCCACCCTCAGTGGCCGGCCGCAGAAGTCCGCCGCGCAGGTCGCGGCCGATTTCCATCGAACCCGGGGGCAGCAGCGTCACTTCGATCTGTCGGTTCCTGTGCGGGCCCGGGTCCGCAACTGAGCTGGGGCTCGCTGCACCGCGGCAACACCTCGGCGCAGGAGCTGCGCTCGTTTCGCCTCTGGCATGCAGGCATGACCGAGTACGAGGCCGACGTAGAGCGGATCGTGCACGAGGAAATGCCCAAGCAGCTCGTCACCGAGAGCAAGGCTTCACAGCGACGCTTCCAGTTGCGAGGCTCACGAGACGTGGCCAAGAAGCTGGAAGCGGTGGGGGCCTGGAAAAAACGGCTCTCCTGACTGATGTGTGAGCCTTCAGCGGCCCCCGCGACCCGGTAGTGGCGGACAGAACCCACCCAGCGCCAGCATCGCCAACCCCACCAACGGCGCCGCCGAATGGAACCCGAACG
>NZ_JBGFTU010000060.1:0-1308 GCF_041276425.1 Kineococcus halophytocola | reverse complement strand
GGGTCAGGCGCGGGGTCGGCCCAGGGCGCGGTACGTCCACCCCGCCGCCCGCCACCTGGACGGGTCCAACGCGTTGCGCCCGTCCAGGATCCGCTTCTCCTTCACCAACCCCGAGATCGTCGCCGGCTCCAGGTCCCGGTACTCCTTCCACTCCGTCAACAACAGCACCACGTCCGCACCCCGCACCGCCTCCTCCACGCTCTGGGCGTAGGAGATGTCCGGCACCGCCTTGCGCGCGTTGTCCACCGCCGCCGGATCGGTCAACACCACGTCCCCACCCTGCAGCCGGATCTGCGCGGCCACGTTCAACGCCGGGGAATCACGGATGTCGTCCGACAACGGCTTGAACGCCGCCCCCAGCACCGCCACCCGCTTGCCGATCAACGACCCCTCGCACACCTCCCGGGCCAGGTCCACCATCCGGATCCGCCGGCGCATGTTGATCGAGTCGACCTCCCGCAGGAACGTCAACGTCTGATCGGCCCCCAACTCCCCGGCCCGGGCCATGAACGCGCGGATGTCCTTGGGCAGGCACCCACCCCCGAAGCCCAACCCGGCGTTGAGGAACTTGCGCCCGATCCGGTCGTCGTGACCGATCGCATCGGCCAACTGCGTCACATCGGCGTTGACCTTCTCGCACAACTCCGCCATCGCGTTGATGAAGGAGATCTTCGTGGCCAGGAACGAGTTCGCCGCCACCTTCACCAGCTCCGCGGTCTGGAAGTCGGTCACGATCAACGGCGTCCCCCGCCCCAACGGGGTGGCGTACACCTCATCGAGCAACGCCTTGGCCGCCTTGCCCTCGACGCTGCCGGGCCCACCGGGCACCCCGTACACCAACCGGTCCGGGGTCAGCGTGTCCTCCACCGCGTGACCCTCCCGCAGGAACTCCGGGTTCCACGCCAACGCCGCCCCCGGTTCCCGGTCGGCGACCTTCGCCGCCAGCCGGGCCGCGGTGCCCACCGGCACGGTGGACTTGCCCACCACCAGCTCCCCGGGACCGACATGGGCCAGCACCCCGTCCACGGCGGCGTCGACGTAGGTCATGTCCGCGGCGAACTCCCCGCGCTTCTGCGGGGTGCCCACGCACACGAAGTGCACCGCCGACCCGGCCGCGGCGGACATGTCGGTGGTGAACGTCAACCGGCCGGTGGCCATCGTGCGTTCCAGCAGCTCGGGCAGACCCGGTTCGTAGAACGGGGCCCGCGCGGCCTGCAGGGCCGCGACCTTCTCGGGGTCCACGTCGATCCCGATGACCTCGTGCCCCAGCTCGGCCATGCACGCTGCATGGACGGCGCCGAGGTACCC
>NZ_JBGFTU010000059.1:0-1324 GCF_041276425.1 Kineococcus halophytocola | reverse complement strand
TGTCTCGCGTCAAGTAGTTGGCAGGTTCTGGGGTTCGGGAAAGTTGGGCACCATCGGGTCGGCGATGCCGGTGTGGACCTCCATAGGGCGGTTCCAAGCGATCGCCTCGTGCGGGCGCACGTTGTTGTACTCGATGCGGTAGTCCTCGGCGTGGGCGACCAAGTCCAGGACATCCTCGACCTCCTCCAGAAAGAGCCGCTCGTACTTCAAGGACCTAAAGCCGCGTTCTCGTGAGCCGTTCTGCCCCGGTGTCCGGACCCGGGTGCGCACGTGGCGCAGCTCGGGGTGGGTGGCGATGAAGGCCTCAAAGCGAAAGGACCGAAACGGGCCGCCGTTGTCAGTGACCAAGGTGAGCAACGGCTGCACGTGCCCGTCCTCATCACGGGGAGCCAGGTCCACCAGCGGACAGCCCGCCAGACGCTCCGCCTCGGCCAGCGCGGCCTCGACCGCGGCGATGGCATCGTGCATGTTCGCCGTCGGGCTGGTGTGCCAGCCCAGCTCGTACTTCGAGTAGTAGTCCCGGCAGCCCGCAATCCGCCAGGTGCCACCGGTCGTGGTCTCGAACTCGGAGAAGTCCAGCTGCCAGACCTGGTTCGGACCCGTCGGCTCCACCGCAAAGGCCGCTTTGCGGCGGGCGGCCAGCTGGCGGCGTTCGCGCTGGTAGTTGGCCTCCAGGATCAGCCCCTCATCGCGCAGGAGCCGCAAGATGGTGGCCTGGGAGACGCGGTGGCCCTCGTGCCGGCACATCGCCCAGACCTTGCGGTGACCCCACGCCGGATGCGCCAGCGCATGGCGGCGGGCGGCCTGGCGGATCCGCTCTCGTGCCGGGCGGGGCCATGGACCCTTCGGCGGCCGCTGGAGGCGGGCGCGGGCCTGGTGACGGCGCCACGTCCGCTCGGGCACGCCGATCAGGGAGCAGAACCTCGTGGTCGGCATGCCCGCCTCGATGCGGATCACCTCGAGGTCTTCGAAGGGCCCAGGCGCCCCTCAGCGGACTTCTTCCACACCCGCAGCTCAACGGCGGCCTCACCCAGGGCGGTGGTCAGGTCGGCGACCTCAGCTTCGAGCTGGGCCTCGCGCGTCGAGGGCCCGTTCTTGCCGCTGGCCAGGCCGGCGCGGCCGGCTTCGAGGAATTGCCGTTTCCAGGTCCCGATGGACTGCTCGGAGACCTTCACGCGTCTGGCTGCCTCAGCGACGGTGGTTTCCCCGGCCAGGATCGACAGCACGATCCGGGTCTTCTCCTCGGCCGCCAGGGCCGGTGGTCTTGGCATGGTGATCAGGCTCCTCGCTGGTCAACCCCGTAGGCAACGGGGTCTGCCACAAA
>NZ_JBGFTU010000058.1:0-1332 GCF_041276425.1 Kineococcus halophytocola | reverse complement strand
CACCGGCCGTCGCACCGGCCGTCGCACCGGCCGTCGCACCGGCCGTCGCACCGGCCGTCGCACCGGTCGTCGCGCCGGTTCTGGGACTGCGGGGTCGGCGATGAAGCAACCCGACCGGTTCCTCAGCTGGGCCCAGATCAACGCTGACGCAACGGGTCACAGGAGCGAACTGACCGATCCCATGCAGGCCTACCTGAGGCAGATCGCCACCACCTTGCGTTCTGGCAGCGTCCGCAACTCCGACACAGCGCTGCGCTGCTTCACCCAGTTCCTCCTCCAAGAACACCCTCAGACCACCCGCCTGGTCGACGTCCGCCGCGCCCACATCGAGGACTACAAGCCCTGGCTGGCCACCCGCACCAACCAGCGCGGCCAGCCCGTCAGCGTCAACACCCGCGCCCACCGCCTGGGCAACCTGCGGACCTTCTTCACCCGCATCCGCGACTGGGACTGGCCCCAGGCCCCGCCCACCGTCCCCATCCTGTTCGGTGACCTGCCCCGGCAGGACAAACCCCTGCCCAAGGCCCTGGACGATGCCGCGGCGGCGAAGTTCCTGCGCACCGCCCAGACCCGACCACGCCTGCTGGAGCGGGTCGTCTGCGAGGTTCTCATCCGCACCGGCCTGCGCGTCGGGGAGTTCACTCAGCTGCGCCGTGATGCCGTTCGTCAGATCGGGGCCGGGCACTGGCTGCACGTCCCGGTCGGCAAACTCCACGACGACCGTTACATCCCCCTGCACCCCCAGCTCGTCGACCTCATCGCCGACTACCGCGACCGTTTCGTCGACCCGGCTCACCCGCTGCTGCTGCCGCGGGAGAACGGCAAGGCGATGGACCGGTACAGCGTTACCCGCGTGTTGAACAACGTCGCGGCCGCCGCCGGCCTCGGGCACGTCCATCCCCACCAGATGCGCCACACCCTGGCCACCCAGGCCATCAACCGCGGCATGAGCCTGGAGGCCATCGCTGCGCTGCTGGGGCACCACTCGATGGACATGACGCTGCGCTACGCCAAGATCGCCAACCGGACCGTCGCCGATGAGTACTTCGCCGTCACCGAGAAGGTCGAAGCCCTCTACGCCGCCCGCGACTCCCGCGACCCTGATGGGGAGAACACTGCATTGCCGGCCTCAGTGGCCGGTCCGGAGATGGCCCGCCTGCGCCGGGAGATGCACCAGCGGATGCTCGGCAACGGCTTCTGCACCCGACCCCCGGCGTTGGACTGCACCTTCGAGTCGGTCTGCGAGACCTGCACCTTCTTCCAGACCTCGATTGCCTTCCGCCCGACCCTGCAGGCCCAGCACGATCACGCCGCCGAGCATGATCAAACGGG
>NZ_JBGFTU010000057.1:0-1438 GCF_041276425.1 Kineococcus halophytocola | reverse complement strand
ACGGTCCGACGTCATTCGGCGCTGGGATACTTGACGCCGCGGGAGTTTGAGTTAGGGTATCGGCATCTAGACGAGATCGCGCAACTTGCAGCTTAATCCCGTGTCCACGAAACCGGGAACGCTCCAGACCCGATGAGCACTAGCGACTCTCCAGTGGCACCGACAGCACTGCACTGCTTCTCTAACCGCCGCCTTCGCCGTCTGGGCTCAGTGAGGCGGCGAGGAGGTAGTTGGGGGAGCGGTCCAGGTTGTGCTGGGAGCGGTCATAGCGGCGGGTGGTGCGGGGGTCGGCGTGGCCCATGGCGTCCTGGACGTCCTGCAGTGCCGCACCCAGGCGCAGATTTTCGGTCGCATAGGAGTGCCGCAGGCTGTGCGGGGTGACCCCGGCGGGCAGGCCCGCGGTGCGGCACAGTCGACGCAGCTGCTCGTAGGCGCTCTTGTACGGGTAGCGCGTGGTGCCGTCGGCGGCCAGCAGCAGCGGGCCGCTGTTGCGTCCGCCGGGGAGGTCTTCGCCGAGCTGGTCGAGGTAGTCGTCGACGGCGCGCACGACCGGTGGAGGTAGGGGGACGCGGGCGGTCTTGCCGCCCTTGCGGGTGATCTTCAGGACGCGGTGGCCGTGGTCGTGGCCGTAGTCGCGCACGTCCGCACCGAGGGCTTCGGAGATGCGCAGGCCGCAGAAGGTCAGCAAGGCGACCAGGGCGTGGGTGCGGGCGGAGTGCGCGGCCGCGGCGGCCAGCAGCCGGCGCAGCTCGTCGGCGGTGAGGCCGATGGCTTGGCTTTCGTCGCTGACGCGGGGGCGGCGGACGGAAGCGACGGGGGAGTGGGTGAGGACGCTGGCGTCGTGGATGCCGTAGTCGTAGAAGCCGGATAGGGCCGAGAGGCGACGGGCGATGGTGGCCGCGGAGGCGGAGCGTCCGGTGCGGGGCTGGGGGGTGGTGGTGAGGTGCCGGACCCAGGCGTCAACGTGGAAGCGCTGCGCGGCGAGGGGGTGGACGTCCATCTGCTGGCACCAGGTGGCCCAGGCGGTGAGGTCGCGGCGGTAGGCGGTCTGGGTGTGCCCGCCGTAGCTGAGCAGCCAGGCCGCGGCGAGGCGGTGGAAGGGGTCGTCGCTGGGGGAGCCGGGCAGCCGATCCAGCACATGGGGACAGACTGCGGGTGCCGACCCCACGACGGAGGCGAGCATCATCAGGAGGCTTCCTCATCATCGTCTGAGGCCGCGGCAGCGATCTCTTCCAGCTCCTGCAGTGCACGGAGAACCGATGTCACTAGGAGCATCGCGATGACCGCGTTGCCTCGGGAGTAGTGGGATACGGGCTCTTCGGATCTGATGGTGGGAAGGCCGTCCTGACCTGAGGGTCGGAGAGCGGACCGGGGCGACTCGCCGCGACGGGCACCTGCCGGGCAGGTGGGGTCGAGGCCGTCAGGATCAGAAGCGACC
>NZ_JBGFTU010000056.1:0-1449 GCF_041276425.1 Kineococcus halophytocola | reverse complement strand
CCAGGGGTCCGGCAAAGTCCGGTGAGGTGAGGCGCGTCAAGGACGACACGCCGTGAAGGCTCATCCGGGACGGGCATGGCCCCGGCAGTGATCATGGAGTTCTCACACAACGCGATCGACCCGAGGAACCATGCCCGCCGCTCCATCCTGCCCCATCACCCTGCCCGCCGACACGCCCGCCCTAGACCTGAAGGGAGCTCTCGATCCGACGTCGGGCCTGCTGGCGACCCTGGCACAGGTCCCCGACCCACGAGCCCGCCGCGGTGTCCGCCACCGCTTCTTCACTGTCCTGGCCCTGGCCGTGATGGCGGTACTGACCGGCGCCCGCGGCTATACCGCGATCTGGCGCTGGAGCGTCCAAGCCCTGCCCGAAACCCTGCACGCACTGGACTGCCATCGATCCACGATCCCGAGCGAGTCCACCTTCCGCCGGACCCTGCAAGCCCTGGACCCCGACGAGTTCACTCTCATCGTCTCGACCTGGCTGGCCGCACACCTGAACCGCATCGAAGAACTCCACCAGCACCGCCAAGCCCGCCTGCGCGCCGCGGAGACGTTCATCAACTCCCCGGACACCTGCGGTCCCAAGAACTCCACGGTCTGCGTCATCGCCATCGACGGCAAGACCGTCCGCGGATCCCGTTCAGCCAATGCCTCCGATGAGCGTTCCAGCACGCACCTGCTGGCCGCGTTCCACACCGACACCGCAACCGTCCTGGGACAGCAGGTCGTGGATGCCAAGACCAACGAGATCACCCACCTGCCAACCCTTGTGACCTCGATGCACGAGCGCGACCTCCTCCCGGCCGGGGCGGTCATCACCGCTGATGCCCTGCACACCCAACGCGAGAGTGCCCGCACGATCACCAACCTGGGCCTGCATTACGCGTTCACCGTAAAACGGAACCAGCCGAAACTGCACGACCACCTCACCGCGCTGCCCTGGGGAAAGATCCCGGTCGCTCATTCTAGAACCGAACGCGGGCACGGTCGGATCGAAGAACGCCACACCGCCTTGGCCACGATCAGCGACGCTCTCGGCGGGCTCTTGGACTTTCCCGGTGCGCGGACGGCGATGAGGATCGTGCGACGACGTCGAGGTCTGCACCAGCGCCCCGGGCAGGACAGCGTCGAGATCGTGTACGCGATCACGTCCCTGCCGATGGCGGAGTTTCAGCCGGACGTGTTGGCCGGGTTGATCCGCCGGCACTGGGCGGTGGAGAACCAACTGCATTACGTCCGCGACACCGCCTTCGATGAGGACCGGTGCCGGGCCCGCACGGGTCAGGGTGCCACGGTCCTGGCCTGCCTACGGAACCTGGCCATCACCGCCCTACGCCTGCTGGGTCAGAGGAACATCCGTGCCGCGCTGGAGCACCACTCCTACGACCGGACCCGACCGCTCCGCACGCTTCAGCGACTCAGCTGAATGACTTTGCCGGAGCCCTG
>NZ_JBGFTU010000055.1:0-1470 GCF_041276425.1 Kineococcus halophytocola | reverse complement strand
CAGTGGAGTCCACCAGAGTGGTGTACGGCGCCCTCCGGTGAGGGCGTGTCCACCAACGTGTGAGGCGGCCACCGCGTGATGCTTCGACCTGAGTTCCCGCTCAAGACCGAAGAAGGACACCGCGATGACCGCCCACCCCATGATGGACCCTGCCCGCTACCTCGACGAGCAGCTCACCCAGGCCAGCCCAGACCTGATGCGCACGATGCTGCGCTCGTTCATCGACACCCTCATGTCCGCTGAGGCCGACGCCGTCTGCGGCGCGCAGTACGGGGCCAGCAGCCCGGAACGGGTCAACTCCCGCAACGGCTACCGCCACCGCGACTTCGATACCCGGATGGGCACGATCGACGTGGCCATCCCCAAGCTGCGCTCAGGCTCCTACTTCCCCGACTGGCTGCTGGAGCGCCGCCGGCGCGCTGAACGCGCCCTGACCACCGTGGTCGCCACCGCCTACCTGCTGGGGGTCTCCACCCGACGGATGGAGAAGCTCGTCGAGACCCTCGGCATCACGAGGTTGTCGAAGTCGCAGGTCAGCGAGATGGCCAAGGACCTGGACGCGCAGGTCGAGGCGTTCCGCACCCGCCGCCTGGATGCCGGGCCCTACACGTTCCTCGCCGCTGACGCGCTGGTGATGAAGGTCCGTGAGGACGGCCGCGTCGCGAACGTGCACGCCCTGCTGGCGGTGGGGGTGAACGCCGATGGGCACCGGGAGATCCTGGGCTTGCAGGTCTCCTCAGCTGAAGACGGAGCCGGCTGGCTGGGCTTCTTCCGCGATCTCACCGCCCGCGGCCTGTCCGGGGTGCGACTGGTGACCTCCGACGCGCACGCCGGGCTGGTCGCCGCGATCGGCGCGACCCTGCCCGGGGTCAGTTGGCAACGGTGCCGGACGCATTACGCCGCCAACCTGATGGCGGTGACACCCAAAACCAGCTGGCCGTGGGTGAAGACGTTGCTGCACAGCGTCTACGACCAGCCCGACAAGGGGTCGGTGCACGCCCAGTTCGACCGGCTACTGGATGCCGTCGAGGTCAAGCTGCCGCAGGTCGCTGAGCACCTGGACGCCGCCCGCGCCGACGTCCTGGCCTTCACCGCCTTCCCGAAGGAGGTGTGGCGTCAGGTCTGGTCCAACAACCCCCAGGAACGCCTGAACCGGGAGATCCGCCGCCGCACCGACGTCGTGGGGATCTTCCCCGACCGCGCCTCCCTCATCCGCCTGGTCGGGGCGGTGATGGCTGAGCAGGACGATGAGTGGACCGAGGGCCGCCGCTACCTGGGCCTGGATCTGCTGGGCCGTTGCCGGCTCACGCCGATGCCCGGCGGCACCGACCCGGATGACCCCACCAGCCCGGCCGGCGCCGCGCAGAGCTCGGTGGAGGTGAACTCCGACCTCACGATGCAGGCCTTGACGGCCTGACCGCACGAAGCATCACGAGGAAACCGTCGTACACCACCTCTGGGGACTTGACC
>NZ_JBGFTU010000054.1:0-1543 GCF_041276425.1 Kineococcus halophytocola | reverse complement strand
CCAGCCCGGCCGGCGCCGCGCAGAGCTCGGTGGAGGTGAACTCCGACCTCACGATGCAGGCCTTGACGGCCTGACCGCACGAAGCATCACGAGGAAACCGTCGTACACCACCTCTGGGGACTTGACCGCCGCCGCCCACCCGGGCCGGCCCCGACGTCACGGTCACGGACGTCGCGCTCATGCTTGATATGTGGGTGATCGGGGGCCACTCTCCGGTCTGAGCTCACCCGAGCTCAAGTCCTCAACGTGGAGGCACCCTCATGACCGCACCCGACCTGCGCCTTGTCGCGAGACACCATGACCGGTGAAGAAGCCCGCACCGTCGCAGCCTGGAACTACCCAGCCCCCTTCGACCTCTACGACGTCGACCCCGACAACACAGCCCTGTTCACCGACCGCGACGAGACCGGCCACGGCTACTACCCAGCCTTGGACCAGCATGGGGCGGTCGTCGCCTTCTGCGTCCTGGGCCCTGAAGCCCGCGTCCGCGGCCAGCACCCCCACGACCACGTCCTCGACGTCGGCCTGGGCGTGCGCCCGGACCTGGTCAGCCGCGGCCTGGCCTCCGACCTGCTACCGCAGGTCGCCACCCTGGCTCGCGACCTCTTCCAACCCAGCCAGCTGCGCACCGCAGTGGCCACCTTCAACGAACGCTCCCTGGCCCTGTGCCGCAAAGCCGGCTTCACCGCCGTGCGCGACTTCACCGGCCCCGCCGGGCGGACCTTCCGCGAGCTCGTCCGCCCCCTGGACTCTCAGTGACCGAACCCGCGATGACCGCACCCGTCCTGTCGATCCGGCCCGTGCAGGTCGAGCAGGAGTGGGACGTCCTGGCCTGGCTGTGGCAGTGCTTCCGCCACGACCTGGCCCTCACCGTCGCCGCCCTGCCCTACGCCGACGGGCGCTACCAGACCCAGGACCTGCCCCGCGCGTCCGGCGAGGATCACGTCGCGTACCTGGCCTGGCGGGCGCACCCCAGGACCGGTGAGCAGGCCCCCGTCGGCTTCGCCGTGGTGGACGGGCTCACCGGCCGGCGCCGGAACCTGGCGGCGTTGTGGATCGCCCCCGTCGTCCGCCGCGAGGGACTGGGCCAGCACCTCGCCCTCGACGTCCTGGGCCGGCACCACGGGCCGTGGTCGATCGCCTTCCAGCACGACAACCCCGCCGCCGGACGCTTCTGGCGCACGGTGGCCGACCTCGTCTTCGGCCCCGGTGCATGGGATGAGCAAGAACGCCCTGTCCCGCACCGACCCGACGTCCCACCCGACCACTGGCTCGAGTCGCGGTAGAGGTCACTGTCATCCCATGGTGCGCGCGGAGCGCACGGTCATCCCGCTTATGTGGGTGATCGGCGTCAAGGGGGGTCAGGATGCGGACTGGTCGAGGTCGCTGAGCAGGCCCGCGAAGAGCTGCTGACGACCCGTTTGATCATGCTCGGCGGCGTGATCGTGCTGGGCCTGCAGGGTCGGGCGGAAGGCAATCGAGGTCTGGAAGAAGGTGCAGGTCTCGCAGACCGACTCGAAGGTGCAGTCCAACGCCGGGGGTC
>NZ_JBGFTU010000053.1:0-1580 GCF_041276425.1 Kineococcus halophytocola | reverse complement strand
GGCTCTTCGGATCTGATGGTGGGAAGTTCAGCCTGACCTCTTCTTCTTCCGTCGGGTCCGCCAGGGACGGGTGCCATCAGCAGCGAGCAGGATCCTGATCCGGTAGTTCGCGAAGTTGCGGAACCCGTGGGCCAGGCGGCGGACCTTCTCGATGATGAGGTTGATGGCCTCGGTCCCGCCGTTGCTGACCCCGCCGGTGTCGAAGTAGGCCAGGATCTCCGCTCGCCAGGACCGCAGGGTCCGGCCCAGGCGGGCGATCTCGGGGACTGGGCAGGTGTGGAACGAGTCCAGCACCTTGACCGCGATGCCGCGGCCGGCGGTCGGGGTCTGGGCGTGGAACATCGACCGCAGTTCCTGGTAGGCGTGCCAGGCGATGGTGACCTCGAACCCGGGATCGCCCGCCTGTAGCGCGGCCTCGAGGCGGGCGACGCCGCGGTCGGTGAGGTTCTCCCGGGCGGTGGTGAGCAGTCGCCGGATCTTGTAGAGCGGGTCGTTCTTGCGTCCTCGCCGGCCCAGTGTGGCCTGTTGGGTGCGGCGGCGGACCTCGTCCAAGGCGGTGCCGGCGAGTTTGACGACGTGGAAGGCGTCCAGGACGGTGACGGTCTCTTCGGGCAGTTCGGTGTTGATGGCGTTGGCGTAGCCGCGGAACGGGTCCAGCGCGGCGTGGGTGATGCCGGCGACGAACTCGGGGACCTGCTCGGTCTGGGTGCGGATCCAGGCCGCGTAGACCGGTCCGGAGCGGCCGAGGGTGACGTCCAACAGGCGGGCGTGGACGTCGCCGTGTTCGTCGCGGGACAGGTCAACGATGGAGGTGACGGGCCGGTTCTGTTGCGGGCCGGTGTGTTTCCAGATGTGCTCATCGACTCCCAGGGTGTTGACGCCGGTCAGTCGGGCACGGCGGGCGGTGCCCGAGTCCAGCGTGCCGGTGTCGGGGTCGGTGGTGGCGGCGGTGATGGCGTCCATCAGGGTGTGCCAGTCGATGCCGAGTTGGCGGGCGATCGCCGAGACGGTGGAGTCATCCCACCGCAGTGTCGCGATGGCCCAGGCCACGGCGCGGGTGGTGAGCTTCGTGCGGGCCGGCAGGTCGGGGTGTTCCTCGGTCCACGTCCCGACGGGGCAGCGGGGCTCTCGGCAGCGCCAGCGGCGTTTGCGCCACACCAGTTCCGTCGGTGTCCCCAGGACGGGAGCGTCGGCCAGGCGATGGGTGCGGCGGCCGTGGTCGGCAGCCAGGACCCCGCAGCCGTGACAGGCGACGACCTCGCCGTCCGCGACCGGGTCGGTGGCCACGGTAAGGCGGATCAGCCCGCGACGGTGCTGGCCGTCGGGATCGAGGCGTTCGACCTCGATCAGGTGCAGGCCGGGCAGGTCGAGGATCACGTCGCAGCGCGCGCAGGAGGGCGCGGGGCCGCACGTACAGTGGGGCACGTCGGGGCCGTTCTTGGAGCAGGATGCTTGGTCGCTTCTGATCCTGACGGCCTCGACCCCACCTGCCCGGCAGGTGCCCGTCGCGGCGAGTCGCCCCGGTCCGCTCTCCGACCCTCAGGTCAGGACGGCCTTCCCACCATCAGATCCGAAGAGCC
>NZ_JBGFTU010000052.1:0-2055 GCF_041276425.1 Kineococcus halophytocola | reverse complement strand
CACAACGCGTGCAACAAACATAAACGAACCACAAAGACCACCACCACGACTCAACCCCCCGACCCGAAGACCGAAAGGACCTCACCGCGGTGGCGATTAGAGGATCTACTCGACGAACACCACTACAAAGATGTTCGCGTCCACTGTGCAGTTCTCAACAGACAACCCGACACCCCACCCTGCACGGCTCGTATCAGCATCCGCACGCGGACCGATCGACAAACCAGGTGAAGCCCAGACCAGAGGTTCGACCACAACACCAGCTACTTGCGCAGCCAGCAGGAGCCGGTCCCTCAGGACCCAACAGTGCGCCAGACACCCTCTCCGCCACCACAACTCTTCCGCTCAACCATCCGAAGACGAGTTGAGGTACTAGGTCCAGGTCGCGGGAACCGGATGTCATGTTGATGTTCCACCCTCGAGCACCAGCCGCCGAACGTGTGCCGGCAGAAACTGGTCCATCCACACCCCACCCACCACCGGCACGAAGACCGGTGAGGCTCACGGAGTGTGGTTGATGCTCCTTAGAAAGGAGGTGATCCAGCCGCACCTTCCGGTACGGCTACCTTGTTACGACTTCGTCCCAATCGCCAGTCCCACCTTCGACAGCTCCCCCCCATACGGGTTGGGCCACCGGCTTCGGGTGTTACCGACTTTCATGACGTGACGGGCGGTGTGTACAAGGCCCGGGAACGTATTCACCGCAGCGTTGCTGATCTGCGATTACTAGCGACTCCGACTTCACGGGGTCGAGTTGCAGACCCCGATCCGAACTGAGACCAGCTTTTTGGGATTCGCTCCACCTCACGGTATCGCAGCCCTCTGTACTGGCCATTGTAGCATGCGTGAAGCCCAAGACATAAGGGGCATGATGATTTGACGTCATCCCCACCTTCCTCCGAGTTGACCCCGGCAGTCTCCCATGAGTCCCCACCATGACGTGCTGGCAACATGGAACGAGGGTTGCGCTCGTTGCGGGACTTAACCCAACATCTCACGACACGAGCTGACGACAACCATGCACCACCTGTACGCGACCAACTAAATGACACCCCATCTCTGGGATTCCACCGCGCATGTCAAGCCTTGGTAAGGTTCTTCGCGTTGCATCGAATTAATCCGCATGCTCCGCCGCTTGTGCGGGCCCCCGTCAATTCCTTTGAGTTTTAGCCTTGCGGCCGTACTCCCCAGGCGGGGCGCTTAATGCGTTAGCTGCGGCACGGAATCCGTGGAATGGACCCCACACCTAGCGCCCAACGTTTACGGCATGGACTACCAGGGTATCTAATCCTGTTCGCTCCCCATGCTTTCGCTCCTCAGCGTCAGTAACTGCCCAGAGACCCGCCTTCGCCACCGGTGTTCCTCCTGATATCTGCGCATTTCACCGCTACACCAGGAATTCCAGTCTCCCCTACAGCACTCAAGTGTGCCCGTACCCACTGCAAGCTCAGAGTTGAGCCCTGAGTTTTCACAGCAGACGCGACACACCGCCTACGAGCTCTTTACGCCCAATAATTCCGGACAACGCTTGCACCCTACGTATTACCGCGGCTGCTGGCACGTAGTTAGCCGGTGCTTCTTCTGCTCCTACCGTCACTTGCGCTTCTTCGGAGCTGAAAGAGGTTTACAACCCGAAGGCCGTCATCCCTCACGCGGCGTCGCTGCATCAGGCTTGCGCCCATTGTGCAATATTCCCCACTGCTGCCTCCCGTAGGAGTCTGGGCCGTGTCTCAGTCCCAGTGTGGCCGGTCGCCCTCTCAGGCCGGCTACCCGTCGTCGCCTTGGTAGGCCATCACCCCACCAACAAGCTGATAGGCCGCGAGCCCATCCCCAGCCGAAAAACTTTCCACCCACAACAGATGCCTGTGTAGGTCGTATCCGGTATTAGCCACCGTTTCCAGTGGTTGTCCCAGAGCCAGGGGCAGGTTGCTCACGTGTTACTCACCCGTTCGCCACTGATCACCCTCCGAAGAGGGGTCACCGTTCGACTTGCATGTGTTAAGCACGCCGCCAGCGTTCGTCCTGAGCCAGGATCAAACTCTCCGTCGAAAAACC
>NZ_JBGFTU010000051.1:0-2817 GCF_041276425.1 Kineococcus halophytocola | reverse complement strand
GGGCTTAGCTTCCGGGTTCGGAATGAGACCGGGCGTTTCCCCACCGCTATGACCACCGGACCACACAGGCCAGGATCGAACACAAGGGTTCTCTCCCGAGAACCACACAATGGACGCGAAACACTCGCAGTGAGTGTCCAGTAGACCAAGCTCGTCACGTTGATTGCACTCGCCATCACACACCCGCCATCGCCACCACCACAGTGATGCCGGCTGGTGCGTAGTAGACAAGCGATCGGCCTATTAGTACCGGTCAGCTCCACAACTCTTCCGTCGCTGCTTCCACACCCGGCCTATCAACCCCGTCATCTCCAGGGAGCCTCCCACCCCACAAAGGGGCACGGAAACCTCATCTCGAAGCAGGCTTCCCGCTTAGATGCCTTCAGCGGTTATCCCTTCCGAACGTAGCCAACCAGCCATGCCCTTGGCAGAACAACTGGCACACCAGAGGTTCGTCCGTCCCGGTCCTCTCGTACTAGGGACAGCCCTTCTCAAGTTTCCAACGCGCGCAGCGGATAGGGACCGAACTGTCTCACGACGTTCTAAACCCAGCTCGCGTACCGCTTTAATGGGCGAACAGCCCAACCCTTGGGACCTACTCCAGCCCCAGGATGCGACGAGCCGACATCGAGGTGCCAAACCATGCCGTCGATATGGACTCTTGGGCAAGATCAGCCTGTTATCCCCGGGGTACCTTTTATCCGTTGAGCGACCGCGATTCCACACTCCACGGCCGGATCACTAGTCCCGACTTTCGTCCCTGCTCGACCTGTCGGTCTCACAGTCAAGCTCCCTTGTGCACTTACACTCAACACCTGATTGCCAACCAGGCTGAGGGAACCTTTGGGCGCCTCCGTTACTCTTTAGGAGGCAACCGCCCCAGTTAAACTACCCACCAGGCACTGTCCCTGATCCGGATCACGGACCGAAGTTAGACATCCAGAACGACCAGAGTGGTATTTCAACGACGACTCCACCAACACTAGCGTGCCAGCTTCACAGTCTCCCACCTATCCTACACAAGCCGTCCCGAACACCAATACCAAGCTATAGTGAAGGTCCCGGGGTCTTTCCGTCCTGCTGCGCGTAACGAGCATCTTTACTCGTAGTGCAATTTCGCCGAGTTCGCGGTTGAGACAGCAGGGAAGTCGTTACGCCATTCGTGCAGGTCGGAACTTACCCGACAAGGAATTTCGCTACCTTAGGATGGTTATAGTTACCACCGCCGTTTACTGGCGCTTAAGTTCTCAGCGTCCCCACGCAAGCGTGAGTAACCGGTCCCCTTAACGTTCCAGCACCGGGCAGGCGTCAGTCCGTATACATCGTCTTGCGACTTCGCACGGACCTGTGTTTTTAGTAAACAGTCGCTTCCCCCTGGTCTCTGCGGCCCTCAAACGCTAGCCCGCGAAGGGCTTCACGCCTCAGGCCCCCCTTCTCCCGAAGTTACGGGGGCATTTTGCCGAGTTCCTTAACCACGATTCACTCGCACGCCTCGGTATTCTCTACCTGACCACCTGAGTCGGTTTAGGGTACGGGCGGCTCGAACCTCGCGCCGAGGCTTTTCTAGACAGCATGGGATCACCCTACTTCCCCCCAACGGGGTCACCATCAGGTCTCAGACTCAGCATCAAAGCAAGAGGAGCGGATTTGCCAACCCCTCGTCCTACACCCTTGGACGTGGACAACCATCGCCACGCGGAAGCTACCCTCCTGCGTCACCCCTGTTAACACGCTTGACTACTACCGGATCGGGTCACACGCTCCACCAAGCACCACCCGAAGGTAGTACCGGCTTTGGGTGCTCAGCATCCCCGGCCTCGCCATGGACGGTTCTACACCGGTACGGGAATATCAACCCGTTGTCCATCGACTACGCCTGTCGGCCTCGCCTTAGGTCCCGACTTACCCAGGGCGGATGAACCTGGCCCTGGAACCCTTGGTCAATCGGCGGACGGGGTTCTCACCCGTCATTCGCTACTCATGCCTGCATTCTCACTCGCGTGCAGTCCACCACACCATCACCAGGCGGCTTCACCCCACACACGACGCTCCCCTACCCATCCACACACCTGCCCACCACCACACACCGCCAGCCTAAAGACCAACGAATCGATGGAGAGAGGTTCACATGTGAATGCCACAGCTTCGGCGGTGTACTTGAGCCCCGCTACATTGTCGGCGCGGAATCACTTGACCAGTGAGCTATTACGCACTCTTTCAAGGGTGGCTGCTTCTAAGCCAACCTCCTGGTTGTCTGCGCAACTCCACATCCTTTCCCACTTAGCACACGCTTAGGGGCCTTAGCTGATGATCTGGGCTGTTTCCCTCTCGACTACGAAGCTTATCCCCCGCAGTCTCACTGCCACGCTCTCACTTACCGGCATTCGGAGTTTGGCTGACGTCAGTAACCCGGTGGGGCCCATCGGCCATCCAGTAGCTCTACCTCCAGCAAGAAACACGCGACGCTGCACCTAAATGCATTTCGGGGAGAACCAGCTATCACGGAGTTTGATTGGCCTTTCACCCCTACCCACAGCTCATCCCCCAGGTTTTCAACCCTGGTGGGTTCGGTCCTCCACGCGGTCTTACCCACGCTTCAACCTGGCCATGGGTAGATCACTCCGCTTCGGGTCTAGAGCACGCGACTACAACACCGAAATGTCAACGCCCTGTTCGGACTCGCTTTCGCTACGGCTACCCCCCACGGGTTAACCTCGCCACGCACCACTAACTCGCAGGCTCATTCTTCAAAAGGCACGCCGTCACCCAGCACAAAGCCAAGCTCCGACGGATTGTAGGCACACGGTTTCAGGTACT
>NZ_JBGFTU010000050.1:0-3161 GCF_041276425.1 Kineococcus halophytocola | reverse complement strand
GTGGTTTCCCCGGCCAGGATCGACAGCACGATCCGGGTCTTCTCCTCGGCCGCCAGGGCCGGTGGTCTTGGCATGGTGATCAGGCTCCTCGCTGGTCAACCCCGTAGGCAACGGGGTCTGCCACAAAGCCTGACGCGCGACACAGCTGAGCTGCGGCTGGTGGACTGTCCCTAGCTAGTTGGACCGCTGAGACGGGTTTGTCTGTTCGGAAGGGTGCTCGGCGGTGCGCCGGCGGCGTTGGTGCGTCCGGCGGGCCAACAGGGCGATCGCGATGGCGATCAGCGCTATGAGCACGATGTTGCTGATGGTGCCGACGTAGTGGCCCACGCTGTTCCACTGGGTTCCCAACGCGTAGCCGGCGGCGACCAGAGCGCTGTTCCACAGAACGCTGCCGGCGGCGGTGGCGAGGGTGAAAGTTAGCCACGGCATCCGGTCGGCTCCCGCGGGCAGCGAGATCAGACTGCGGACTCCGGGCACGAAGCGGCCGAAGAAGACCGACCCGCGCCCGTGCCGGTGGAACCAGTCGGCGGCGTGCTGCAGGTCCTCGGCATCCAGCAGCGGCACCTTGGCCAGCACGGCGATCGAACGCTGCAGACCCAGCGCCGCGCCCAGGGCGTAGAACAGCCATGCCCCAGCCACCGAGCCGAGGACCGAAGCGATCAGCACCCAGACCAGCGACAAGCGACCTTGCTGGGCCAAGAACCCCGACAGGGGCAGCACGACCTCGCTGGGAACCGGTGGCACGACCGTTTCGACGAAGGTGAGGACGCCCACCCCCGGTTCGCCCATGCGGTCGATGAGGTGAGCGAAGAAGCCGGTCAGGCCCTTGAGGCCGGCCACCGGGCTGTCGGCGGAGCTGATCGCCTCAGTGAACCGGGCCGGGCCTGCGGCGACGTCCGGACCAGCCAACCCGGCCGAGGCAGCCCGTGCAGTTGAGGCGGCCACCCCGGCCGCGACGGTAGAGAGCATGAGACCTCGCAGAGCTAGGAAGGAAGCAGTCGCAGTCGCGCATGCCGGGCGGTTCTGGGTGCAGACGCGCTGGAAGGAGCAGGACGGCGGTGGCACTCCTTGGCGTCGAGCAACCCCCAGGGGCGAGCAACCCCCAGGGGCAAGCGGCTCCTTTCAGTCAACGTACCGCACAGCCGATGTTATGGCCGTAACATCTAAGTGTCACGTGCATGACGACGGCCGATGCCTCCGGCCACCTGGCCTGCGTGGCTGGCCCGATGAGACGGCGAAGAGCGGAGAAGGTCGTGAAGAAGCTGGTGTGGCGGGTCGTGGTGCGCTTCCTGCTGCCGTTGCTGGTGCGCCGCCTGCGACGGCGCACCAGCAACGGCATGGGCCGGGTCCTGAGCGGCATCTGGCCACGTGGTGGATCTGCGCCTGGCGGATCCGCGCACGGCGGGCTGCTGAATGAGCTGCTGGGCGGGCTGCTGGGCGGGATCGGTGCGGCACGAGAATCCGTTGGTCGAGACGGTCGCCGGTCCGCTCGGCTGCCGAAGGTCTCCTTGCGCAAGCGGTCCTTGCGCAAGAAGTCCCTGCGCAAGGCATCGCGGCTGGCGTGGAAGCTGGTGCGATGAGCCCCTCCACCCCGCAGACAAGTGCTGACGCAGCCGCTGAGGCACCGGGCCTGGCCGAGCAGGTGGGCCAGGATCTTCCGTCGGTGCGGCAGCGGTGGTTGCTGATCACCGTGTCCACCCCCAGCGCCGCGGCTTCGCTGCGGGTGCACGTGTGGCGCAAGCTGCGGTCCCTGGGGGCGCTGTACCTGCAGTCCTCGGTGTGCCTGCTGCCGGCGCTGCCGGTTCCGGTGCGGGAGGTGCGCCGACTGGTGGATCGAGTCGGGCGTGATGGCGGCACCGCCCGGGTCTTGAGCATCGAAGTGCCCGACGAGGAGGCGGCGCTGGTGCAGGAGATGAACGCTGCCCGCGATGAGGAGTACGGCGAGGTCCTCGAACGCGTCCCGGCGTTCTTGGCTGAGATCGCCGGCGAACGGGCCCGGGCTCGGGCCACCTACGCCGAGGTGGAGGAGTCCGAAGCCGACCTGGCGCGGTTCCAGTCCTGGCTGACCAAGATCGAGGCCCGCGACTACTTCGGCGCCCCCGGTGCGGCCGCGGCGCGCTCAGCGGTAGCCCGCTGCCAGCAGGAGCTGGTCACCTTCGAGCAGGAGGCGCTGGCCGCTGAGACCACCTCTTCCTCGACGAGCCCGGCGTGGGCCAGCACAGGCGCCGCTGGTTTCGAGGCGGTCGGGCAGGCGGACATCGAGCCCCTGGAACCCCTGGAGCCCCTGGAGCCCCTGGAGCCCCTGGTGGACGGCACGGTCACGGACCTGCCCGAGCGGTCGCCTACCCGGGCGAAGACCACGCGCACGCGGAAGGGGGACCAGCGGTGAGCTGGTGGGACAGCTGGGGACAGGACTGGGCGCAGGTCGCGCTGGGGGTGCTGGCTGGTCTGCTGCTGGTCTACGTGGTGCTGCTGGCGGCGTTGTGGAAGGTCAGCCCTCCGCAGGCCACCTTGCGTGAGGCCCTGCGGTTGCTGCCGGACCTGCTGCGCCTGGTCCGGTCCCTGGCCGCCGACCGGTCCTTGCCGCGGCGGGTGCGGGTCTACCTGGTGCTGCTGCTGGGGTACCTGGCCATGCCCATCGACCTGGTGCCCGACTTCGTGCCGGTGCTCGGGTACGCCGACGATGCCGTCGTGGTCGCCGTGGTGCTGCGGGCGGTCATCCGCGCCGCCGGCCGGCAGGCGGTGCAACAGCACTGGTCCGGCACACCCATCGGACTGGATCTGGTGCTGCGTCTGGCCGGGCAGCGTTCGAGCACCCCCACGCAGGGCGGACAGCCGGTCGATGAGTGATCGACGGTGATCGAGGCGACCACCGCAGCCCAGCTGCCGGTCCACTTGCAGAACCTGACCAACCTGGAGGTGCCGGCGCTGCTGGTTGCCTCAGCGGCGGCGTTCGTGCTCGCCGTGGTCTCAGCGGTAGCCGGGTTCGGTGGCGGAGTGTTGTTGCTGCCGGTGTTCACCGCACTGTTCGGCATTGGAGCGTTCCCGGTTTCGTGGACACGGGATTAAGCTGCAAGTTGCGCGATCTCGTCTAGATGCCGATACCCTAACTCAAACTCCCGCGGCGTCAAGTATCCCAGCGCCGAATGACGTCGGACCGT
>NZ_JBGFTU010000049.1:0-3286 GCF_041276425.1 Kineococcus halophytocola | reverse complement strand
CGGTCCGACGTCATTCGGCGCTGGGATACTTGACGCCGCGGGAGTTTGAGTTAGGGTATCGGCATCTAGACGAGATCGCGCAACTTGCAGCTTAATCCCGTGTCCACGAAACCGGGAACGCTCCAGGTGCCGGTCAGATCCCCGGTGATGGGGTCGTAGCTGTTGGTCTGCTTCCACACCTTCCCGGCGGTGACGGGGCTGTAGCCGGTGACGGCCGCGGCACCGGTGTTGGCCGGGGAGGTGTTGGTGTCGGTGATGGTGGTAGTGGCGACCCGGCCCGACGTGTCGTACGTGGTCTGAGTTTTCAAGCCGGTGGCCTCGAGGGAGGACGTGACCCGGCCCAGGGTGTCGTAGGTGGTGCGCAGGGTGCGGCCGTTGGGCACGTTGCTGGACCCGCCGTCGCTGGTGCTGTCGGGGTTGCCCTGCTCGTCGTAGGTGAGGGTCTTGACCTCGGTGCCGGCGGTCACGTTCAGCGCACCGTAGGTGGTGGTCCTCACCGACGTGGGCCGGTCGGCGCCGTCGTAGCCGTTGATGGTGGCCCGCAGGGTGGAGTTCGTGCCCGAGCCGTACGGGGTCAAGGTCTCGGTGACCGTGGCCGGCAGACCGGTGCGGGTGTAGGTGGTGGTGCTGGTGGGCAGCCCCGCGGACCCGCCGACCTGGACGTTGGCCGGGCCGGTGGAGCAGACCATGCCGGCGAAGACGACCGCGGCCGCAGACGTCGCGGTGGTGCAGTTGTTCGTGCCGTTGGTGCCATCGCCGTAGTAGCGGGTCACCGTGGTGGAGGCGGTTCCGGTGGCGCTGGTGTCGCCGGGGTTGCGGGGCATGCTGGCGGCGATGACCCGGCCCAGGGCGTCGTAGGCGGTGCGGGTCTCGGTGGCATCGCCGGTAGCTGCTGAGGTGCGCACCCAGACCGGCTTGCCGGCAGCGGCCCCGGTCCAGGCGTACTCGGTGTCGACGTACCGGACGTCGTGGACGGCGCCGCCCCCATCGAGCGGGCGCAGCTTGGCGATGGTCAACCCCGAGACGCCGGCGTAGCTGGCGTTCTCCTCACGCAGCTGCCACGGCTGGGAGGTGTTGTTCGGGTCGCGGTAGCGGATGACCTGCTTGGTGTCCAGGAGCTCCGTGGTGCCGGCGACGAAACCGGTGGTGACCTTCGTCGGCAGCTCACTGGCCTGCGCCCCACTGGCGGGACGCCCGGCGTCGTACTCGGTGTAGGTCACCGCACGGGCCGGCACCGGTGTCGGCGATCCGTCCGAGGCGGGCTGGGTCATCGTCAGCCGCAGCGGCTGCAGGGACGTGACCGCCACCTGGGTCGGTTCACGCAGCTGCGGGCCGGCGGTGAAGGTGGAGCGGGACAGCTCATAGCGGGTCTGGGTCGACAGCAGCTGGGCTCGCAGCCACGTCGGGGACCCCTTCACATCCGGAGTGCTGCTGGTCGAGGACAGGGCGCCCAGCTGCGTCGTGGCATCACCGGCGCCCCCATCCTTGGCGGCCTCGTCGTCCTGGCCCAGGGCCAGGGCCCGGTTGGCGGGGGTGAGGCTGAAGGTGGTGTTCCCGGCCGCATCGACGATCGCGGCGGAGATACGGGCTCCCTTGACGGGGATGGGCACCTCACCGGCGGCCGGGGAAGATCCGCCGGGCAGGCCCGCGCCGGGCTGACCGGCGCCGTTGCGGGTGCTGACGGTCGTGGCCGAGATCGCGGCCAGGTTGGCGGCGGTGGTGGCCTTCTCGTTCCAGGTTCCCGAGCCGACCCAGCGCCCGGCGAGGGCGGAGGGCTGGGCGACGTTGACGGTGTGACCGTTGACGTCCATGTAGCTGACCGCGGCCGCGGTCCAGTTGCGCGCGGTGGTGTCCACGGCTGCGTCGTGCACCCCGACGCGCGAGTCCGGCACGTCGGCGGCGTTGGGTCCGTACACGGCGGTCGCATCCAACGGGGCCACGTCCTGACCCCAGGTCAGCACCGCACGGGCCGACATCGGGTACGGGCCCATCCGGGTGACGTCCAGCGGGACGCTGTAGACGACGTCCCAGCTGGCGGTGCCGGTCGCGGTGGTGCCATCAGAGGCCGACACGGTGGGCCGCGACACCGTCAGCAACCGGCCCTGGGACCCGGCCTGGCCGGTGTCGAAGGTGGACTCGACCTCGCCGTAGGTGAAGGTCCACGCCTTCTGCTTGGCCGGGGTCACGGTGGCCACCGGCCCAGGAACGGTGACGGGGGTGGACCCGGTCTTGGAGGAGTAGTCGGCGCGGTAGGTGTACGTGGTGATCAGGCCCGCGCGGTCGGTGACCGAGGCCAGGCGGTTAGCGGCGTCATAGAGGTACGTCGCCAGCTGCACCGGGGCACTGGGAGTGGCGGTCGGAGCGGTCGGGTCAGTGGCGTACAGGTCGATGGAGTTCACCCGTGCGCTGGCGTCGTTGCCGTTCCAGTTCAGCTGCAGCACACGGCAGCCCGGGCCGGGGGTCGCCGCGGTCAGGCAGGTGCCTTGAGCGCTGGCGGACAGGGCCGGGTTGGCCGCCCCCACCCGCGACAGACGCCAAGCGTCCACCATCTTGGAGGTGTCGTTGCGGTCCGGCACTTTGACCTGGGTGTAGCCGTACCGGGTGGCGTTGATGGCGCCGCCGTTGGCCGGGGCGATGGAGGTGGCCTGCCAGCTCGCCTGCGTGTTGGCGCTGGCGATGAAGTCGCTCTGGCGGTTGGCCGGGGCGGTGATGGCGACCCGGTTGCCGAAGACGGTGACGGTGCCGTCCCCATCGGTCAAGGTCCAGGAGGTCGCCTTGAACGGGGTCAACGCCAGGTCGACGCCAGCGACGGTGGTGGATCCGACAAGGGTGAGGTCCTCCTCCCCGGACTCGGCGTACCAGGTGGTCCCTGCCTCATCGACGACGAAGGACGTCGACTCACCGGAGGCGTCCAGGACGTCCAGGGAGTAGTCCGAGGTCTGCCGGATCGAGGTCCAGCTCAGGTCCAGGTCGTCATCGACCCCACCCAGGACCCACTGGGGCCCGAAGGGGGAACCGGCGACGTTCTCGGCGCCGGCGTTGGTGCGCCGGGAGGAGGCGGTCCGGGAGATGGACACCCCGAAGGCGGCCGCATCGGTAGCCGACAGGTCCAGGGCCCCGGTGAGCAGGTTCACCGACCCCGGCCCGACGGCGCTGGAGCCCAGGGGTCCGGCAAAGTCCGGTGAGGTGAGGCGCGTCAAGGACGACACGCCGTGAAGGCTCATCCGGGACGGGCATGGCCCCGGCAGTGATCATGGAGTTCTCACACAACGCGATCGACCCGAGG
>NZ_JBGFTU010000048.1:0-3325 GCF_041276425.1 Kineococcus halophytocola | reverse complement strand
AGGATCGACAGCACGATCCGGGTCTTCTCCTCGGCCGCCAGGGCCGGTGGTCTTGGCATGGTGATCAGGCTCCTCGCTGGTCAACCCCGTAGGCAACGGGGTCTGCCACAAAACCTGACGCGCGACACCACCACCACGAATATGGGGTGGCCCTCCGGCTTGGTAGGCGCAGACTTTCTATCTAGCTAGCGGGACCTCCTCAGGCTGATCACCCATCCACCAGCCGCAACGATCGCCAGCGCTCCGACTAGCGCGGCCAACCATCGGCGTCCCCCAGTGGCGTCCACAGCCATAGAGACCATGAGACCTCCTAGGATGACCAAGGCGGGGATAAGCAGGAGGGCGACCTTCCTCCGCTGCTGATCGTTCATCGACTGCGCTTCGGCTTCGGGCAGCTGCTGTAGACCGAGTCGGTGGCGAGGGCAATCCCACCAACGCTTGCTACAGCACCGATAGCGCTGGCGCCAGCAGACAGCGGAACTGCTGCGACACTGCCCGCGAAAGCGACGCCCCCAAGAAGAAGGCCGCCAATGGACTTCACGCATCCCCAGCCGACGAATTTGGCACCAGTGGGGTCGTTGTAGGTGCTCGGACAGCCCTTCGCGTAGGTGTACTGCGGGTCCTGGCCGGTGGGGTCTTGCTGGGTAAAGCGTCCCTGGGTGCCGTCGTAGTAGCGGATGCCGAGCTTGACCAGGCTGGTGGCGGTGTCGGTGTACCCGCCGCCGTAGCGGTAGGGCTGCGACGCACCGCTGGCTTCGGTCGCGGTCAGCGTGGCCCCGTAGGCGGAGTAGGTGTACGTGTTGGCCACGGTGCCGTCGGCCTTAACCATGGCGCGGACGGAGTCGACGTTGTCGGTGAACGGGTACAGCTCGGTCGCCGAGGTGGGCGAGCTGCCGATGCGCACGGCGATGAGCGTGCCATCGGGGTCGCGGACCGTCCACTGGGAGGTCGTGCCCGTCTTGGACCAGGCCGGGGCCGGGGACAGCGGGGAGACCGCGAAGGTCGTCGCACTGGTGCCGCTGCCGGACGTGGTCCGCTCGCCGTTGCCGCCGTCCCCGGTGCCGTAGGACTGCGCGATCGCGCTACCGCCGGCGGGGGTGAAGGAGGACGCGGCCTCCTGGGAGTTGTAGGCCGTGCTCAGCCCGATCTGCGACTTGGCGCTGGTCTGGTTGCCGTTGCCGTCGTAGCTGAACCCGGTCCCGGCCAGGGTGGCGCCGGTGGGGGTGACCCCGGTGGCGGCGGTGAGCTCGTTGCCGCCGTTGTAGGTGAACGTCGCCGCCGCCGTCCCGCTCGAGCACGTCGTCGACGTGCTGTTGAGGTACTTGGTGCGGTTGCCCGCCCCGTCGTAGCAGAAGCCCTCGTAGCGGGTGACCGCTCCCCCGGCCGTCGGGGCGGTGGAGGCGGCGGTGAGCCGGTCCAGCCCGTCGTGGCTGTAGGTGGTCTTGGCCGCCGCGATCGCGTCGGTGACGGCGGTGACGATGCCGGTGTCCTTGTTCGGGTTGGTGCTCGAGGTCGGCGCCGCGGCGTCGGTGTAGGTGTAGGCCAGGTCCAGCCGCTTGGTGGTGGTGCCGCCGCTGGTGCGGGTGGTGCCCACGACCTGCTTCAGCCGGCCGGAGTCGTCCAGCGTGGTGGCCAGGGTCTGCCCGCCGGGGTAGCGGGTGGAGGTGCGCCGCCCGTCGTCGTCGAGGCCGAACAGGACGCACTTGGTGGACGCAGCTCCCGGGCTGGTGAGGGTCTGCCCGGTGCAGGACCCGCCGGGCAGGGCCAGGGCGGTGAGCTGGTCGGCGTCGTTGTAGTCGTACTTCACGGCGCCGCCGGCGTCGATGTACTCGCGCAGGTTGCCGCGGTTGTCGTAGTTGAGGTTGATCGTCGCCTCGGGAGAGACGGTGGCGCGCAGCCGGCCGAAGTCGTCCCTGGTGTAGGAGGTGGACCGGTCGGCGGTGTTGGAGTTGGCCGGGTACTCATCGACCGCGCGCAGCCACCCGTTGCCGGACTCATCGCCGAAGTAGTGCGAGGCGACGCGCCCGTCCTGGTACAGGGTGTAGGTGAGGCGGTCCATGGAGTCGTAGCCGTAGAACGTGGTCTGCCCCCGCCCGTCGCGGGTCTCAACCAGCCGGGACAGCTCGTCGTACTCAAAGGTCTGCTGCTGCTGCGCCGACGGCGTTCCCGGCAACAGGGTGACCAGCTCGCCCTTGGCGTTGTACCGGTAGGCCACGCGGTGGGCGGTGGTGGCCGCCGCGCTGGAGCCCTTGACGTAGGCGCCGTCGCGGGTCTCGCACAGCACCCCGGCCTTGGTCGCGGTCACGACGTTGTTCACGGTGGGCCCGCAGTTGACGGTGCCGCCGTAGTCGGGGTCGGTGTTGCCTTGGTACAGGTTCTTGGTGGTGACCCCGCCTTCGGTGACGCTGGTGCGGTTGCCGGCGGTGTCGTAGGCGTTGGTGGTCACGTTCCCCCGGGAGTCGGCGGAGGTGATCACGTCGTACAGCCGGGCCCCGGTGCCGTAGGTGTTGGTGATCCCGGCCCCGGTGGGCAGCCGGGTGGCGGTGAGGTTCCACGTCGCTCCCGAGGCGGCCGCGCCGGTGGCCCCGGCGTAGCTGTTGGTCCGGGTCTGACCCCCGGACCCGCCGGTCGAGCCGCCGCCCGTTCCTGTGGCCGAGCCGGCGGTGGCGCCGGTGGTGGTCTCGAGGTCGTCGTTGGCGGTGAAGGTGTCCAGCACCTTCTTGCCCAGGGCGTTGGTCAGGGTGCCGACGCGGCCGCGGCCATCGGAGGTGTAGACGCTGTCGTGGCCGTTGGGGTCGGTGACCGTGGTCTTGGTCAGGGCCTGCCCGGTGGCGCGGTCGAAGGCGGCGTAGGAGAACGTCCAGGTGGGGTTCTGCCCGTTGTTGCCGATCCGCTTCAGCGCCAGCACCCGGCCCTGGTCGTCGTAGGTCAGCTCGGTGCGCTGGCCTTCAGGGACGGTGATGGCGGTGACCCGGTCAGCGCCGTCGTACTCGTAGCTGGTGGTGCCCTCCGCGGCGTTGTTCTCACTGACCAGCTGGTTGTTGGTGATGGTCGTCGTGGTGGTGCGGTTGGTGACGTCGGAGACCCAGGAGTCGAAGTACCCGAAGTTGGTGATGCTCAGGTCCCGGCCGCGGGTGTCGGTGACCTTGCGCAGGATCAGCCGGTCGTTGTAGGGCAGGCGCGCGGAGGCGTCGTAGGTAAGAGCGACCGGCAGTAGGGGCATCATCGGAGTCGACGAGTGGTGGGTCGCCCAGGCCAGCGGTACCGCTTGCGGGCCTCATTGACCAGACGCCGCAGGACAGTGATCGCAGCAGCCAGGTCGGTG
>NZ_JBGFTU010000047.1:0-3912 GCF_041276425.1 Kineococcus halophytocola | reverse complement strand
TCCGGTGGTGGTGCAGCGTAGAGAACTCCATGATCACCGGGGCCCGTGTCCGCCCCGGCTCGTGACACGCCGACCCCGTCCAGCCGTCGGGTGCTGACCCGTCGTGACACCTACTGCCGGTCGCTCTTAATCCCGTGTCCACGAAACCGGGAACGCTCCAAGGCGCCCTGTCGGGTTTCCCGGGGCCGCCCACCCGGCACCGTCAGTACCGATCCGGCGGAAGTAGGTGACCTTGCCACCGTTGCCGGGTGCGTCGATCTCGTCGGTCTCGGGCCAGCCGACCACGCTTTCCCAGCCCAGCTTGTCCCACCGGTTGCGGATCAGCCCATCGACCCTGCGGGCGCCGGTACCGGACGTCCAGTAGATCGAGTAGTCCTTGGCCGGGGTGACGTCGATGTTGCGGAAGTGGTTGTAGTAGCCCTGCCCCGAGGGGGTGGTCTTGTAGTCCGAGGTCGGCCAGCCTTCGGTGGAGGTCTCCCACCCGTCAGCGGCCCAGCGGGTGCGGATGGCCCCACCGACGGAGTGAGCTCCGGTGGCCTGGCTCCAGTAGATGGAGCGGGCCTCACCGTTCTTGTCGAAGTGGTTGTAGAAGCCCTTGCCGTTCGGGGTGGCCGCATCGCTGGTGGTGGGCAGACCGAAGCCGGCCGGTCCGCCGTTGGCGGCGTAGTCGTCGCGGATGGCCCCGCACACCTTGCGGGTGCCCGAGCCGCCGGCACCGGCGGGGTAGTTGGTGCAGTTCTCCCACGACACCGTCAGCCCGGGCATGCCCGAGCCGGTCTCGGCGGAGTTGAACCGCTTGTAGCCGTTCACGTCGGTGCCGTTGGCGGTGATGATGAAGCCGTAGTTGGCCAGGCCCGGGTAGTAGCCGGAGGTGCCGTTGGCCCACTTCTGCACGATTCCGGTGACGTCGTAGAACTCGGCCGCCGCAGCACAGGAGGAGGAGTAGCCGTGGGCGAAGGTCTTCATCGACCCCGCGTTCGCCCAGCCCGGGCGGGTGTTCCACGTCACCGTCGCCGGGTTCCAGGAGCCGGTGGCCGCATCCACCCACAGCCCCGAGGGGGTGCAGGAGTAGGAGTAGTTGTTCCACACCGAGAACTGCGCGGAGGTGATCGTGTTCTCCGACCCGATCAGGTCCCCGAGGTTGAAGTACACCAGCGTGGTGGAGGCCTTGTTGCCGGCGCCGGTGGGCCGGTACCCGGCCAGCAGCCGGCCGGAGTCCTGCACGCCCTCGTTGGTGGTGGGGAAGGCCTCATCGACGTAGGCGTCGAAGTTGTTCGACCCGTTCGGGCCGGTGGAGCCGGAGAAGCCGGTGCCGGTGGCGATGTGCGGGTCGATGGTGAGGGGGAAGACGCGCGCGGTGTCGGCGACCCAGGCCGGGTCCACGCTGACCTCCACCGTCGCCGACCCCGCCTTCGCGGCCAGCAGGCGGGTCGCGACCGGCGCGGTGGCCGGCTCCCCCACCTCGTTGGCTGAGGAGTCCACCGCCTTGCCGCCACCGAAGGTGGCGATGACGGCGCCGGAGGCGTCGAGGAACTGCACCCCCAGCGTGGTGGGGTCCACCCCGTCCTGGGTGGGCGCCTGGCGGGCGCTGACACCGGCGGGCAGGGTGAAGGTGTTGCGGTAGACCGCGGCCGCGGACGGGCCACCGGCGGCGGTGACCTGCTCGCGGGAGGCCAGCACGACCGACTCCTCCGCACCGGTCGCGGTGACCGTGACGGTGTAGTCACGACCGCCCTTGAGCACCCCGGGGAACACCGCGTCTCTGCCAGCGTCACTGCCAGCATCACTACCAGCGTTCCCGTCCGCGTTCGCCCCAGCGTCAGAGGCGGCACCCGAGGGGCTCGGGGCGCTGGGGGAAGCCGAAGGGGTGCTCGTCTCGATGGCGGTGCTCTGCACCCGCGCCGATGTGGTGTTCGAGCTGGTCGCAGAGGTCGTCGGGGAAGTCCCGGAGGACGTCCCGGTGGAGGACTCGGTGGAGGTGCTGCTGGACGTCCCCGACTTGGTTGCCTTGCCGACCCCGGCGCTGGAGGTCGGGGTGGGGGTGATGACCGGTGCCGGGGCGTCGACGCCGCTGCCGGGCAGGGCCGGGACATCGCCCGGCACGACCTGGACGTCCACTCCCGACTGCACCGGGGTGACGCCGGTGGTGGGGGCGGTGGGCTTGACCGCCGGCAGCGCTCCGCCGGGCCCGCCCCGGCCGACCGGGCCGGTGGCTGCCTGCGGGGACCAGGTGATGGTCTGCCCGGTCGGACCGACCGCGACCATGCCCGTCCCGGACTCCCCTGCCAGCCGCGCCGCCCACGGGCCGGCGGCCTCGGCGGTGGTGCGCCCGGCCTGGTCCTGCCCACTCAAGGACAGGTCCAGGTCGGCCCAGGTCACCTTGCCGGTCAGGTCCGCCCCGGTGCCGCCGTCGGTGCGGTAGCGGACCGGTCCTAGCGACGTCTGGGTGGAGAAGGTGCCATCAGGCATCGCGGTGGTCACCGCGGTCTCGGTGGTCAACGCGTTGACGACGACCGGCTGCTGGCTGGTCTGGGCCTGCCGCTGGGCGGTCTCGATCGCCGCCTGCCGCGGGGACAGGGCAGGGGTCTGGTCGGCTTCGGGTACCCCGACCGGCGGTGCGGTCGTACCCGCCCCGCCCAGGGTGACCGCTTCCTGCGCGGACACTTCCGCCGCAGCAGCCTGCTGGGCGGCGTTCTGGTCCGCGCTCAGGTCCAGCGCATCCTGACGCAGCTCCTCGGCGGTGGTCGTGGGTTGGGCGGCTTCCCGTGCCGCGGCCTGCGCCGACCACAAGGTCAGCGAGAAGGGGTCCAGGTCGAGGACCCCGCCGATGGCGAACGCCAGCAGGGTGGAGGCGGCCGCCACCCGGGTCACCCGGGTCCGGCGCCGCAGCGGCAACCGCGCCGGCGCCTCCACCGCGTCCTTCGATGCCAGCGGGACCGACGGAACTGGCGATGTCGACGGAACCGGCGGTGCCGTCGGTGCTGAGTCCGGCGACGACTTCACGGCAGCACGACGACGCGGCAGACCACGCACGAGGACACCCCTGTCGCTCGAGCCCCGGTCCGCGCAACCACCTCATCCCGGTGCGCTGATGCGCTCAGAGCTGAAGGGGCCGGACCGGCAGCACTCCCCCGACCTCCCGTTCGGAGGTCACGCAGACAGTAAGAGTCGTGACAGTGCGTTGTCAGCGAAACCGGATCTTCGCGCGCAAGATGACAAGAAATGTTCGGAGGCGATAGGCCAAAAGGACTATGGCGTGTCTGCTAGTGGTCTCGTGCGGAAGTTCGTGATCACGTGCAGGGCTGCCAGGTGAAGCTGACCGGCCTCCTGGTGCGGTTGCGGTCAGCGACCCACGCTTGGACCCGGGCGTCGCAATCCTCACGGCTGGTGAACACCGCCCGACGCAGCAACTGTCGGGCGCAGATGCCGAACACGGACTCGATCGGGTTGACCCAGGAGGCGTGCACCGGGGTGTGAACGACGCTGATGCCGCGGTGCTGGCCCAGCCAGGTGCGGGTGTGCCGGCTGGTGTGCGCTGAGCCGTTGTCCATGACGAGGGTGAAGACCGGCCCGTGCACCTCGATGAGCTGCTCGAGCAGGTCGGTGAAAGCCGGGGAGTCCATCCGCCCGGTAGCGGGGATCATCTGGACCGCTCCGGTGGCCATGTCCTGCACGCCGTACCAGGAGATCGTGCCGGCCCGCACGTACTCGAACTCCCGCCGGGGCCGGCCCTGCCGGTCGCGGGTGTCGGGGCAGATCGGGGTACGCACGGAGAAGGCGGTCTTCTCAGAGACTGTTTCAGATGTGGTGTGGGGTGGGGTGCTTGCGGGTGAGGCGGCGCAACATGAGCCGGGTGTAGGCGATCTCGACCATGGTGATGGCGGTGGTGGCGAGGCGTTCGTAGTCCCGCGC
>NZ_JBGFTU010000046.1:0-4053 GCF_041276425.1 Kineococcus halophytocola | reverse complement strand
AGGACGCAGGCTACCGCCTGGATCTTGTACTCATCGGTGAAGTGTCGTCGGGTCGAGCCCATTGCTACCGCCTACTTTCAGGTCAGGCAGCCAATCCGAGTGTCCACCGAATCGGGAACGGTCCACAGGCGGCCAAGCGCTACTGCGCTGGGCTGACCAAGACGGGAGAACCCTGCCGGGGCTGGGCCATGCCCACCGGACCTCGCACCCGTGCCGACTACTGCCGAGCTCACGCCAGCGAGGACGACCGCGCGAGGTGGAACGCCTGGCGCGACGTCCAGGCCCACCCCGAACACCTAGCACTGGCCACATGAGGTGGCCACCTGCCCTGCCGCTACCCCGCTTCGACACGAGGACTCCATGACCCTGCTCGACCTGCCGATCGTCACAACGCCGGCCAGCTTCAGCGGCACCCTGCTGAACCACCAGCTGGGGGCTTTGGCCTTCGCCCAGACCAACCCCCGCACGCTGTGCGCGCTGGGCACCGGGCTCGGCAAAACCGCCACGGCCACCGGCCTGGCGGCCTGGTTGCTCGACACCGACCAGCTGCAGATCCAGGCCGATGCCCCGACCGTCGTGTACCTGACCGACGCACCCCTGGTGGAGCAGACCGCCGCCGAGGTGCGCCGGTTCTGCCCGCACCTGGCGGTGTCTACCACCAAGGACTCCCGGTGGAAGGCCACCGCTCCCGGTGCTCGGGTGCTGGCCACGTTCCGCCAGCAGCAGGGGCAGCGGCCCCTGGTGGTCATCGCCACCTACCAGTGGCTGTCCTCGCGCATCGGAACTACGGCAGCCAGCTGGGCTCCGGCCCTGCTGGTGCTGGATGAGGTGACCGCCGTCTCCGGGGGCGGTCCTTTGCAGCAAGCCGCACTGCAGCTCAGCGCCCGTTCCCAGCAGGTGCTGGGCCTGTCGGCCACCCCCTGGCAGTCCAACCCGCTGCAGGCCTTCTCCGTCCTGGAGACCATCGCCACCCCGGGCCTGTGGCCCCGGGGCCAGTTCGAGCGCGAGTTCCTGCGCTGGTCCCAGGCCTACGAGGTCAGCCCCGGGCGCTGGGTCCAACCCAAGCCCGAGGGCTTCGCCAGCTCCGCACACCAGCAGGCGTTCACCACCTACCTGCACCAGGTGATGCACCGCGTCAGCGCCGAGGAGACCGGGCAGCGTCTGCCCGAGCTGACCCGCTCGGCGGTCTGGGTGCCGCTGCACCCCACCCAGCAGAAGGCCTACGAGACCGGCAGCCGTATGGGCGGTTCAGCCGGCCACAAGCGCCAGGAGACTGCCGGCCGACACCACGAGGACGTCTCCTGCCTGGTCGATGAGTTGGTGGCACAGCTGACCGGCCCCTACGCGGGCCGTCAGGCCGTCGTCTACTGCGAGACGTTGGCTGTCCTGCCTCTGGCCGCAGCAGCTCTGGCCGCGGTGGGGATCTCCTCGGTGGCCATCGAGGGCAAAGTGCCGCAGGAGGAGCGGGAGCAGGCCGTGGCCAGATTCCGCGAGGGCCAGGTCCAGGTCCTGCTGGGCTCCTCAGTGTTGGAGCGCGGGCTGAACCTGCAGACCGCGAACCTGCTGATCTCCCTGGACTCGAGCTGGACCGATGACCGCGAGACACAGCGCGAGGGCCGCATCCGCAGGATCGGCTCCAAGCACGAGCAGGCTCACCACCTGGTGCTGCTGCCGGAGACCAAGCTAGCCCGCAGGAAAGCCGAACGGGTCCAGCTGCGCGCCGAGATGGCCCGCAGCGTCCTGGCCAGCCGGTGACGCTCGCACCGACTGGCAGCAACCGATGAGGAAGGCCCCTTTACAGGGGCCTTCCTTTGTATTAGTTGCTACATTCTTGGGGGAATCGCGTTGCTCGGTTGACAGTGGGTAGAGCACTTCCCGGGGCGGGACTCTGCCATTCATCGCTGAGATCGGCGACGTTCTTCTCGCCCTGATTGTCGCCATGCGGCCTGCTGGCCGTCCGACCACGACTGACCCCCTGCGCAGGTCAGAGCCCTGCAGGGCCCATAGGGGCATCAAAATGGCAAGGTCACGGGAGAACTAATCTTGGTCCTCCTGAGCCCGTCAGAGAGGTCCACAAGACCGCTTAGGGGCACACCTGGCGACAGGACGAGTCCCGAGGTCTGAGGGGACTTCCCGGTAGGTCATCTAGGGGTGCCACCAGGGCCGGACCACGCAGCCCAAAACAACCCTAGAATGCCAAAAAGATGCCAGTTCATGAACTAGTTCAATATTCTTGAGGCTGACCTCACACCCAACGAGCTATGACCGCGACGTCGCGCACCTCTAATCGCGCGTGCCGGCGGGGTAGGATTTAAGTGGTTTAAGGCATGGATGTTCCGCTCTAGGCGGCGCCCAGTCAGGAATATCTAATGTAGGGAAGATGAACATCAGACGCAATCCCCGCTGCCGCTTGCGCGCCGTCGATGGTTGCAGGGTTCCTTCCAGGTACAGTTACGGTATAGAAAGAAGATAGTGGAACATTAGCGGCAGTGAATTCATAGCGGCAAGGCCCCATAAGCCCACCGGCCTCTTGGTCATCCGGTATTGGATTAAGAATGCGCCCTTCAGTCAACGTGGCTACTCCAACAATTGCATCAGAGGCGTCTCTAATGGTGACTGTGCCGCCCGGCCGAATTCCCAGGTAGCGGTCAGCGTCCACGCTGCAGTCGCCAGGGGCACCGATGAGTCGCCCATCACCGTAGTGATCCGTCCAGTTGCCCTCCACCACTACACCGGACTTCCAGCTGACGGTCTCTTGAGTTGCAGCAATGGGCGCGTCCGTCAACTTCGCCTCACCAGAGCTCTGCAGGACCGCAGTAGGGCCAGGTGGCTGCAGATTTTTGCCCAGCAAGATGCCACCAAGGAGCAGAGTGCTTGCGACTGCCGCTCCAGCAACCACGCTTATCACTAAGACCGGCGATGTGCGACGACGCCCCGACCGCTCAGGAAGAATTTCCACGAATCGGTTATCGGCATCTTTGCCCGAAACCTTGAGGACGTCGGCGCTGACGAGGTCTTGTGATCATCTTCGGTAGCAGAGAACCGGTTCTCGCCAGATTAGCTCCATAATCTTGGACCCCCGGCATCAACCGCCCCGTACCATCGGCTGCCTGCGTGTCTCCACCGAGGAGCAAGCCGGCTCCCGCGCAGGGCTGGATGCCCAGCGCGCCGACGTCCTGGCCTTCACCAGCTTCCCGAAGGAGGTCTGGCGCCAGGTCTGGTCCAACAACCCCCAGGAACGGTTGAACCGGGAGATCCGCCGCCGCACCGACGTCGTCGGGATCTTCCCCGACCGCACCTCCCTGATCCGGTTGGTCGGGGCGGTGCTGGCCGAACAGGACGATGAGTGGGCCGAAGGGCGCCGCTACCTGGGCCTGGACCTGCTCGGACGCTGCCGGCTCACGCTCCTGCCCGGCGAGGGCGGGCAGACCACTCTGGTCCTGCCCGAGACCGCGCCGGAGGTGAACACCGACGTCACCATGCAAGCCCTACAGGGCTGACCCCAGGAAGCATCATGCGGCGAACGTCGTACATCACCTTCGTGGACTTGACCCATCGCAGACGACCTCACCGCCGATGCCGTGCCCACCGCTCGAGGCGGTGCCACCTGATCGTTCTCCTCCGCCCGAGCCGTCTACAAGTCCCAGGCTGCAGAAGACCTACGGTGCGAGAAGCTGACCCAGTGACTCCAACCCAAGGGTGGATGCTGGTAGCCCTCTTCGCCCTGGTCATGAGCGGCGTGGTCGTCGGGACCATTCGCCTGGCCGAGGTCGTCGTGGACCGCACCATCCGCCGTGCCCTGGCACCACTACATGCTCAGCTCGCGGAGTACCGCCAGCATCGACTCGATGCCTGACCGGATAGTGCCTCGAGGCATCGCCGATGCCATCGCAGACTTCGTGGAACGGCGGTCACGCACGCCGCACCTGGACCGTTCCCGATTCGGTGGACACTCGGATTGGCTGCCTGACCTGAAAGTAGGCGGTAGCAATGGGCTCGACCCGACGACACTTCACCGATGAGTACAAGATCCAGGCGGTAGCCTGCGTCCTG
>NZ_JBGFTU010000045.1:0-5081 GCF_041276425.1 Kineococcus halophytocola | reverse complement strand
GCTGGCTCGGGATTACGAGCGGACGGTGGCCTCGGCGGTGGCGATGGTGCAGATCGCTTACAGCCGGGTGATGCTGCGGCGGTTGACCCGCTCGGCCCCCTCAACCCTTTGAGGACAGCTTCTCAGCAAGTTTGAGGAGTTCCTCGTCGGTGTACACGCCGGTCCTGCGGATCGCGTCGACGTCGAGGAAGTCCCGGGCCTCGGCGCGCGAGAACAGCGCCCCCACCTTGTTGGCGACCGCGTCGTCCCGGCTCAGGACCGGCCCCACCTCGAGAACCGTCGCCGGGTGCTCCCGCCAGTCGACGGCGAGGTCCACCTCCAGAACCGCTCCGTCCTCGGCGGACACCTCGAGGCGTGCGAAGACGTCCGCGCGACGAACCTCCTCGACGCGGTACCCCGCCGTCCGCAAGGCGGCAGTCCCCACCTCGACGGCCTCGGCGAACCCGCCGGCGTCCAGGGAATCGGTGAAGAGGTCCACGTCCTCGGTGGGCCGGTCGATCATCGCGTGCTCCCGGATGGCCCCTGAACCCGCCAGCACGAAACCGTGGTCGGCGGTGGCGGCGAGCAGCAGTCGGGTGACGTGCCGCTGGCGCGCGAGCAGGTCCATCAACCGGCCACGTCCGCGGAGGCGTTGGACGTCAGCACCGGGAACGCGTCCTCCCAGAGGGCACGGCAGCGCACGGGGAGGATCAGGTCACGCCACACGCGGACCAGGGCGGCGGCGTCGAGGAGTTCCTGCTGCTGCCGCACCGTCCCCTCGCGAACAACGGCCTGGTACCCCCAGACCAGCTCGGAGGGGTCGTCGAGGTCCACGACGCGGCTCGGCCCCCAGTGGACGGAGTGGGGCAGTTCGAGGTGGCCGCCGGTGGGCCCGGTCAGGAGGTCGAGGGAGGGCGGGACGTCGTAGGGCACGACGTCCTGGTAGCGGATCCGGGGCGCGTTCACGCCGCCTCACCACCCCGGATGCGCCGGTAGGCCTCCTTGCGCATGAACTCCACGAGCACCACCTGGAAAGCGGGGTCGTCGAAGTACTTGGTGAACAACGCCTCGTTGGCGTTCTGCCGGTCGATGACGAAGTCGTCGACCCGCTTGTCGAAGCGGTACCCGAAATTCTCCTCGGAGTTCTCCAGCGCCACCGCACGCATCTCCGGGTCCTGGGTGCTCTGCACCACGTACTGCTCGACGAGGAGGGTGTCCGCCTCCCCGAGGTCGAGCCCGAACTTGGAGTTCAGGGCGGCGATGATCTCGGACAGCCGCACCTTCTCCGGGTCGTTCTGGGCTCCCGCCCCGCCGCCCGCGGCCGGGGGGAGGCCGTCCTCTCCGTCACCGGCGGCGAGGGACACGTCGTGCTCGCCGGTGATCTGCGTGCGCAGGTGGGTCAAGGTGGCGGCGTCGCTGATGTCGACGTCACCGTCCTCTCCCTCCAGCTTCGGCAGGCGCTTGAGGAGGGCGCTCCCGTAGTAGAAGAGCTCCTCGAGGTCCACCTCGTGCCAGGTGATGACCTGCCCGAGGAAGGCGTACATGCGGACGAAGTCCCTCAGAGCGGTGCGGAAGTCCTCCTGGTCCGCTGGTTCCGGCATGGCCAGGTACCGCTCGCGCGCAGCGTCGGTCGTGGCGTAGAGGACTTCGTTGCCGCTCAGTTCGCCCGTGAGGAGGGCCGCGACGAACGTGCTCACGTCGACGGGGTGGACGATGGCGTGCCCCTCGATCCGCTGCTGCAGCGTGTAGAGCAGGTTCGGGTCGGTCGGTTCGGTCCAGGTCGTCTCGAAGAACGGCCGGAAGGCCTCCTTGACGTCCTCGGCGTCGTTGGCGAAGTCGAGGACGAAGGTCCCCTCCTTGCCCGGTGTCGTCCGGTTCAGCCGGGACAGGGTCTGGACGGCCTTGACCCCATCCAGCTTCTTGTCGACGTACATGGTGTGGAGCAGGGGTTCGTCGAAACCGGTCTGGTACTTCTCGGCGACGATGAGCACCTGGTAGTCGGACTCGTCGAACGGGTCCTCGCCCTTGAAGCGGGCCGCTGTCTCCGTCTCGGGGATGGGGTGGCCTGCGCGGTCGCGGTTCAGCCGGGGTTCGGTCCACTCCTCGCCGGGGACGTCGGGGTCCTCGACCTTCCCGGAGAACGCGACGAGGGCCTTGACGTCCTGGTACCCCTTGCCGGCGATGTACTTCTCGATCGCCTGGTGGTAGCGCACGGCGTGCAGGCGGGAGCGGGTGACCACCATCGCCTTGGCGCGCCCGCCGATCTTGCCCGCGGTGACCGTGCGGAAGTGCTCCACGATGATCTCGGCCTTCTGGGCCAGGTTGGAGGGGTGCAGGCTCACGAACCGGGCGAGCTTCTGGCTGGCCTTGCGCTTGTCGACCTCGGGGTCGCTCCCGGCGGACCCCTCGACGGTCTCGGCACCGTTGGCGAGGCGGTAGTACGTCGCGTAGGTGACGTAGTTGGCGAGCACGTCGAGGATGAACCCCTCGTCGACGGCCTGCCGCATCGAGTAGAGGTGGAACGCCTCGTGACGGAACCCGCTGTCCCTGGTGGGGTCGGGGATCTTCTCGCCGAACAGCTCCAGCGTCTTCTGCTTGGGGGTGGCGGTGAAGGCGAAGAACGACAGGTTCGCCTGCCTTCCCCGGTCACGTGCGCTGGCCAGGAGGAGATCACCGACGTCCGCGCTCAGCGCGTCCTCGGGGTCGTTCGCTTGCTCCTCCGCCGCGTCTGCCGCTTCGGCGGCGGCCAGCGCGTCGGGGCCGGTCCCGAGCACGGACTTCAGCCCCTTCGCGGCCTCCCCCGACTGCGAGGAGTGCGCCTCGTCGACGATGACGGCGTACCGCTTGCCGCCGCCGACAGCACCGACGGCCTTCTTGACGACGGGGAACTTCTGCAGCGTGGTGATGACGATCTGCGCCGTGGACCCGGTGAGGGCGTCCGCGAGCTGCTGGGAGTTCTTGTCGATGCGTTCGACGACGCCGGGGGTGTGGTCGAACTGCGCGATGGTCTCCTGCAGCTGCCGGTCCAGGACGACCCGGTCGGTGACGACGACGACCTTGTGGAAGACCTTCGCGTCCGGCCCGAGGTCCTTCGCCGTCCCCTGCAGCGAACTCGCGTCGGTGGCGGTGTGCAGGGTGGAGAGCCGGTGGGCGAGCCACGCGATGCTGTTGGACTTCCCCGAGCCCGCCGAGTGCTGCAGCAGGTACGCCCGGCCCGGCCCGTGGGTGGAGGCGTGGGCGTCGAGCTTCTTCACGACGTCCCACTGGTGGTAACGGGGGAAGATCGTCGTGGTCTTCGCGGCCTTCTTGCTCGTGCCGGGTTCGTGCTCGACGTGGACGAAGCGGTGCAGGAGGTCCAGCCAGGCGTCGCGCTGCCAGACCTGCTCCCACAGGTAGCGGGTGCGGTAGCCGGTGGTGGAGAACGGGTTGCCCTGCCCCCCGTGCCGGCCCGGACCGTTCGAGCCCTGGTTGAAGGGCAGGAAGTACGCCTGCGGGCCGACGGTCGTGGAGAGGAAGACGAGGTCGGGGTCGACGGCGAAGTGCACGACCGTCCGCTTGGCAAAGATGAGGTCGGTCGGGTACCGCTGCTCCCGGTACTGCTTCTTCGCCTGCTCCACGCCCTGCCCGGTGAGGGGGTTCTTCAGCTCGGCCGTCGCGACGGGGACGCCGTTGAGCGAGAGCAGCAGGTCGAGGGAGTCGTGCGGGTGCGACTCGGAGTGGTGGACCTGGCGCGTTACCGTGAGGCGGTTGGCGGCGTAGGCCTGCTGCAGGCTCGCGGTAATGCCGTGAGCGGGCTTGAACTGGGCGAGCTTGATCAGCTGCCCCTTGTTCTTCACCCCGTGGCGCAGGACGTCGATGACGCCGCGGGAACTGAGCTCGCTCGCCACCCACTGCGCGAACTGCTGCTGCGCCGTGTCGGCATCGGGGTACTGCGCGACGACCTTGGCCCACTTCGCGGCCTGGGTGGCGCCGATGAAGGTGAACAGCTCCCCCGTGTCCAGGCCGAGGTCGCGGCGGTAGGCGGTCGGGTCGCCCTGGAGCCAGCCGTGGGCGATGAGGTGGGCCTCGATGGTGGCCTCGAACGCGGCCTCGGAGTGGACACTCACGTCATTGAGACCTTTCGGGCGGTAGCGACGTCGAACTGGCCGGTGACGGCGGCAGTGATGAGGGCTTGCTTGCGTTCTTCGAGGAGTCGGATGCTCGACGTCAACGCCGCCACGGCGGCTCCGTGTCCGACTCGGGCGATCTCCAGGTCAGCGATCAGGGATTCTTGCTCGACGCGCGTGCGAATCGCGATGGTCAGCCGCTTGAGGTGCTCGACACCGAAGTGCTTCTGGATGGATCCGCTCGCTTGCCCGGTGACTCCGTCCCGGCCACTCCGGCTGTTCAGGAAGTAGACCAGGTAGTCGGGGTGCAGTCTCGCCGCTGGCCGAGCGATGACGACATCGATGCTGTTGGAACCGACGAGGCTGCTCGGAACCCTGGCCGCCGCCCCTGCGAGACCGGTGCGGACGATGACCACATCGTTATCCCGCAACGTCGAGCGAGGGTTGGCCGCATGGCCAGCACGGGAGATCTGCACCATCTCGCTCTCGTCACCGATGCTCCACGGCCGGACATCCACGCCTCGCAGGGCGCGTACCCCGCCGGTGGTGACGTACAGCGCCGCGGGCTGGATCACGATGCCTACGGCAACTTCGCGCAACAGGTGCCTGACCGGCATCTTGGGGGCACCCAGAGGACTCATCGCTGAGTCCAGTACCGCATCCCACCGCTCTTGAATGAGCCGGATTTGCCTCTCTCGTGTGGCAATCAGGGATCCAGTGGCGCCGACCTGCACGTCGAGAAAGTCCGCAATCTTGCGCTGCTCATGCAGAGAGAATTCCGCAACAGGGAACGAGGCAACATAATCCGCCGGAACTCGCTGCAGCCCAGCCACCCCTTGAAAAGCGGCGACACCTCCACCCAGAAAAGGGGCTCTTCGGATCTGATGGTGGGAAGGCCGTCCTGACCTGAGGGTCGGAGAGCGGACCGGGGCGACTCGCCGCGACGGGCACCTGCCGGGCAGGTGGGGTCGAGGCCGTCAGGATCAGAAGCGACCA
>NZ_JBGFTU010000044.1:0-5787 GCF_041276425.1 Kineococcus halophytocola | reverse complement strand
CGTGGGGTAGGTGGGCTTGGGCGATGTCCCACTCGGCGTCGGTGAGGTCGGAGGGGTAGGGAGTCCTGGTGGGGACGCTCATGGTCCTACCGTGCACACATCACCCCCTTTGAGGACAACCTCTGAGGGGCCGGTGCGTTCGGGCGAGGACCTGGAGGACGTCGGCGTCCACCGTCGGCGCGACCGTACGCAACGGGTTCGACGGGTCCACCCGACGAGTATCGCTATACCGATAGCGTCATCGCAATAGCGATAGCTGGGTCGGTCGGCGACTCGCGTCAGCGCCAGCCCAACACCACCGCGATCTCGTCCACGCCCACCCCGAGCACCCCGCTGCGCTCCACCGCACGGTCCGACCCCGACAGCACCTGGACCGACGAGGTCCGGGGCGTGACGACCCAGACCTCGTCCACCCCGCGCTCGACGTAGAACGGCACCTTCGCCCACGTCTCGTCGCCGGGGGACTCGAACTCCACGACGACCTCGGCCGACGGGACGTAGAGGGTCGCCTCCTCCAGAGAGGTCGACGTCCACCCCGTGTCGGGCACCCGGTCGTCGTGGTCCCCGGTCCCGAGGTTGAACGGCCCCGTGGGGTGCAGCCCCCGTTCGTCCACCGTCGCCGCGAGCCCGGGCCCAGCCGGTACGCCAGCCGACCGTGGCTGCTGTGCGGGGCCGGGACGAGGTGGAGCACCCCGTTCCACACCTCGTCGCGGCCGCCCTGCCCGAGCCGGCGGCGCTGCGCGAGCCAGTCGTCCAGGAGGCCCCCGTGCACGACGACGTCCACGGGAGGACCGTCAGCTGTAGACGTGCGGGGCCAGCGTCGCAACGCAGTCGAGGTTGCGGTACTTGTCCGCGAAGTCCAGCCCGTACCCGACGACGAACTCGTTGGGGATGTCGTAGCCGACGTACTCGACGTCGACCTCGACCTTGGCGGCCTCGGGCTTGCGCAGCAGCGCGCAGACCTTCACCGACGCCGGCCCGCGGGAGGACAGGTTCGCCAGCAGCCAGGACAGCGTGAGGCCGGAGTCGATGATGTCCTCCACGACGACGACGTGGCGGCCGAGGATGTCGGTGTCGAGGTCCTTGAGGATCCGCACGACGCCGGAGCTCTTGGTGCCCGAGCCGTAGGAGCTGACGGCCATGAAGTCCATCGACAGCGGGATGTTCATGGCCCGCGACAGGTCGGCCATCACCATGACCGCGCCCTTGAGGACGCCGACGAGCAGCACGTCCTTGTCGGCGTAGTCGCGGTCGAGGTCGGCGGCGAGCTCGGCGATGCGGGTCGCCACCTGCTCCCGGCTCAGCAGGACGTGCTCGAGGTCGGTCCCGGCGGTCGCGGCGTCCACGCAAGTCTCCCGTGGTTCTCAGTCGAGGGGTGGGGTGAGCACGAGCCTGCCACACCGCCGGGTGCCCTCGGCACCACCCGGCAGGTGCACGGGTCCCTGCCCGCGCCAGTCCAGCACCAGCGCCTCCAGCGCGTCGACGTGCCCGGCGCCCAGGGCGCTCGCGGGGCAGCCGACCGCGAGCGCCGCCGCGCGCAGCCACCGGCGGCGCAGGGCGGCCGGGGCGGGCCGCAGGTCGGCCACGGCGGCCGAGCCGCCGGTGAAGGGGTCCGCGCCGGCGGCGAGGGCGTCGAGGGCGTCGGCGTCGTCGCGGGCGGCGCGGGCGGTGCGGGCCAGGGCCGCGGCGATCCCGGGGCCCAGGGCGGACTCCAGCAGCGGCAGGACGTCCCGGCGCACCCGCACGCGCGCGAACCGGTCGTCGGCGTTGGCGGGGTCCTCCCAGACGGGCAGGTCCTCGTCGGCGCAGGCGCGCCGGACGGTGGCGCGCGCGAGGCCGAGCAGGGGCCGGTGGAACAGCCCGCGGGTGGGCGGCATCCCGGCCAGCGAGCGCGTCCCGGACCCGCGGGCCAGGCCCAGCAGCACGGTCTCGGCCTGGTCGTCCAGGGTGTGCGCCAGCAGCACCGCGACCGCCCCGGCCTCGGCCGCAGCGGCCTCCAGCGCGGCGTACCGGGCGGTGCGGGCGGCCGCCTCGGGACCACCCGTCCGGCCCACCGCCACCCGCACCGCGGTGACCGGGTCGAGCCCGAGGTCGTGCCCGAGGGTGACGACGCGGGCGGCGACGGCCGCGGAGCCGGGGTGCAGGCCGTGGTCGACGGTGACGAGGCCGGCGCGCCGGTCCGCGGCGCGCGCCTCGAAGGCGGTGGCGGCGGCCAGGGCGAGCGAGTCGGCCCCGCCGGAGCAGGCGACGAGCACCGGGCCGGGCGGCAGGGCCCGCAGGGCGCGCCGGACGGCGACGCGGACGGCCGCGACGGCGGGGGGCGGACCGCTCACCGCACGTCCCGCCGCTCAGCCGTGGACGCGGGCGACCCAGGCGGCCGGGTCGGCGATCTCCGCCGGCCGCGGCAGCTCCTGCGGGCCGGTCCAGACGGCGTTGAGCCCGTCCCAGCCCACGGCGGCGACGACGCCGCGGACGAACGCGGCCCCGTCGGCGTACTGCCGGGTCTTGGCGTCCAGGCCCAGCAGCCGGCGCAGCACCTGGTCCAGGCCGCCGCCGCCCTTGCGGCGCTGGGTGAAGCGGGCCCGGATGGTCGCCACGCTCGGCACGACCTGCGGGCCCACCTCGTCCATGACGACGTCGGCGTGCCCCTCCAGCAGCGACATGACGGCGACGAGCCGGGCGACCCGTTCGCGCTGCGCGGGCGTCTGCAGCAGGTCGGCCAGACCGATGCCGGACCCCCCGGCGGTGCCGCGCAGGACGTCCGGCAGCGACTGCAGGACACCGGTGAGGCGTTCGGTCAGGTCCCGCGGCTGGGCCAGCAGCTCCCCGGACAGCCCGCGCGCCTGCGCGGTGACGTGCTCGCGCAGCCACGGGTGGGCCCCGAACTGCAGCCGGTGGGTCTCCTCGTGCAGGCACACCCAGCGGCGGAAGTCGTGCGGGTCGACGCCGAGGTCGCGTTCGACCTGGACGACGTTGGGCGCCACCAGCAGCAGCCGTCCCGGTTCGAGGTGGCCGGCGGGGGCGTCGACGCCGTGGAAGACGTCGAACTGGCCCAGGACCCGGCTGGACAGGAACGCCAGGAGGCTGCCGAGCTCGGCGCCGGTGGTGCGCCGGCCCACGGCGGTGCTGGCCCGGTCCACGACCTGCCCGGCGCGCCCGGGCGGCGACCCGGGCCGGGAGGGGACGGCGACGGGGGCCAGCAGCGCCCGGAAGGCGTCGACGTTGGCCTGCGCCCAGGAGGCGCGGTCGACGACGAGAGCGGGCGGCACCGGGTCCGGGGAGGGCAGGTGGGCGGTGTGCGCGACCGGCCCGGCGGCCTGGGCGGCCGCGGTGCGCAGCTCGGCGACGACGTCGTCGATCTCGTCGCGGCCCAGCTTCGGGCCCGGCCCGGCCAGGCGGCCCGCGACCTGCGCGGCGAGGTCGAAGTCGACGAGGTCGACGACGGACCGGCCCGGTGGGCGGTCGTCCTCGGGGGCGGCACCACCGGGACCGGTCCCGGCCGCCTCGTCACCGCGTGCGTGCATGACCGCACCGTACGCGGCCGGGGACCGGGGACCGGGAGGGGGCGCGGGGAGGGGCGCGGGTCTCAGCGGCAGCCGCAGCCGGCCAGCGCCGTGGCGAACCGGTCCTGGGCCCGCCGCGCGGCCAGGGACCCGCCCGGGGGCACGCTGTCGGACATCACGGCGAAGGCCAGCAACCGCCCGTCGGTGTCGCGCAGGAACCCGGCCAGGCTGCTGACCCCGGTCAGCGTGCCGGTCTTGGCCCGGACGACGCCCGCGGCGGCGATCGAGTCCGGCTGGTCGTAGCGGTCGGTGAGCGTGCCGGTGACCCCGGCCACGGGCAGGCCGGCGGCGACCGGGCCCAGCTCGGGGTGCTCCCCGGAGGCGACGAGCGTGAGGACACCGGTCAGCGCGGCGGCGGTGATCCGGGTGCCGCGACCCAGGCCGCTGGCCCCCTGCAACTGCACCCCGGCGACGTCCACGCCCAGGGCGGCGACCTGCTCGACGACGGCCACCGAGGCGTCGTCGAAGGAGCCGGGACGGCCGGTGGCCAGGGCGACGCGGCGGGCGAGGACCTCGGCGAGGGTGTTGTCGCTGGCCGTCAGCATGAACTCGACCTGCTCGGCGGTCGTGGCCGAGGAGACGGAGCCCAGCACCTGCGCGTCGGGCGGGGCCGCGGCCCGGACGACGGGCCCGTCCCCGGCGTCCAGGACGGTGATGCCGTCGGCACCGAGGGCCTGGGCGAAGACGCGGGCCGCGGCCATCGCCGGGTCGGCCGCGCGCGGGGCGTATTCCCCGGGCACCAGGCGCGCCTCGTCGACGGCCAGCGGCGCGATGGGCATGACGAACCCGGCGCCGACGTCGCCGGCGCCCCAGCCCGGTGACGTCGCCGGGCCGGTGAACAGGCCGTCGTCGAGGCGGACGGCGACCGCGGTGCGGCCGGCGGCGCGCAGGGCGGCGGCGGTCCGGGCGGCGAGGTCGCCGAGCCCGGCGTGACCGTCGACGGCGTCGGGGTCCCCGGCGCCGGCGGCCAGCAGCACGTCCCCGCCGGCGACGAGGACGACCTCCTCGGGCGTGGCGCCGGCGACGACGCGCGTCCGGACGCGGGAGGTGTCGCCCAGGGCGCGCAGGGCCGCGACGGCGGTGAGGATCTTCGTCGTGGAGGCGGGGGTGCGCGGCACCGTCTCGGCGCCGGCCAGCAGAGACCGGCCGGTGCGGGCGTCGACGACGCTCGCGGACACCGACGCGCCCAGGGCGGGGTCGGCCAGGAGCGGGGCGACCGTGCGGGCCAGGGCGGCCGGGTCCGGGACGGGGGCGCCGGCGTCCAGGGTGGGCAGGACCGGCGCCGGGGACCCCGGCGGCGGCTGGGCCCCGGGGGCCGTGGGCAGGGGGCTGGCGGTCGGGGCGGGCGTCGTCGTCAGCGGGCCGGGGACCGCGCCGGCCACGTCGAGCCCGGCGTACCCGGCGGCCAGGACCACGACGGCGGCCCCGGAGGCCAGGACCGCCCGGACCCTGCGCACGCCGCTCCCCCGTCGTCCTCCGGCTCGTCCGCTCGTCACGGGTAGCGCACAGCGCGTCGCACCCGGTTCGTTCCACGGCCCCTGTCTGCGCGACACTAGCGCGGTCCGCCGCCCGGGAGCCCTCCGGTCGGCCGCGAACCACACCGTGACGGACGGGGTCGGGCGACCCCGGTCGAGAGGAGCCACGTGAGCACCCCAGTCGAGTTCGACGCGACCATCGAGATCCCCAAGGGTCAGCGCAACAAGTACGAGGTCGACCACGAGTCCGGGCGCATCCGCCTGGACCGCATGCTCTTCACCTCCACGCGCTACCCGCACGACTACGGGTTCATCGAGGGCACGCTGGGCGAGGACGGGGACCCGCTGGACGTCCTCGTCATCCTCGAGGAGCCCACGTTCCCCGGGTGCCTCATCACCTGCCGCGCCATCGGCCTGTTCCACATGCGCGACGAGGCCGGCGGGGACGACAAGATCCTCGCGGTGCCCGCGGGCGACCCGCGCTGGGACAGCATCCAGGACCTCGCCGACATCAGCGAGTTCGACCGCCTGGAGATCCAGCACTTCTTCGAGACCTACAAGGACCTCGAGCCCGGCAAGAGCGTCGAGGGCGCGAACTGGGCCGGCCGCGAGGAGGCCGAGAAGGAGATCCAGGCGAGCATCGAGCGCGCCAAGGGCACCTCGTACGAGCTGGGCGCCTCCGGGCACTGACGCCCCGCGGTGAGGGGGGGTCGTTGACGCGACGCGCCGGTAGGTTCGGCGCTTCGCGT
>NZ_JBGFTU010000043.1:0-6794 GCF_041276425.1 Kineococcus halophytocola | reverse complement strand
CGGGGGCCCGGGGGCGGTGGGGGTGGAGGGGGGGGGTGGGGTCGGGGGGATCGGGACGGGCACCGGCGCAGTCTGTCAGTTCCTTACACTCGGTGCCGTGACGGCGCAGCACCGGGCCTACCTGGACCACGCCTCGACGACCGCCCTGCGGCCCGAGGCCCTGCAGGCGTACGTGGCCGAGACCGCGCGGGGGGCGGGCAACCCCTCGTCCCTGCACTCGGCCGGCCGCCGGGCCCGGGTGGCGGTGGAGGAGAGCCGCGAGGCGCTCGCGGACCTGCTGGGCGCCCGCCCGGGGGAGGTCGTGTGGACCTCCGGGGGCACCGAGAGCGACAACCTGGCCCTGACCGGGCTCTACCGCGCGCGCCGGGACGCCGACCCCCGGCGCCGCCGCATCGTCCTGGCCGCGACCGAGCACCACGCCGTCCTGGACTGCGTGGAGTGGCTGCAGGCGCGCGAGGACGCCGTCGTGAGCTGGGTCGGGGTCGACGCGACGGGCCGGGTGGACCCCGCCGAGCTGGCCGCGGTCCTCGCCGACGGCACCGACGTCGCCCTCGTCTCGCTCATGTGGGCCAACAACGAGGTCGGCACCGTCCAGCCCGTCGCGGCCGCCGCCGAGCGCGCCCACGCGGTCGGGGTGCCGCTGCACACCGACGCCGTCCAGGCCGTCGGGCACCTGCCCGTCGACTTCACCGCCTCCGGCGCGGACCTGCTGTCGCTGTCGGCGCACAAGTTCGGCGGCCCGGTCGGCACCGGCGCGCTGCTGGTCCGGCGGGGGACGACGCTCGTACCGCTGCAGCAGGGCGGCGGGCAGGAGCTGGGCGTGCGCTCGGGCACCCTCGACGCCCCCGGGGTGCGCGCCACCGCCGCCGCCCTGCGCGCGGCCGTCGCGGCGCTGCCGGGCGAGGCGCCGCGCCTGGCGGCCCTGCGCGACCGCCTGCTGGCCGGGGTGTCGCAGGTGCCCGGCGCCGTCGTGCGGGGCGCCGAGCCGGGCCCGGGACGGCTGCCGGGCAACGCCCACGTCACCGTCGAGGGCTGCGAGGGCGACTCCCTGACCTACCTGCTGGACGCGGCCGGGGTCGAGTGCTCGACGGGCTCGGCCTGCCAGGCCGGGGTCCCGCAGCCCAGCCACGTCCTGCTGGCGATGGGCCTGACGCCGGTGCAGGCGGCGGGGGCGCTGCGGTTCTCCCTGGGGTGGACGTCCACCGAGGCCGACGTCGACGCGGCGGTGGCCGCCCTGGCCCCGGCCGTGGAGCGGGCGCGGCGGGCCAGCGGGTCCCGCGCGGGCCGTGCCCACCGGCGCCGGCCGGTCCTGGCGGGGGGTTCCTGATGCGCGTCCTGGCTGCGATGAGCGGGGGCGTGGACTCGGCCGTGGCCGCGGCGCGGGCCGTCGAGGCCGGTCACGACGTCGTCGGCGTCCACATGGCCCTCAACCGCGACCCCGGGACGCTGCGGACGGGCTCGCGGGGGTGCTGCACGATCGAGGACTCCCTCGACGCCCGGCGCGCGGCGGACCTGCTGGGCATCCCGTTCTACGTGTGGGACCTGTCGGAGGACTTCGTCGAGGACGTCGTGGAGGACTTCGTCGCCGAGTACGCCGCGGGCCGCACCCCGAACCCGTGCGTGCGCTGCAACGAGCGCATCAAGTTCGCCGCGCTGCTGGACAAGGGCATCGCCCTGGGCTTCGACGCCGTCGCCACCGGCCACTACGCCCAGGTGCGCACCGGCCCGGACGGCACCGCCGAACTGCACCGCGCCGCCGACGAGGCCAAGGACCAGTCCTACGTCCTGGCCGTCCTCGACGCCGACCAGGTCGCGCACGCGATGTTCCCCCTCGGGGACGCCCCGACGAAGGCGGAGGTCCGCGCGGAGGCGCACCGCCGCGGGCTGCCGGTGGCGGACAAGCCCGACAGCCACGACATCTGCTTCATCCCCGACGGCGACACCCGCGGATTCCTGGCCGACAAGCTGGGGGAGGTGCCCGGCGAGGTCGTCGACGAGTCCGGTGAGGTCCTCGGCGCCCACACCGGCACGTACGGGTTCACCGTGGGCCAGCGCAAGGGCCTGGGGATCTCCCGGCCCGCCCCCGACGGCCGTCCCCGGTACGTGCTGAGCATCGAACCGGTCCGCCGCACGGTCACCGTGGGCCCGGCCGAGCGGCTGGCCGTGACGGGGATGCACGCCGTGGACCCCGTCTGGACCTGCCCCCCGCCCTCGGGGCCGGTGGAGGTGCACGTGCAGGTGCGCGCCCACGGCGAGGCCGTGCCGGCCGTCGTCGAACCCGCGGGGGAGGGGATCTCGGTGACGTTGCGGACACCCCTGACCGGCGTCGCCCCCGGTCAGACGGTCGCGCTCTACCGGGGGACGAGGGTGCTGGGCTCGGCGACCATCGCGGGGACCTCGGCGGGGACGGCTGCGCAGACCTCGACGGGGAGTTCCGCCGAGACCTCCTGAGCCGGTTGCGGCCTGGCGTAGAGGTACCCCTGGGCGTAGGTGCAGCTCAGCTCGCGCAGCACCTCGGCCTGCTGCTCGGTCTCCACGCCCTCGGCGACGACGTCGAGCCCGAGGCTGCGGGCCAGTTCGATGATGGAGGCGACGAGCAGGGTCGCCGATCCGCCCGAGGCGAGGTCGCTGACGAACGACCGGTCGATCTTGACGGTGTCCACCGGCAGCCGGCGCAGGTACGACAGGCTGGAGTAGCCCGTGCCGAAGTCGTCGATGGCGATGAGGACGCCGGCCGCGCGCAGCTGCGCCAGGCGGGCCGACACGGCGTCGAGGTCGCTGACCAGCACGCTCTCGGTGACCTCCAGCGTCAGCTGGTGCGGACGCAGGCCGCTGTCGCGCAACGCCTCGCGCACCACGGTGAGGATGTCGTCGTCGGCGAGCTGGACGGGCGACAGGTTCACGGCCACCCCCACGGGGTACCCGCGTTCGGCCGTCCAGGCCGCGGCCTGGCGCGTCGCCGTGCGCAGGACCCAGGCGCCGATGGGGAGGATCTGCCCGCTCGCCTCGGCCAGCGGGACGAAGTCGAGGGGGGAGACCGTGCCGCGCTCGGGGTGGCGCCAGCGCAGCAGTGCCTCGTACCCCTTGGCCCGCGCGGCCTGCCCGCCCGAGGTGGAACCCTCGGCGTGGCGCCGGTAGTCGACGGTCGCCTGGTAGAAGACCTCGAACTGCCCCTCCGCCAGCGCCCGGCCGAGGTCGTCGCGCAGGGCCGCCTTGTCCTGGGCGGCGGCGGACATCCCCTCGGTGTAGGCGACGAGGCGGTTCTTGCCGCTGGACTTGGCCCAGTACATCGCCAGGTCGGCGTTGCGCAGGAGTTCGGCGGCCGAGTCCAGGTCGCTGCGCTGCCGGCACAGGGTGGAGGTGTCGGCGGTGCCGAGGCTGGCGTGGACGTGCACCTGCTGACCGTCGAGCAGGACGGGCTGGGTCAGGCCGGTCAGGAACCGCTCGCCGACGCGGCGCGCAGCCGCCTCGCCGCCGCGGATGACGACGGCGAACTCGTCCCCGCCGAGGCGGGCGAGCAGGTCACCGCCGCGCACGCACGCGCGCAGCCGTTGCGTGACGGCGAGGAGCAGCTGGTCCCCGGCGGCGTGCCCGCGGGAGTCGTTGACGTCCTTGAAGTCGTCGAGGTCGACGAACAGGACGCCGACGTCCTCGCGCCGGGACACGGCGCGGGTGAGGAACTCCTGCAGGAAGGTGCGGTTGGCCAGGCCCGTCAGCGGGTCGCGCAACCCCTGCTGCTCGTTGAGGCGCCAGGAGGCGAGGTGGGTGACGCTGGCGGCCAGGACGAACGCCGCGTGGACGGCCATCCACCGCCACGGGTGCTCCATCGCCGAGTGGTGGCTGTAGACGAACCGGGGTGCCAGCGTGCCGAGCAGCCCGTGGTGGACGACGACGATGCCCAGCCCGATCGAGAAGGGCACCCAGTCCTGGTAGAGCGCCACCAGGCCGATCATCACGAAGAAGTGGAAGTGCGCCTCGGTCTGCCCGTCCCAGAACTGCACGAGGACGGTGGAGGCGGTGAACAGGCTCGCCGAGGACCCCGCCGACCGCAGCTTGCGGGAGTACCCGGTGGGCAGCGCCACGGCCAGGGGCGCCACGACGAGGAGCGCACCGGCGAGCACCGTCCCCGGCGAGTCGCCCTGGAACGCCCCGAAGACCAGCAGGCCCAGGGCCTGCAGCGCCGCGACGCGCACGATCGCGCGGTGGCGTCGGTGCCACACCTCGTCGGGCAGCAACCGGCCCTGGGGCAGCAGCGTGACCAGCGCGCCGGTGGTTCGACGCAGCAGTTGTCCGATGGTGCTCACGGGTTTGCCTCGACCGGTCACCGTCCCGACTGCAGTCGGTTCGCCCGATCAGCCGATGACGCTGCCGGCGGTACGTTCGGGTGGGGCGTCGCGGTGCAGGGCGTGGGTAAGGTTCCGGGCCGCCTGGAGGAGTCCGGGGTGGTCGTTCCGCGTCCACGGCCCCGGTGCGGTGAGCCCGCCCGGGTCGCGGTGCAGGGTGCGGGTCTCGGGGAGGCCGTCCTCGGCGAACCTGGCTTCCAGCCGCCCCGAGTGCAGGGACCGGTGGTGCCGTCCGCAGAGCAGGACGAGGTTGTCCACGCTGGTGGGCCCGCCGTCGGCCCAGTGGACGACGTGGTGGTGGTGGCAGGCCCAGGCCGGTGCCCCGCACCCCGGTGCGGTGCACCCGCGGTCGCGTTCGGCGACGAGGAGGCGTTGGGCGGTGCTGGCGTGCCGGTCCAGGGTGTGCAGGGAGCGGGGCCGGCCCAGGCGGTCCATCACCGCCACGGACAGGTCGGCGTCGCAGGTGGTGGCGAGGACCGTGGCGCGGCCGACGGGCCCGTGCCCGTCCGCCGTGACGGTGGTGGTGTCCACGGTGCCGTCCTGGCCCAGGGTGGCGCGCAGGACCACGGTGGCCTTGTGCGCGACGACGGGGTCGACCGCGCTGGCGGGGTGGTGGGCGCCGGTGGTCAGGAGGTCGAGGAGTCCGTCGTGGCGGCGCTGGGTGGTGGAACGGGTGTCCGGTGCTGCCCCGTCGTCACCGTTCGGCTCCGGCCGTGAGGCGGTGTCGACGGCGGCGCGGACGATGACGGCGGCGTGCTCGTCGAGGTCGACGGTCATGCGCAGCATCCCGTACCGGCGGGTGAAGGTGAGGGCGCGGCGGCTGGTGGAGTCCGGTTCGAGGTCGCGTGCGTGCCGGTCGGCCCGGTCGGGGTCCACCGTGGTGAGCACGTCGTCGATGAGCTGGCGGGTCGTCCCGAGGGGCCGGGTGCCGGTGGTGTGGGCGAAGAACGCGTCGAGCAGGTCCGCGCGGCGCTGCCGGGTCCGCACCACCTCGCCGGCCTCGGTGCGGACCTGCAGGGTGACGGAGCCGCGGCGCAGCGGGGTGGGGATCGAGGCCAGGGCGGAGACCGCGGCGTGGACGTGGGCCAGGGTGGTGGCCCCGGCGGAGAGCTGCCCGCCGAGGCGGGCCAGGGATCCGCGGTCGCCGTGCAGGCCGCCGACCCGCCCGTCCCAGGGGACGTCGGGGTCGGTGTGACCGGCCGCGGCCACGTCGCGGCGGGCCTGGGTGCGGGCCAGGTTCACCGGCGACGTGGCGAGGAGGTCGGTGACGGTGCCGTCGGTGGTGGTCCAGCGCCCGGCGGAGGAGGCGCAGCTTGGCCGCGTCCAGGCGGTTGCCGAGGGAGTACGCGGTCCGCACCGCACCCTCGACGGCGTCGCGGTCGAGGGTTCCCAACGGTGCCGACAGGAGGTCGTCCAGCGCGGTGGCCAGGCGCGTCAAGGCGTCCTGGGTGGCGTGCTGGGCGGCGTCGATCACGTGTTCGATATTACTCGAACAGCACCCGTTCGGCGAGTGTTATGTCTCAGGACATCGGTGACAGTTCTGCATCAGAACATCGGTGACACCCCCAACGGTCTCGGTGGTGACACTTCCTCGGCTCTTGACCGTCAGCTGCTTACCTATACCGCTTGGACTTCGCGAGCACGACCGGCGCGCGATCATGCAGGTGTCCGTCATGCCGTGAAGCTTGGGTTCCTGGACGACACTGTCAGGACTGCCGCTTTCACGCCCCCAACAGGAACAGGATCGCGGCGGCCACCAGACCGATCTCGATAAGGACCACGAAGACGCGTTCGCTGATGCGCCCAACGATCCGCTTACCCATCCACGCCCCCAGCAGCGTCGCCGGGGTCAAGGCCACGCCGTAGGCCAGCACCGCCGGCGTCAGCAGGTCCCCGGCCCCGTAAGCGGCCAGCTTGGTCAGGTGGAGGGTCAGCGCACCGGCAGCTTCGGTGCCCACGTACGCTGCCCGCGTCAACCCGTAGGCCAGGAAGAACGGGGCGGTCAGCGGACCGACCGACCCCAGCAACGCCGACCCCACCCCCGATCCTGCGCCGATGAGGATGAAAGACCGGTCAGCAGGCGGGCGCGGGTGCGGACGCATCCTTCGCCACAGCACCATCGCCAGCAGGAAGACGCCCAGCAGTCGCTGCAGCGCCTCCAGTGGTGCTCGGGCCAGCAGCAGCCCGCCGGCCAGCGCCAGCGGCACTGCCCCGACGGCGAACCAGCCGATGAGCGCCCAGCGCAGTTGCCGGCGGTTCAGCCACACCCGCGAGCCGTTGCTGGCCAGCTGGGCCAGCGTCAGCATCGGTACCGCCGCCTTGATGTGGACCGTTCCCGATTCGGTGGACACTCGGATTGGCTGCCTGACCTGAAAGTAGGCGGTAGCAATGGGCTCGACCCGACGACACTTCACCGATGAGTACAAGATCCAGGCGGTAGCCTGCGTCCTG
>NZ_JBGFTU010000042.1:0-7863 GCF_041276425.1 Kineococcus halophytocola | reverse complement strand
GGCTGGCTCGGGATTACGAGCGGACGGTGGCCTCGGCGGTGGCGATGGTGCAGATCGCTTACAGCCGGGTGATGCTGCGGCGGTTGACCCGCTCGGCCCCCTCAACCCTTTGAGGACAGCTTCTCAGACGCGGTTGACGGCCAGCACCTCGCAGGAACCGCCGGGGCGGTAGCGCAGCAACGTCCGGGAGCCGGGGTCGACGTGAATGCGGCGCTGCACCTGCGGCCCGGCCCCCAGCGCCGAGCGCAGCAGGACCCGCAGCGGGTCGCCGTGCGTGACGAGGACGACCCGCTGCCCGGCCCACCGGCGCAGCAGCCCCTCGCGCGCAGCCAGCACCCGGCGCTCCACCGCCCGCAGCGGCTCCCCGCCGGGCGGGGCCGCGTCACCGGAGTCGTTCCAGGCCGCGAACTCCCGCGGCCACCGCCTCACGACCTCCGCGCGGGTCAGGCCGTCCCAGTCCCCGACGTCGGTCGCGTCCCACTGCGGGTCGACCAGCACCTCCGCCCCGAGGGCCTCGGCGATGATCCGGGCGGTCTCGCGCGAGCGGCGCATCGTGGAGGTGATCACCACCGCGGCGTCGTGCACGTCCCAGCAGGTCGCCGCGACGGCCGCCTCGGCCCGCCCGTGGTCGGACAGCCCCGGGTCCTCACCGTGGCGGCCGGAGATCCGGCGCTGCTCGGTGAGCGGGGTCGAGGCGGGCCGCACGAGGACGAGCGTCGTCGGCGGGCCGTCGGGGTCGACGGCGCGGGCCGTGGCTGAGGCCGTGGCGGGGGGAGCGGCCGGTTCGGCGGCCGTCGTCGCGCGCTGCCACTGCCGCCCGGCCGCCGCGGCGTCCATGGCCTCGTTGGCCAGGCGGTCGGCGTGGGAGTTCTGGGCGCGCGGGATCCACCCGTAGTCCACGTGCGACCCCGCGAGCGAGCGCGCCTCCTGCGCCAGGACGCGCATGTCGGCGTGCTTGACCTGCCAGCGGCCCGACATCTGCTCCACGACGAGCTTGGAGTCCATCCGGACCTCCACCCGCGCGTCGGGGTCGACCGCCTGCGCCGCACGGAGCCCGGCGATGAGACCGCGGTACTCGGCGACGTTGTTGGTCGCCCGCCCGATGGACTCGGCGACCTCGGCGAGGACCTCCCCCGTCGCGGCGTCCTTGACCACGGCCCCGAACCCCGCGGGACCGGGGTTGCCGCGCGAACCGCCGTCGGCCTCGATCCGCAGGACGCGGCTCACAGCCCGGATTCCCCCGTGCGCACCAGGATCCGGCCGCACTCCTCGCAGAACACGACGTCGTCGGCGGCCGCCCCGCGGATCTCGGCCAGGTCCGAGGCGTTGAGCTCCAGCTGGCACCCGCCGCACCGGCGCGAGCGCAGCAGCGAGGCCCCGACCCCTCCGCGCGGGGCCCGGACCTTCTCGTACAGCGCGACGAGCGCGTCGTCGATCCCCATGACGATGGCCTGCCGGCGGGCCAGCACGGCCGTCTCCTCCTGGGCGACCTCGGCCAGGGAGGCGTCCCGGCGGGCGGTGACGTCGGCGATCTGCTCGGCCAGCTCGGTGTCCGTCGTCGTCAGCTCCGCGGCGGCGAACTGCACCTGCTCCAGGCGCTCCATGACGAGCAGTTCCTCGTCCTCCAGCACGCCCTGCCGGCGGGCCAGGGACTCCAGCTCGTGCTGCAGGCCCTGCAGGTCCTTGGCCGAGCCGGTCCCGGACTCCAGGCGCTTCGTGTTGCGGGCCGCGCGGTCGCGGACCTGGGCGACGTCGGCCTCGGCCTTGGCCACCTGCCGCTCGACGTCGCCGACGAGGGTGCGCGCGGCGACGAGCATGTCGCCGGAGCGGCGACGCTCGGCCTCCAGCCCCTGGAGCTCCTTCTGCTCGGGCAGGGTCGAACGGCGGTGCGCGAGCTGCGCCAGACGCGTGTCGACGGCTTGCAGGTCCAGCAGGCGCTGCTGGTCGATCGCCGGAGCCTTGGGCATCGCCCCGCTCACTCTCCTCGGCTGGGGACGCGCAACGACCAGGGATCGGTGCGCGTGGTGGACACGTGGGCCTCAACGGTACGGCCGGCCGACGCCAGCGCGACGACCAGGCGGTCGGCGCAGCCGGCCAGCCACGGCCACTCGCTGGCCCAGTGCGCGACGTCGACGAGGTGCGGGCGGCCGTCCTCGACGGCGGCGCGCTCGCGGGCCTCCGAGGCGGGGTGGTGGCGCAGGTCGGCGGTGACGTAGACGTCGGCGCCGCTGGCGCGGACCTGCTCGAACAGGCTGTCCCCGGACCCGCCGCACACGGCGACGCGCCGCACGAGGGCGTCGGGGTCACCGGCCACGCGCACGCCCTGCTCGGTCTCGGGCAGCGCGGCCGCGACGCGGTCGGCGAAGTCGCCCAGGCGCTCGGGGGCGGCCAGGACCCCGACCCGCCCGATGCCGAGGTCGGGCCGGCCCGGCAGCGGGTCGAGCGGGACGAGGTCGTCGAGGTCCAGGACGCGGGCGAGGGCGTCGGAGACCCCCGGAGCAGCCGCGTCGGCGTTGGTGTGGGCGACGTAGACGGCCAGCCCGGCCGTGATCGCCCGGTGCACCACCGCGCCCTTGAACGTCGTGGCCGCCACGGAGTTCACCGGGCGCAGCAGCAGGGGGTGGTGGGTCACGAGCAGATCGGCCCCGGCGGCGATCGTCTCCTCGACGACCTCGGCGACGGGGTCGACGGCGAAGTGGACGCGGCGCACCGGCGCGGCCGGGTCCCCGCAGACCAGCCCGACGGCGTCCCAGGACTGCGCCCACTCCAGGGGGTGCATGGCCTCCAGGGCGTCGGTCACCTGCCGGAGGGTGGGCGCGTCCGCGCCGGGCGAAGGGGCCGCAGGGATCACGGAGGCGAACACTAACGCCTCCCGGGCGGCTACGGTGGTGCCGCCGGACCCCTCCCGGGGGCCGCCAGGGGCCTGTAGCTCAGTTGGTAGAGCACCGCGCTTACACCGCGGCTGTCGTCGGTTCGAGCCCGGCCGGGCCCACCCGCCCTCACCCCTGGAGCGCCGCCAGGTGCGCGGCCAGCGACCGCGGCGCCCCGTGCTCCCCGCGCAGCAGCCAGCGCACCCGGCCGTCCTCGACGAGGAGGGAGAGCCGCCGCGCGACCCCCAGCTCCTCGTCGAAGGCGCCCAGGGCCCGCGAGACCTCGCCGTGCGGCCAGAAGTCGCTCAGCAGCGGGAAGGGGTAGACGCGGTCGTCGGCCCAGGCCCGCAGCGCCGGCACCGGGTCGCAGGACAACGCGGCGAGCTGCACGCCCGCCGCGTCGAACCGCTCGACCTCGAACGCCAGCGCCCCGAGCTCGGCGGTGCAGTGCGTGGAGAAGGCCGCCGGGACGCAGACGAGCAGCGCCGGCCCGTTCTCCCACAGCTCCCGCACCGCGACCCGCTCGCCGTGCTGGTCGGGCAGGAGCGCGTCGGGGACGGGGAAGGGGTCCCCTACCTGCGGGGTCAGCGGCGCCCGCTCTTCGGCGTCGTCATGCGCGTCCCGGCCCAGTTGGCGCACGCGCTCACGCTGGAGGTCGCGTGCAACCCGGCCGTGGGGGCGGCTTCGTCGATCTCGGCGGCGGCCACGTGCCCGGGCCGCCCGTTCTTCGGCGTCAGCAGCCAGACGATGCCGCCGTCGGCGAGGTTGGTGATGGCGTCCACCAGGGCGTCGACGAGGTCTCCGTCCCCCTCCCGGTACCAGCAGAGCACGACGTCAGCGACGTCGTCGGCGTCCTCGTCCAGGATCTCGCCGCCGACGAGTTCCTCGACGGCCTCCCGGAAGTCCTCGTCGACCTGCTCGTCCCAGCCGTACTCCTGGACCAGTTGCCCGGACTTGAAGCCCAGCTTGGCCGCTGCAGCCACATCCGCCGCAGGGTCCGCGGTCGCACCCACTGATGTCCTACCTTCCTCGACGCCCCCCGGAGGTGGGGCTCTTCGACAGTCCTGACCTCCTAGTGGAGCGGAGGAACGGTGTCCTGCGCAAGACGAACCGCGCCACGGACCGGTCACGATCCGTCCACCGGCCCTCCCCGGACGGCCGCGGGGGCCGGGACCGGGCGGGGGTGAGAGGCTGGGCCGGTGGCCACGGCGTCGACCCGCACGCGCACGACCCGCCTGGACCTGGACACCGGGGCGGCGACCGAGCGCGCCGACACCCTGGCCGTGGAGGAACCCCTCCAGCTGGAGGTCGACGGCGAGCAGCTCACCGTCACCATGCGCACCCCCGGGCACGACGTGGAGCTGGCCCTGGGCTTCCTGCACGCCGAGGGGCTGCTGCGCGGGCGCGAGGACGTGGTGGCCATGCGCCACTGCACCGACACCGGACCGGACGGGCAGCCGACGTACAACCTGCTGCAGATCAGCGCCCGCCCGGGCAGCCGGCTCGCCGGGGACCGCGTCGCCCGCCCGTTCACGACGACGTCGGCGTGCGGGGTGTGCGGCTCGGTCAGCGTCGAGGAGGTCCTCTCCCGGGTCCGCGCCCCCGTCCACGACGACGGGGTGCGGGTGCGCACCGACGTCCTGGCGGGCCTGCCCGACGCCCTGCGCGCGGCCCAGTCGACGTTCGAGCGCACCGGCGGCCTGCACGCGGCGGGGCTGTTCACGGCCGAGGGCGAGCTGCTGTGCGCCCGCGAGGACGTGGGCCGGCACAACGCCGTCGACAAGGTCGTCGGCTGGGGGTTGCGCGAGGGGCGCCTGCCGTTGCGCGGCACCGTCCTGGTGGTCTCGGGGCGGGCCTCCTTCGAGCTGGTGCAGAAGGCCGCGGTCGCCGGTGTGCCGGTGCTCGCGGCCGTCTCGGCGCCCTCCTCGCTGGCCGTGTCCCTGGCCCGGGAGGCGGGCATGACGCTGCTGGGCTTCGTGCGCCCGCCGCGGGCGAACGTGTACGCGGGCGGGCACCGGCTCGACGTCGGTCCCCCCACCGGCGAGAGCACGGCGGGGACCGGGGTGGGCCCGCGTCCGACGTCCGTCCTAACCTGATCCCACCAGCTGGGCCCCGTCGCCCACCGGCCCGACACCACGGCCCGGGCGACGTGACCCTCGACGACATGCGGGAGGACCACCACCGTGGCCAGACGCGATGAAGCGGGCGCGCCCGCCGGCAAGGGCCCCATCCTGAACGGCCTGCCGTCGCAGTTGCCGGACATCGACCCCGAGGAGACGGCCGAGTGGCTGGCCTCCCTGGACGGGATCGTCGACGAACGCGGGCAGAACCGCGCGCGCTACCTCATGCTGCAGCTGCTGCAGCGGGCCCGTGAGCGGCAGGTCGGCGTCCCCAGCCTCACCGCGACCGACTACATCAACACCATCGGCCCCGAGTCCGAACCGTGGTTCCCCGGGGACGAGGAGGTCGAGCGACGCTACCGCGCGTGGATCCGCTGGAACGCCGCGGTCATGGTGCACCGGGCCCAGCAGCCCGGCATCGGCGTCGGCGGGCACATCTCCACGTACGCCTCCTCCGCGACGCTGTACGAGGTGGGGTTCAACCACTTCTTCCGCGGCAAGGACCACGCCGGCGGCGGTGACCAGGTCTTCATCCAGGGCCACGCCTCCCCCGGCGTCTACGCGCGCGCCTTCCTCGAGGGCCGGCTGAGCGCCGAGCAGCTCGACGGCTTCCGCCAGGAGGTCTCCAAGGCCCCGGACGGCCTGTCGTCCTACCCCCACCCCCGGCTCATGCCGGACTTCTGGGAGTTCCCGACGGTCTCGATGGGCCTGGGCCCGGCGAACGCCATCTACCAGGCGCAGTTCAACAAGTACCTGCACCACCGCGGGTTCAAGGACACCTCCCAGCAGCACGTGTGGGCCTTCCTCGGCGACGGGGAGATGGACGAGCCGGAATCGCGCGGGTTCGCCCAGCTCGCGGCGTACGAGGAGCTCGACAACCTCACCTTCGTCGTCAACTGCAACCTGCAGCGCCTCGACGGCCCGGTCCGCGGCAACGGCAAGATCATCCAGGAGCTGGAGGCGTTCTTCCGCGGTGCGGGCTGGAACGTCGTCAAGGTCCTGTGGGGCCGGGAGTGGGACTCCCTGCTCGCCGCCGACCACCAGGGCGCGCTGGTGAACCTCATGAACGCCACCCCCGACGGGGACTACCAGACGTTCAAGGCCGAGAACGGCGGGTTCGTCCGCGACAACTTCTTCGGCCGGGACCCGCGCACGAAGAAGCTCGTCGACGACATGTCCGACGACCAGATCTGGAACCTCAAGCGCGGCGGGCACGACTACCGCAAGGTGTTCGCGGCCTACCAGGCGGCGATGAACCACACCGGTCAGCCGACGGTCATCCTGGCCAAGACCATCAAGGGCTACGGCCTGGGCCCGCACTTCGCCGGGCGCAACGCCACGCACCAGATGAAGAAGCTCACGCTGGAGGACCTCAAGCTCCTGCGCGACTCCCTGCGCATCCCGATCAGCGACGAGCAGCTGGAGAAGGACCCCTACCGCCCGCCGTACTACCACCCCGGTGACGGCGACGAGTCGATCCAGTACCTGCGCAAGCGGCGCGCCGACCTCGGCGGGCCCGTCCCCCAGCGGCGCGTCCAGCACGCCCCGATGCACCTGCCGGCCGACGACGCGTACAAGATCGCGGCCAAGGGCTCGGGCAAGCAGGAGATCGCCACGACGATGGCGTTCGTCCGGCTGCTGAAGGACCTCATGCGGGACAAGGAGTTCGGCCAGCGCGTCGTGCCCGTCATCCCCGACGAGGCCCGCACGTTCGGGATGGACTCGCTCTTCCCGACGATCAAGATCTACAACCCGCACGGGCAGAACTACACGTCCGTGGACCGCGAGCTCATGCTGGCGTACAAGGAGTCCGAGCAGGGCCAGATCCTGCACGTCGGCATCAACGAGGGCGGGTCCATCGCGGCCTTCACCGCGGCCGGGTCCTCCTACGCCACGCACGGCCAGCCGATGGTCCCGATCTACGTCTTCTACTCGATGTTCGGGTTCCAGCGCACGGGCGACAACATCTGGGCCGCGGCCGACACGATGGCCCGCGGGTTCATGATCGGCGCCACGGCCGGGCGGACGACGCTGACGGGCGAGGGCCTGCAGCACGCCGACGGGCACTCGCTGCTGCTGGCGGCGACGAACCCGGCGATCGTGTCCTACGACCCGGCCTACGCCTACGAGATCGGGCACATCGTCAAGGACGGTCTGCGCCGCATGTACGGCGAGGACCCCGAGAACGTCATCTACTACCTGACGGTCTACAACGAGCCGATGGTCCAGCCGGCGCAGCCGGAGGGTGTCGACGTCGAGGGGATCCTGCGCGGGATGCACCGCGTCTCGGTCGGCGAGGGCGACGGTCCGCGGACCCAGCTCCTGGCCTCCGGGGTCGGGGTGCCGTGGGTGCTGGAGGCCCAGCAGCTCCTGAAGGACGACTTCGGGGTCGTCGCCGACGTGTGGTCGGTGACGAGCTGGAACGAGCTGCGCCGCGACGGCCTGGCCTGCGACGAGCACGCCTTCCTCAACCCCGGTGAGGACGCGCGCACGCCGTACGTGACGCAGAAGCTGCAGGACGCCCCCGGCCCGGTCGTGGCCGTGAGCGACTGGATGCGCCAGGTCCCCGACCAGATCGCCCAGTGGGTCCCGGGCGAGTTCGCCTCCCTGGGCGCGGACGGCTTCGGCCTGTCCGACACCCGCGCGGCGGCCCGCCGGTACTTCCACATCGACGGCCCGTCGGTGGCGGTCCGGGCCCTGGAGATGCTCGCCCGCCGCGGCGAGGTCGACTGGCGCGCCCCGGGGCAGGCGATCGAGAAGTACCAGCTGCACGACGTGCGCGCCGGTCGCAGCGGGAACGCCGGCGGCGAGAGCTGAGCTGAACCCGCGGTGGCGGGCGCCCCGGGCCGGTTGCACCAGGTGCTGACGAACCT
>NZ_JBGFTU010000041.1:0-8241 GCF_041276425.1 Kineococcus halophytocola | reverse complement strand
CCAGGACGCAGGCTACCGCCTGGATCTTGTACTCATCGGTGAAGTGTCGTCGGGTCGAGCCCATTGCTACCGCCTACTTTCAGGTCAGGCAGCCAATCCGAGTGTCCACCGAATCGGGAACGGTCCAGTCGCGCTGTGGCGTGATGAGCTCGTCGAGAGGACTGACGGGGCAGCCCCCGGACGGGACACCTGTCGATGAGCGGGCGAGGGGAGCGGTTGCGAGTGATGCCGTCTGCATTGACGGTGCATCACCAGCTCATCGCTAGCGTCCGCCGACGTGGACCCCGTCGCTGTTGCCGTCGTCAGCGTCTCCCTCACCGGCGCCCTTGCCCAGCTGCTCACGACCTGGCGGCTGGCTATCAGGACCCAACATCACGAGACGCAGCTGGCGACGATCAAGAGCAACCGCAAGGGCCTCAAGCACACACACGCGGTTCTGTACCGGTCCACTGCTGGCCGTCACCGGCGAAGAAACCGACCGTCGAGGTCACCGCTTCGATGGCTCGGACGAGATCCATCGAGCTCGGCGTGCTGGTCAGTGGTGCATCCAGATGTCGGTCACGTTGGACCAGGCGGCCAAGGCCGCAGTGGCGGCGTGGCCGGTGTTCACGGGGTCGCTCGTGAGTTAGTCAGCTCGTGCACGAGCTATGCCTGACAGGTGGTCTGCGTCCGAAGCGTCACTACCACTTGACTGTTAGTCACCTACGAGTAGAAGATCAACCTCGGTACTCGGTACCTGGTGCCGGATGTGACCGCTCGGCCATCACGCTAGATGTTTCGCGGGTCAAATCCGTCAGCAGTGTGCGAATGCCCTAGGCAAGCAGTCCATTCACGCGATTACGGAGTGAGACCTTGAACCTGATTGGTCACCCTCGAACCTCCAGTGTTACGAAAAAGCTAAAGACAAAGGGGGTCGCATCCCTCATTCTCGCCTCTGTTTTTCTAGGAGTTTCACCCAGTATCGCTCTGGCCGACGGAAAATCCACATCCGCCCACGAAAAGAGCGTCAACAATACTGTCGAGAAGAAGAATGCGAAGGGAATTCTCCCTAAGAAAGACAAATACTCGGACGAAGATGTCCTGAAATTGCTCTTGGCTGGACAGGGGCCAATTGCTCAAAAGCATCCTGATTTGTTGAATCAGTTGGGCTTCGACCCTAATCGCCCGATGACGGACCCAGCTGTCCTCGACAATCTCGTCCAGCTCTACATGGACTACCACCCAGAGTTCAGTAATGAAATTCGCAGGCCACTGGAGACCGGTGATCCGCGTGCAGTCGAGCGCGCTTTGATTCGATTGACGGAAAAATACCGGGAATTTGCTCAGGATGTCCTTGGAATTAATTCCGACGAAATGGTGCAGGCTCGAGGAGCGTGCGATGGAGGGGCCAAAGCCTGCACTGTCGCCTACATCGCTGCTGTAGCGAATGGAGCAGTCTACGCAAATGTTGCTGGCGCCACATTTGTGTTCGTTGCGGCTGCTGCAGTTTTTGTCGTCGGTCCCGTCGCCTACTTGGATGACAAAACTGACCCGTACCAGAGAATGACGAGCATGGAAAAGGACATTGTAACGTTGAATCTTGCAAAGGCCATGTCTAGCTGATGCAGATTGACGGTTCTGGTCAGCGGAAGCCTAGCTTGACATCAGTTCTAGTCGGTATTACTTCCCTGGCTGTAGTGATGGCGGTTTTAATTACCACCATCTTTTACTCGCTTCCTAGTAACGTCTTAAGTGCGAGAGACGGGAGTAAAATTAGAAGGTTGAGTGTGGAATTGGCTCAACAAAGCTGGGTTTTCTTCACTCGACCCCCCTCATATAATGAGTTTCAACCCTTCAACGTTGAACAAGACGGCTCAGTTGTGTCGGCACTTGAGTTTCCGCAGAGTAACCCCAGCAACTTCTTTGGGATTAAGCGGACTCAGCGCGCTCAAGGACCTGAAATGGCGAACATCGTCAATACGATTGATGATTGGTTTGATTGTCGCAGCATGCCAAGCATGGATGACTGCGCGTCAGCCGCATTGGATGACGCGAAGCAAAGAATTTCGGTGATCAATACCTCCACGGCGCCAACTATCTGTGGACCTATTCTGATGGTCGAGTCCGAACCGGTGCGCTGGGTCTTCCGAAATGAATACGATGAGAAACGACTTCCGGTGCGGGCAGTCGCTCTTGAAGTTAATTGTTCGGGGAGTGCCTAATGTCGGCGACTCCTACCAGGACTGCGTACTCGATTCTGCCTAAGGCTTCGGGTGCGTTAAGACGGGTATCAGACGGCATCGCCTGGTTTGATGTCCGTACCAGCAGGAATATCGCGTGGGCTCGATCTTTAATTGCAGTCGCTCAGCTCAGTATTCTTGTTTTTACGCCGGCCAATTTCCTCTTTGTCCCAGTGGGTACTGAGCCCGCTGGGCCGAGCTGTAACGCATACAACGCATGGACCGCGTACTGCGCCCTGGATGAGTTTGACGCTAGTTACATTTCGTGGGCCCTAGTAGCTGGCTTGATCTTGGTGATCAGTGGTTTTTGGCCCAGGGTCACCGGAATCTTGCATGTATGGGTTACTTTCTCTATCAGTACGGCTATACAACTTCCGGATGGAGGTGAGGCGGCTGCTCAAGTTGTAACGGTATTCTTTGCACTTATTCTATTGTCGGATAATCGTCGAAATCATTGGATTATTGACACCTCCTCCCGTAAGACCTCCACTTTAACGCCGATCTCATGGGCGGCCTCTTGGGGGCTTCGCCTACAAATTTTCTGGATTTATATTAGTGCGAGCGTGGCCAAGTTTAGCGTTCCAGAATGGCAGGAAGGTAGCGCTATATACTATGTTGCGCGTCAAGTCTTCTTTGGGGTGGATGGCCCCCTAGAAGGCCTTCTGCTCTGGGCGACAAGTCAGCCGCTACTTTCGCTTGCCATCACCTGGGGGACAATGATCGGGGAAATTGCGATCGCTATCCTGGTCTTGTTGCCATATAGAGTGGCTCGATTCTCTTTGGTTTTGACGATGGTTTTCCATGGCGGCATTATTCTTGTGATTGGCCTATGGAGTTTCGGCTTGATCATGATCGCGAGTGTGCTGGGTGTTCTTGCGTCACGCCCAACGGTGGTAACTGTTTCGCTGCCTCCCCGGGGTAGTGCACCAACAGTGACTCAAAGCCGTCAAGATCAGGTATCCGACTCGCGTCTTTAAAAGCGACATTGGAGATATCGCATGGGAAAATTTGGTTATCTCAGCGCCCTTTTGGTGTTGGCGCTACTGATGGCTTACTCGCTGTGGCAACTTCAACCCTCGAGAATGAATAAATTGGGACGAAACTCTTGGGTCGGCATGCGATCTGATGCGACAACTCGATCCGATGCTGCGTGGCTTGCCGCTCATAAATCCTCATGGCCACTATCAAAAATCGCAGGAACTGTAGGGATAGCGGTCGTTCTGAGTGCCGCCTTAGCTATTTTAGTGGTACCTCCGTCGGCCGTGGAGCCAGTTGCAGCCGTAGCAATTATCGGGGGCATCGCGACCTACACCGCCTTGCTCGTATTCGCCTTCATTCGAGCCCAGAAAGCAGCAGAGCGTGTTAATCGAAACAAGGATTGAGCATGAGCAAACTAATTTGAAGCTTAGAATGGCAGACTTGGTGGCGCATGTGAGACAGTATCGCTCAATTCAAGATCCGCTGAGGGCCTTACGCTGCGTCAACACCTGCTCGTAGCGCATCACTGGGGTCGTCGCTGCAGCCCTAATTTGGGTGGATTAAGATCGCTACTAAGAAGGCCTCAGTCATTGGCTCCCTAAAAGCGGACGAGCAGGTCTTTGCTGAGTCGGCTGCGGTCGGAGACCTCGACGCCGTGCTCCTTGGCCCACTCCCGCACTTGCTGGGTGTCGGGCCGGTCGCCGGCCTAGCGGCCGTGGTCTTGGATGTGCCCCGTGTAGTCCGAGTGGTCCCGGCGTTGCGGCGGACGACCAGTTTGCGGCCGTTCTGGACGTACAGGGAGACCGCCTCGCGCAGCTGGCGGGTGTGCTTGTCGTTAAGGTCAATCTCGTGGGCCACGCCGTCAACGGCAAAGATGATCGTCTCGCTGGCTTCGGTGCCATCGAGGTCGTCGGTCAGCGGGATGCGCGTCGTTTGGGCCACGGGCTTCATGATGTCGGCCCGGTGCCGTGAAGGGGTCCGTAGGACGCAACGACTCGCGGAATGGGACCGCGGCGGCATAGGGCCAGGCCCTCTATGGCCTGCGGAATGGCGGCGCTTCGCTGGCTCATCGAGCCCGAGGCATCGCCACCTGCGGTCACCGGGCCGGTCCGCGGCGCAGGAAGGATCATGTACTGACGAGGTCCTTGAGGGCGTGCCGCCGCTGCCCTCCCAGACGGAGTGTGATGTCGTCCGAACCTCGTTCTGCTATGGCATTCCTGACTAGGTCGTTAGAGCGTCTGTGAGTAGCTCCTGGTCAACGCATGAACGGCTGGCTACGAAGTCGTGCGGAGTGCATCCCAAAGGTCGAGTGCGTCGCCCTCCACGGGTACCTCGAGCTCCCCGCGGGTCTGTCCATCCACGTTGGTCGCCGTCGCCCTCCAGGTAGCGCGAAGCGGGCTCGCAGTGCCCTCCGGAACGACCAGCACGACCGAATCCAGCGCCGTCTCGGCTCCCGGGCGCAGATGGATCGCGCCGTAGCGCAACGTCGCTGAGCCGCCGTTCTCGATCTCCACCGAGGAAGCGAATGACCCAGCACCGAAGCCCCCGAGCCTCGGAGGTCTGTAGTCGATCTGCGAGACCATCTCGGCCAGCTTCGAACTCGTCCACGGCCCCCACTTGCGCGGTCGCCGCGGCAGCCGGGCCAGCGGGTCCAGGTCGTCGTCCTCCTCACCCGGCTCCAGCGCCCGCACGTCACCTTCCACGTGCAGCTCGACCTGCACCTGCTGGTAGTTGCGCTCGGTCAGGTTGGTGACGATTGGGGCGAAGGGCACCAGGACGTGCGCGGCGACGTCATCGAGGGCCTCATGAAGAGCCGCCTCCAGCTTCTGGCCGTACTGCGCGACCTCCTGGCGGTACTCCTCCTCGGTGCGGTCCTCGTCGTGGTGCACTTCCAGTGCGTTCAGGCTGGCCTGGTGCCGAAGGATCCCACCGAGGTTCCACTGCCCGGCGCTGAAGTCCAGGCCGCCGCCGGCGTTCTCGGTGTTGCTCGTAGGCAGCTCTTCCAGCAGCTCGTCCACGGCGGCCTGCACGTAGGCGGCGATGTGCGCCTCGCTCGAGGTCACCGGCTGCAGCATCCGGCCGTCGGCGGACGCGGCCTGCAGCTGCAGCTGTGGGCCCCTGGTACCCGCCGTCGCCACCACACCCGCGGCCGTGGTTGCCGCTGAAGGGGTGGAGGCCGTCGCCTCCCCGCCTCGGACCCAGCCCGGGCGGGGGTGGTCGACGAAAGCGTTGTGCAAGGCGCGGGTCACCTCGTGGACGAGCTCATCCACCGTCTGCCACCGCTGAACAGTGTGCGCGCCCTCGACCTTCGCCCGGAAGGCCGCCAGAGCGCGCTTGCCCGTCTGCGTTGTCTCGACGGCATCGGCACGCAGGGCGCCGGGGTCGTTGTGCACGAAGGCCAGGACCGGGATGCCGTGGGCGATGGCGTAGTCGTACTCCCGCTCGGTGTAGCTGATCCCGTCTTCGTCCACCGAGCCGTACCGGCCGGCGATGACCAGGACGAGGTAGTCGGTGTCCGCCAGGATCGAGGTGATGACTCCCCACGGCGGGCGGCTGTCCGCGGAGAACAGCTCCATTCCTGCCGGGATGACCTGACGCATCCGCAGCAGCGCCTGCGTGAGCGCGGCACGCTCGGCCACCAGGTCGAGGTAGGTCGAGCTCAGGAAGGCCTGGTGACGAATGCTGGGCACGTCCTCAGCTTGGCATCCGCGTGCGTGGAGCGCAGAAGGCTCCGCTCACAGGCATACGGAGATAAAGGAGGTTATCTGCGGGTGCGGTGTCCGAGGTCTGTCCGAGGCGGGCACTAGCGTCGTGAGCATGAGCGGGCGCGACGATGAGCAGCGCGAAGAAACGCATGATGGTGACGGGGGTCAGCGCGACGACAAGCCGCATGGGCTACGACCCGACCTCGCCGAGGCGCTGCGCGCAGCTAGGGCAGCACTCGATGAGACACCTGCTGATGTCTTGAAGTCGATGCCGCCGTCCGCTGGGGTCACCTCCCAGACGCTGGGCTTGGACATCGCGAAGCGACTCGGGCTCGGTTCGTCACCGTTCCAGCAGCAGATAGACGTGATCACTAAGAGCGACCGGCAGTAGGGGCATCATCGGAGTCGACGAGTGGTGGGTCGCCCAGGCCAGCGGTACCGCTTGCGGGCCTCATTGACCAGACGCCGCAGGACAGTGATCGCAGCAGCCAGGTCGGTGTAGAACTGCACGACCGCCCGGCTGCGCTCGGTGATCCGGCGCAGCTTGCCGAACCCGTTCATCCAGGCGTGAGTGCGCTCCACCGGCCACCGCTTGCCAACCTGGATCGGCGCCTTCACCCCCTTGATCGCGATGCGCCCCTGCAACCCCAACTCCATCAGCAGGGCCCGGGTGTTCTTGGAGTCGTACCCGGCATCCAGATGCACCGTGACCTGCTCCGGCAGCGGGCCCAACGCGCTCAACCCGGCCAGCGTGGGCGCCAGCAGCGGTGAGTCGTGGCAGTTCGCGCCGGCTATCTCGACGTGCAGCGGGATCCCTGCCGCATCGACCAGGACCGAACGCTTCGTGCCGCCCTTGCCGCGGTCAACCGGGCTGCGCCCTGCGCACTCTCCACCTCCGACGGCTTTGGTGATGGACCCGTCCACCGACACGTCGGTCAGGTCCAGGCCGATCATCGTGTCGTAGGCGACCAACGCCTGGGCGAAGACGTCGTGCCCGATCCCGGCGGCGGCCCAGGCGTGCAGACGGCGGCGGATGGTGCGGTCCGAGCAGCCCGGGACGGCGATGCGTTCCAGCCCCGAGCCGTGGACCAGAGCGGCCAGGACGAGGTCGAAGACGACGCGGTCGGGGATGCGGCGGCGGTGGCAGCCCAGCGGGTGGGTGGGGTCGAACTCAGGTCGGTTCGGCAGCAGCGTGGCGAACTGGGCCCACAGGGGTTCGGTCAGTGATGATGGCAGGACGGGCACGGGTTCTCCGGTGAGCTTGAAGCGTAGAGAACTCCATGATCACCGGGGCCCGTGTCCGCCCCGGCTCGTGACACGCCGACCCCGTCCAGCCGCCGGGTGCTGGCCCGTCGTGACACCTACTGCCGGTCGCTCTAAGCTGGTCAGGTCGCAGACGGACATCGCCAACCGCCTAGGGCTCGCCTTCTCGGCCGCCTCGCTCTCGACCGAGTCCTCGGCCTTCCATCAGCAGCTCGACATGATCACCAAGCTCACCAAGCCGCAGGCCCCGATGATGCTCGACAAGTTCAACTTCGCCGCGTTGCTGCCGCAGTTCAACGTGGCAGCCTTGCTTCCCAGGTACGACGTCGCTGCCTCGGCCCTCGGGCGCGTCGACGTGACGTCGTTCTTGCCGCGTCTTGGGTACCCCGCATTCAGCGACCTGCTGGAGTCCCTGCGCAAGGACGAGCCGCCCAACTGGGACGGCGTCGACATCGACATCGACCTCGTTACCGCCATCGTCAGCGATGACGGCATCCCGCTGGTCTGGGTACCGAGGCCGGCCATCGTCGAGGCCCTTCTTCAGGCCCCCGACCGCGACGCTCGTGTGGCTGTGCTCCTCACACACGTCGAGGACCTGACCGAGGACTGCCACTCGGTCCTCGACGATGTCGATGACGCCACCTTGGTCGGCCAGAAGCCGCTGGCCGTGGCTGCCGTGACTGCCCTCGCCAAGGGGCACCACGAAGCAGCACAAGCCCTAGCAGTGTCGGTGACCGAGACCGCGGTAAGCCGAAGCCTGGGCAGGAAGTACACGAAGGTGAAGGAGCAGGTTCTCTTCGACCCAGACCTCGTGCCCTGGACGCAACTGCGGCTTCGCGCTGCGCTGGCGCCGATCTACCCCTTCTACACTGACTGGTGGCCGAGCCAGGGAGAACCTCCTCTCGAAAAGCTGAGTCGGCATGTCTCGGTCCACCACGCCGACGTATCCCGGCTCTTCGGATCTGATGGTGGGAAGTTCAGCCTGACCTCTTCTTCTTCCGTCGGGTCCGCCAGGGACGGGTGCCATCAGCAGCGAGCAGGATCCTGATCCGGTAGTTCGCGAAGTTGCGGAACCC
>NZ_JBGFTU010000040.1:0-10137 GCF_041276425.1 Kineococcus halophytocola | reverse complement strand
GGTCCTGACGGGCATGGTGGTTGAGCTTGGTCGTCACCATCGTGACCGGCCAGGCCCTACGTGTCCCAACGCCTTCCGTTCCTGGCTCGAACAGCTGCCTCACCGCGCTCCTGACAAAGGGTCCCTGAGCTCTTGTCGGTAGCGATCAACCGTGACTGATGAAGGCTCAGTGCGGAAGAGGAACCCGGGTAGTGCGCCGCACATCTAGCCGCGTCCCACCGAGGAACGGCAGCCCCACCGCGGAGTTGCTGTAGGTCCCCGGGACGACGACCCGCAGGACGTGCAGGCCCAGGGCGCGGACGTCGGGGGTCGTGAGGTCGACCTCGAGGAGGTCGAAGCCCTGGTCGAGCACCGCCCGCACGGGGTCCGCGTCGGCCCGCAGGTCGCTGAGGTCGACCACCCCGTCGATCGAGGCGGCGAAGCGTTCCTCGAACTCCCCCTGCACCGCCGGGTCGAGGTGCAGCTGGAGGTGGCAGGCGTAGTCGATGGCGTCACGCCGGTCGGGGCGGTAGGACTGCCCGTACCGGCGGTCGGCGCGCCAGGCCTTGAGCGGGCTGCCGGGAGTGCCGCCCACACGGCCGAGGGCGGTCTCGGGGTCGTCGTGGTCGCGCAGCACGAGCTGCAGCTGCAACGCCTCACCGAAGGCCTTGAGGGCTGCGTCGACGGGGTCGTCCGCGACCCCGGTCCCGAGGCTGAGGTACCCCGTGACCCGGTCGCGGACGAGGGCCGCCAGCACAGGGATCCTGAACTCCTGGGGCAGGACGACGTACCGGGTCTCGAGATCACCGCCCGGCCCGCGCGAGAGGTCGCGCAGCCACCTCGGTTCGCGGACCCGCGTGAAACCCCGTTCCCCGTACCAGGCCAGCGTCATGGCGTCGCGCTCGACGATCTCGCGGACGGCGGAGGTGAGGGCGTCCGCGCGGGTGCGGCCGGCGGCGAGCCCCGCCTGGACGACGGGGTTGGTCAGCGGGAACCCGCGGCGCGAACCGGGGTAGGAGGGCCAGACCAGGCTCGCCGGCACGAGCGTGCCATCGACGCTGCTGGCCCACTCGATCTCCAGGTCGTCGTCGAGGGGTGCGGCGGGGAAGCCCGGCTCGGCGTACTGCTCGGCGCTGAAGAGGGCCAGGGCGCCCAGGTCCAGGACCCGCCGGCCGGCTGCCCGCAGCGACCGCGCTGACCCGTGGGCGAGTCCTTCCGGCACCGCGTTCCCGCAGTACCGCTCCACCGCCTCGCCGAGGGCTGCTCCGAGCACCGCCGCGGGGTCGTTCAGCGCGTAGCCCGCTCCGGCGGGATCAGCCGCCCACGGCGCGAACCGGGTCGTGTCCGAGAGCGTCGCGGTGACGAGGTCGAAACCGGCGGGGAACTGCACCGGGACGCGCTCGGCGCGCAGGGACCTGACGATCCCGGTCCGGTGGTCGACGAGGTCGGGGTAGGGCACAGGAGTCAGGTGAGGGGGCAGCGCTGCGGGCGGCAGGGGTGCGGGCGGCGGTGCGAGGGACTGAGACCCCGGAGACAGGGACACGGGCGATCCTTCAGGCCAGCGGTATCGGGGCGGTGACGAGGTCGTCCTCGGTGAGGGTCCGACCGACCCAGCCGAGTTCGCGCGGAACGTCGTAGAGCCGGGTCCCGCCGCGCAGCGGGAAGGCGGGCGGGCCGTTGCCCACGAGCTCGGGGGCGACGACGCGGACGACGTGCAGCCCGCAGGCGGCGACGTCGGGGGTCGTGAGGTCGACGGCGTACGCCCCGATACCCCGTGCGGCGAGGAGGTTCAGGTAGCTCGCTGCGGTGCGGGTGGTCGCCGCTGCGGGCAGCGGCGCCGATGTCGTGGGCCGCAACCGGCCGAGCGCCTCGCGCTGCCAGCGCGGGTCCAGGTGCAACTGCGCGACCGGTGGCAGGTCGCTGAGCCGGCGCCACGGGTTGTGCGGGTCGGGGTCGCGGGCGTCGTCGAGGTAGTGCCGGTCGGGCCGGTGCGGGAGGTAGACGTGCTCCTCGACCCGGCCGGTCCGGACGGCCTCCCACACGTCGCTGGCCGGGTCGTCGAGGTCCCGGCCCAGGCGCAGGACGCCGAGGGCCTCCACGAGCGCCTTCGCCGCTGCGGCCGCGTGGTCGGCGCGGCACGCGGACCCGAACCCGATGACGCCGTCCGCGACGTCCTCCACGAGGGCCGCGACCACGGGGACCTCGAACTCGTTCGGGACGTCGAGCAGCCGCACGGCGAGTTCGCCCCGGTCCCCCGGGCGACCGAGCCGGCCCGTGATGACCCCGTCGTCGTCCCAGGCCGTGGTCGGTGTGCCCGAGGCCCACCAGATGCTCGTGGCGTCCCGCTCGAGCAGTTCCTCCAGCGCAGACCGCAACGCGGCCTGGCGGCTCGTGCCGCAGGCGATCCCCGAGTAGGCCGGGGAGTGCGTGGGCGGTTCTCCCGCCCTCGGCCCGTGGACGTAGTCGAGGTAGGCCAGGCTCGCCGGAACGAGTGCGGGTTCACCCGCGTGCAGGTCCATCCCCTCGGCCCAGGCGACGGGCAGGTCGGCCGTGAACGGGACGAACGGGAACCCCGGTGTCCGGTACTGACGCTGGGAGTACAGCGCCAGTCGGCGCGGGTCCAGCGCCGCCCGATCGAGCTGGGAGAAGCTCCGCCCGGTCACGGCGAAGCTGTCGGGCACGGCGTTGCCGCAGTACCGCTCGACCGCTTCTCCCAGGGCCGCGCCCCGCGCCGCCGCGTGGTCACCCAGCGAGGCGCCGAAACCGTAAGAGTCCGCCCGCCAGGGCGCGAACTCCTGGGTGCGGGCGACGCTCGCGCCCCACGTGGTCCAGCCGGCGGGCATGTCGCAGCGGCGCGGTGAGGGGGCGAGGTCGAGGACCAGACCCGTCCTGTTGTCGATCACCTGGACTCCCCCGCCGGTTCCCCCGCGGGGACCCTCAGGACGGTCCCCGCGCAGCGCACCACCTGCTCCACGGGCCGTCCCGCCTCGCCGCGCAGCCGGTCCACCCCGGGTCCGAGGTTGCGGGCCAGGTGCGGGAAGTCGCTGCCGGTGATCTCCAGCGCCCACCGCGTCCCGGCGGGGAGTCCGCACGACATCGGGGTGAACGTCGCCTCGTGCGCCGTGGTGGTGGCGACGGCGAGTTCGACGAGGCTCCCGTCCGAGCGTTCGTGGAGCAACCGGCAGATCCAGTCACCCTCCCCGGCCGTGTCCAGATCGATCTCGGCGAGACCGTCGAACACGACGTCCCGCACCAGCGGATTCGACCAGAACCGCACGGCGTCCTGACGCGTCGACGTGGCGGAACGGTCCTGACCTGCCAGCAGGGAGGGGAAGGGGTCGTGGGGATCGGACCGGAAACCCACGTCTCCGACCGAGGGTTCGGGGCGCAAGGTCCCGTCCGCCGCGGGGAACCACGGGACGAACCCCGTGGTGGGCCAGTCCGGGGTCCGCCGCCACCGTCCCGAGCGGAAGACGTCCGCACCCGAGGCCCCCGTCCCCTCGAGGGCGTCCCGGGCGAACGCGACGAACTCGCTCCCCCAGTCGCGCCGGGAACCCGGCCCGTGGTCGAGGACTCCGACGGTCGTCCCACCGTCCATGCCGAGGTCGTGCTCCCAGGGACCGAGCACGAGCCGGCGCAACGGGCGGGGAGCCACCGCGGAACCGGTGACCCTCCACAGGTCCACGGCCTCGGGGGTGAGCAGGTCGTACCAGCCGCCGGCGTGGAACGTCGCGCACGTGAGGTCCTCGAGCTCGGCGGTGGTCACCGCCTCGGGCGGGGTGCCGTCGCGACCGAACTCCTCGTGCAGGTCCAGGGCGTCGTTCCAGTGCGGCAGGTCCACGCCGGACAGATCGCCGATCTCGACGACGGGGAGGTGGTCGAGCAGGTCGGGGTTCTCGGTGAACACGACCTCGCGCAGGCCGGGACGGCTCGTCCGGCCGTCCGCGCGTTCGAGCCACCAGCCGACGTGCTCGGTGAGACGCAGGATCCCCCCGGGTGCGAACTTGGTGCGGTGCAGGCCGAGGGAGGGACCGAGGCTGATGACGGCCCGGACCGCCTCGGGACGTTCCACGGCCAGCGCCCACGCGGTGTACCCCGCGTACGAGCCGCCGTAGGCGACGACGCGCCCGTCGCACCAGGGCTGGGCCAGCAGGTGGTCGACGAGTCGGGCCCCGTCACCGCGTTCGTCGCGGTAGGGCGTCCAGGTCCCCTCGGAGTCGTACCGGCCGCGTACGTCCTGGGCGACGAACGCGAAACCCGCGCGGCGCCAGGCCCGGCCCTCGGCGAGGTGCGCGGTCCGGCCGTAGGCGGTGCGGGTCACGACGGCCGGAACCGGCCAGGTCGACTCCTCGGGCAGGTGGACGTCGAGCGCGAGCGGGGTGCCGTCGTGCCCGGGAACGCGCTGGTTGGCCCAGGCCCTCACGGGATCGGCAACGGCAGGACGGGGTGCCGTTCCACGCGGACGGTACCGTCGACGCCCCGGTCGACGACGTGCTCGTCCGGTCGCCCGCGCCAGCCGTTCCACCACCGCTGCACGTCGTCGACGAGCAGGCCGGCCGCGACGGCCACGGGACCGGGGTCGAACGGGGGGAGGTCGGGCAGTCCGCTGCCGCTGGACAGGTACGCCCAGAACGCGGAGAGTTCCTCGGGGGTCGTGCTCGCCGCGAGCCTGCGTCCCCGCCAGTCGCGGTACCGCACGCCACCCGGCGTCTGCAGGGGACCGACGACCAGCGCCGTGCCCTCGACGTGCACGTGGTGCCAGGGCACCCCGGCGCGCAGGGACCAGCGGTCGAGCGCGTCGAAGGCGTGGTCGGGCAGCCAGCCGGCGCAGGTGATGCGCACGTCGCAGGTGACGTCGAGGGTCGCGCCACTCGTGACACGCCGGCCGACCTCGTGGTCCGTGTCCCCGCCGGCGGGGTCGGGGGTCACCTCGGCGAAGGAGGTGAGCAGTCGCCGGACGGCGTCGGCCACGGACCCGGAACCCTCGAGGAGGACCCGGGGGCGGGTGGGCGCGTCGTCCGGGGTTCCCGTCAGGGCTCCTCGTTCGCGCAGCGCGGCGTGCAACCCCTCGCGCAGTTCCGCGGGGACGTCGGCGGCGGGAGCGTCCGAGGCGTCCGCCGCTGCGGATCCGGTGTGGAGTTCGGGTTGCAGGGCGCGCAGCACCTCGGCCGGACCGAGGAGGCGGGTGAACCGCTCGCCGGGTTCGGCCAGGAACCACCGGGTTCCGTCCGTGGACGGGAAGAGGTGGGTCCCGGGGCGCAGGAGGGGTCGGACGGGAACCGTCGACGGGGACACGGTCACTTCGTCACCTGTTCAGGCGGCCGGTCGATCGAAAGATCAGGCGCTGAACGCGAACGGGTTGTGCACCAGCGCGTTGGTCGTCGGGCCCTGCAGCGCGCTGGACGCGGGGAGCTCGGCGACGGCTTCGAAGGCGAACGGGTTGTGCACCAGGGCGTTGGTCGTCGGGCCCTGCAGCGCGCTGGACGCGGGGAGCTCGGCGACGGCCTGGAACGAGAACTGCGACATGGTGATCCTCCTCAACAAGATGAGAACGCTTCTCATCTATGGGGGAAACTAACCCTCCGCCGCCTCCCACACAACCCCCCGCGTCGGGTGTTGACCGATCTCGTGACGGACACTACCTTCCGCTCTTGACGATAATGATCCTCACTACGTAGATCGCGAGCCGATGCCGTCCGCCGCACCTCACCGCCGGGTCCACCCGATCGCGGCCACCCCACCCGCGGACCGCTCCGGAACTCGAGCGCGCGCGGTGGCGACCACGCTCCTCGTGCTCGTACCCGTCGCCGTGGTGCTGGCCGTGGGCGCCGGCGCCGTCGCCGTCAGCCCTGCGCACGTCGTCGAGATCGTCCGGCATCACCTCACCGGCTCCGTGCCCGACGTCCCCGCGGCCGAGGACCAGATCGTCTGGGCCGTACGGGTCCCCCGCGTCCTGCTGGCCTTCGTCACCGGCGCCGGGCTCGCCGTCGCCGGGGCGACCCTGCAGGCCGTCGTGCGCAACCCGCTGGCGGACCCGTACGTCCTTGGGGTCTCCGCCGGGGCCTCCGCCGCGGCCGTCGTCGTCCTGACGACGGGGGTCGGCGGCGGGATCGCGGGAGGAGTCGCCGGCGGGCTCGGGGTGTCGGGCGCCGCGTTCTGCGGTGGCCTGCTCACCCTGGGCCTCGTCCTGCTCCTGGGGCGCCAGCACGGCCGCGTCGACCCCACCCGGCTGCTGCTGGCCGGGGTCGCGCTCGGCTACCTCTTCCAGGCCGTCACCAGCTACCTGCAGCTGCGCCAGGGCGGCGCGAAGCTGCAGGCCGTCCTGTTCTGGCTGCTGGGCACCGTCGCCAGCGCGCAGTGGAGCTCCCTGTGGCTGCCCGCAGCGCTCGTCGCCGTCTGCACCGGCTGGCTGATCGTCCGCGCGCGCACCCTGGACGCACTCGTGCTGGGCGACGAGGTGGCCGCCTCCCTGGGGCTGCGCGCCGGGTGGCTGCGCGTCCAGCTCCTGGTCGTCGCGGCCTTGCTGACCGCCGCCGTGATCGCCGTGGCCGGCGGGGTCGGGTTCGTGGGGCTCGTGGCCCCGCACGCCGTCCGGTTGCTCGTCGGGACGGGGCACCGGCTGCTGCTGCCGCTGGCCGCGCTGGCCGGCGGGGTCTTCCTCGTGCTGGCCGACCTCGTCGGACGGACCGCGGCACCACCCGTGGAACTCCCCCTGACCGTCGTGACCGCCGTCGCCGGGGTCCCGTTCTTTCTCGTCCTGTTGCGCCGAGGAGGTGCTCGCACGTGATGCGGTTGGCCGTGCACGACCTGGGCGTCGACCTCGCCGGGCGACGCGTCGTCGAGGGCATCACCTTCGACTGCGCCCCCGGATCGGTGACCGGCCTCGTCGGCCCCAACGGCAGCGGGAAGTCGACCGTGTGCCGCGCCGTCTACCGCGCGCTGCGACCGGCCGCCGGCAGCGTCCACGTCGACGGCCGCGACGTCCACACCGAGCTCGGTCCGCGACAGGTCGCCCGGCGCATCGCCGCGATGGTCCAGGAGGGCACCCTCGGCGTCGACTCCCGCGTCCTGGACGCCGTCCTGGTCGGCCGCACCCCCCACTTCGGCGCCCTCGGCCGGGCGGGCGCGCGCGACCACGCCGCCGTCACCGACGCGCTGCAGCGCGTCGGCGCCGCCCACCTCGCGCACCGGGAGTTCACGGCCCTCTCGGGGGGCGAGAAGCAGCGCGTCCTGCTGGCCCGGGCCCTGGCCCAGCACCCCGGTGTCCTCGTCCTGGACGAACCCACCAACCACCTCGACATCGCCGGCCAGCTCGACCTGCTCGACCTCGTGCGGAGCCTGCCCGTCACCGTCCTGGCCGTCCTGCACGACCTCAACCTCGCCGCCGCCTCCTGCGACCACCTCGTCGTCCTGGCCCACGGACACCTCGTCGCGCAGGGCGCTCCCGGTGACGTCCTGACCCCCGGCCTCCTGCACGACGTGTTCGGCGTCCGCGCGCACTGCGGGACGAACCCGCTCACCGGCCGCGTCCAGCTCAGCTACGCCCTCGCCGGCGCTGATCCCACCCACCCCCGATCGGAGATCCCGTGCGCACCGTCCCCCGGCTCCTCACCCTCCCCGCGGTCCTGCCGGCCGCCCTCGTCCTCACCCTGGGCCTGACCGCATGCAGTTCCACCACCTCCCAGTCCGCCGCGGGACGGGCGCCGGCACCGGCGGGCACGACCACCGCGAGCGTCTCGGTCCAGAACTGCGGACGCACCGTCACGCTGCCCCACCCCGCCGAACGCGTCGTCTCCGGGTGGGTGACCTCCACCGAGCTCCTGCTGCAGCTCGGAGACTCCGACGAACTCGTCGGGCAGTACAACACGTCCAGCGGAACCCCCTCGGCCCAGTACGCGGACGCGTTCGCGAAGGTGCCGGTCCTGTCCACCGAGGGTCTGACCCGCGAGCAGCTCGCCGCCGCGCACCCCGACCTCGTCTGGGCCGACGGCGAGTACGCCTTTGACGGCAACACCCTGCCGACCATCGACCAGCTGGCCGACCAGGGCACCCAGGTCCTGGTCCTGTCGGGGTTCTGCGGGGACGACGCCACGGGCGCGAAGGTGAGCGACGTGTTCACCGACCTCGCCGCGATCGGGACCCTGCTCGGACGGCAGACCGCGACGGACGAGCTCGCCGAGCAGCTGCACACCCGTCTCGACGCCGTGTCCCAGCGGATCGCGGGCGACCCCGCCGTACCGGTGATGTTCCTCGCGAACTACGACGGAACCCTCTACACCTACGACGGCGTCTACACCGACATCGCCGAACTCGCTGGCGGTTCCAACGTGTACGCCGGACAGCTGCCGAAGGGCCAGTACTACTCCGAGGTCTCCCGCGAGGACGTCATCGCGCGTGACCCGTCCACCATCGTCCTGCTCACCGGCGGCGACGGGGACACCGTGGGCGCGAAGGACTCCCTGAGCCAGCTGCTGCCGGGAGTCAGCGCCGTGCGCGACGGGAAGGTCGTGACCATGCCCGAGAGCGACTCGACGAACCTGCGCGCCGTCGATGGGGTGGAGGAGCTGAGCGAGGCCCTGCACCCCTGATGGGTTCGTCCACCGGATCCCCGCCCTTCACCCGGTTCGCGGTCAGCCGGGCCGTCTCGTGGGCGGGCAACTCCTTGACCCTCGTGGCCTTGCCCGTCCTCGTCTACCAACGCACCTCCGACCCGTTGCTGACCGGACTGCTCGCCGCGTGCGAGGGGCTGCCGTACCTGCTGCTCGGGCTGCCCGCGGGGGCGCTGGTGGACCGTTGGGGCGCGCGGCGGACGATGCTCGTGACGACGCTGCTCAGCGCGCTGGTCACGGCCGCGGTCCCGCTCGCCGACCTCCTGGGCGCGCTCTCGACGGCCCAACTGCTGCTGACCGCGTTCCTGACGTCGAGCCTGTTCGTGTTCTTCGACGCGGGCAGCTTCGGCGCCGTCCCGGCGATCGTGGGCCGGGACGGGATCGGCCCGGCCCTGGCGCGGCTGTCCGGGATCAGCACCGTCATCGGCCTGGCCGGTCCCGCCCTGGCCGGGGTCCTCCTCACCGTCCTGCGCCCCCCGCAGGTGCTGGCCCTGGACGCCGTGAGCTACGGGCTGTCCGTACTGCTGCTGCTCACGGTCCACTGGTCGAGCGCTCCCGTCCCCCGACGGGGGCTGTTCGCCGAGATCGGCGAGGGCCTGCGGTACGTGTGGGACCACCACCTCGTGCGCGTGCTGACGCTCATCGGCGTCGGCGGCAGCCTCGCCGGCGGTGTCGTCACCGGCCTGCTCGTCGTGCTGGCCGCGCGACGCTTCGGCCTGGGCGCCGGCGACCTCCCCCTCGGCGTCCTGTACGCCGCCGGCCCGGCCGGTGCGCTGCTGGCAACGTTCGTCGTCAACCCGTTGCAGCGCCACGTCGCCGTCGGACGACTTAGCCTGGCCAGCTGGTCCAGCTCCGCCCTGGTCCTGGCCGTGGTCGTCGTGGCCGGGACCTGGTGGGCCGCAGCGCTGGCCCTCCTCGCCTGGCAGACCGCCTCGACCCTGGCGATCCTCAACGCGATCGTCGTCCGCCAGACCGTCACCCCGATGCCACTGCAGGCGCGTGTCAACACCACCGCGCGGATGATCGCCTGGGGCGGGCAACCCCTCGGCGCCGCCGTCGGTGGGGCCGTCACCGCCTGGTCGTCGCTCGAGGCCGGGCTGGGCCTGGCCGTGGCGTGCACCGCCGCCTCCGTCGTCGGCGGCCTGCTCGGCGGTCTGCACCGCACCCCGCGACTGGCTGACCTCACCACCGATCCTGCCACCGCCGTCACCGCCGTCACCCCCGTCGCGGCGTCCAGCGACGCGCCCGACACCGAGCTCGACCTCCGCGCCCGTGGCGAACCGTCGTGACGAGCCTGGGTCGGGCGGCAAGTCACGCACGCCTCACACCAAGGGGTCACGAGCGGCGAACCAGAGCGACGAACCCGGGCAGCGGACCGGGTCCACCGACGCGAGCGATCCGCGCCACTTGGGTGCCGGTGCAGCGAGATCCCGGGGATGGGACCTCATGCGCACTCGCACCTGGACGACCAGGCCCCGTTGGGGGGTATCCAGGGTCTGGACGAGACGTTACGGGCGCCCAAGCCCTATCGACCGTACCCACCTGGAAA
>NZ_JBGFTU010000039.1:0-10415 GCF_041276425.1 Kineococcus halophytocola | reverse complement strand
CCTTCTTCTACGAGTTGCTTGGCGGTTACTCGCAGAGCTTCACGCGGTGGCCCTCGCCTGCGTCTCGGACACGCCGGACGACCTCAGGCTGGTCGGGCCGAGTTACACCACTCCAGGGGACTCACCCTTCGAATTTGTTGCGTCTGAGATAGAACACACGTTCACCATGTCTACCATCAGTCACTCTAGGACCGGATGATCTATCGGACTTGATTCCGTACAGATTGCCGTTTGATGTGGCCGCGGGTCGACGCCGCTGGAGCGGCGTTATCCATCTTCCACAATGAAGGCGTGTAGAGAGACGGTCTCATGCGTGGGCGTGTCCAGCGCAAAGCCGTCGCACGTAGTTTATGCCCATCAGAAACTGAGGCGACAATCAAATCTACGTGTAGTGGGTGTCTGCGGCGATGAGACGTGCGCTGTGCTGGGTCGCGGTGCTCTGCAACTGCTGCGCGAGCCACCTGCCCGTCGGGGAGGTCGAGGAGCATCCCGGCTGGTTGAGCCACTGGAAGAACACGTAACGCAACCGGCCTCGCTCGTGGAAGGTCTCCGCGAGCAGGACGGCCTCGGCTCCGTAGAAGACGTACTGCTCATCGGTCCGGTCCAGCCTGGGAGCCCTCGGCCTGTCCTGGAAGAGAACGCCCTGGTGTTCGAAGCCCAGGGCGAGCAACTCGCGGTGCAGGCCGCGGGCGCTAAGGGCCGGGCCGTCCTCGGCCAGCTGCATCAGGTCGACCTCCTCCTGGTCCACGCCCTCGCCGTCCTCGTCCTCGGACTCGTCCCTGGTGTCTGTCGCCGTGCTCTCGCGGACCTCGAAGAAGCCCTCGTCGGTGATGCGGGGGTCCTGCACGACGGTCATCACGAAGTCGCCCTCGAGGCAGCGCCGGAGCCGGGGAGCGTCCTCGGCGCCGGCGGGACGGGGCACCGGCTGCTTCTGCTCGGCCTGCGTCGCCGGCTGACCTTTCGGGGTGGGCGACGGCTCGAACGGTTCCCAGGGGTGGTCCGGCGTCGTCCGCCCTGGGGCGGGCAGGAAGGTCGGGTCGGCAGGCAGGTCCTTCTCCACGACGTCTGCGGGCAGCTGCCGGGTCAGCTGCCTGGTGAACCAGACGGGGTCGCGCGGAGGGTGACCGGACGCGCCGGGACGGTCGGCAAAAAACTTCTTCAGCAACGGCCCGCTGGCCAGGTCCACGGGTGTTCCGTGGACGTACACGTGGGGCCACCCCTCCCACACATCCGGGACGCGTCCGGGGGTGCGTAGCGGCTGCCAGCGGGCCGCGGAGTCGTAGCGGAGCAGAACGGCGGCGATGTAGGCGTCGACCGCCGCCGCGGCATAGTCGCGGCGGACGGTCACATCCTCGTCGACATCGGGTTGTGCCGGCGGGATCCAGTTGAAGCGGCGCACCGTCGGAGGGATGCCGGGTAGCCCAGCGTCAGCGAAGTCGAACAACCAGGTCACCAATGGGGTAATGCTGGTCACTGTTCCGTCCAGCTGGGTGCGCGGACCGTGGCGCGATTCCTCCCAGGTGTTGTCGACCCAGGTCGCCAATTCGGACAGGAGGGCAGGGCCGGCGGCCTCGACACGCTCGGCGTAACGCACGCGGTCCGTCGCCCCCAGGTCACCGGGGAAGATCGCTGCCATGCTGAGGTCCTTTTCGTCGGTATGATTTTTTGATCATGGCAGATGGACATAGAACGGGATATGGGCGTCGATCAGCAGCTGCAGGAGGAAGGGGTTGGGTCCGATCTTGTACCCGTGTGCGCTGGCAAAGAAGTGCCATTCTGGATGAGCGCGTCCTGATCCTATAATGGCCTCGTCTGCTGCGATCTGCCTAGCGTTAGCCGTGTTGTGGTTTACAGCGCCAATCTTGGATTCCAAAAGACGCAATGTTCTGTCTGCTTGCAGGACTCGGACGTCGGGGTAGCGAACCTGCCCGGCGACTGTCGTAAATCGTTCTTTCTGAGTGCTCCCTCCGAACCAATTGCTCAGAATAAATTCCCCTGTTCCACCACTACGATCATCAAGGTAGCCCACTCGTGGTTTGGCATCCGGTGTGGAAAACCGCAGCATGCGCAGCAGATGGTCGGGGTCGTTGTTGGAGATGAGTTTGACGATCTCGTCGGATTTCATGCCGGCGGCTTCCAGCTTTGGGGTGAGTTCCTTGAAGCTTTGGCGGATGACCGCCAGTGCCGCATCTTCGCCTGCCACCTTTTCGATAAGCTTGATGACGTCCTGAAGCTTGACGTTGTTCACCTGGGTGGGGCGGATCGCGAGGAGCTGCACTCCCGCTCGGGCGACCGGGGTCCCGGTGGTGATGCGGCGGATGAACCTGACAACTTTGCCCACGGTCTCTGTCGTGTCCCCAAAGTAGGGGACAAATCCGACTCCCACGAGAGCGACGTTGGCCCAGTCCCGTTCGAGGCCGGCGGCGACGATGTCGCGAACGTCCCCGAACACGAGGTAACTGCTGGCCAGGTTCCCAGCAAGCCAGGCAAGGGTTCCTCGAGCACAAACGCTGTTGTCCCCGCACAGAAATCCTAGCGCGAAATCGTTGACGTACTGGTACTTGTCGACTGGCTCCTGCCAACGTGTCGCGTCCCAGCCCTCGTCAACCCATCGGGTTTCGAACCAGTCGTCCCTGCCGTCGCCGTCGGAGTCGGCGTCGTGCCAGCGCGTCCCCCATTGAAACTCTTCACCGTCCTTGATGCCGTCTCGATCGGTGTCGGCGGCCAGGGCAGGGGAGTGCAGTTCAAATTCTTCGCTGTCTTGCAACCCGTCGTTGTCGCTGTCGACTCGTCGGGGGTTGGAAATGAGGTGGTAGGTAGTGATGGGCTCGGGCCCCTGGCGTGTCCCAAGCTCAGCTTCAGCGAAGGGTTTGCCGATCTCCTCGGCATCGGTGAGGCCGTCACCGTCGGTGTCGACCTTGGTGGGGTCGGAGGTGAACAGGCCTCGGACAGATCCGGCTTGAACGCCGTGCCTTTCGACCCAGTCGGTGAGGCCGTCGCCGTCAGTGTCAGTGTCGTAGTCGGTTCCCAAGTTAGGCGCAGGTGTGACCTGCCGGATCCAGTCCGTCAGATCGAGACCATCCGGCACGTAAGAATAGGTCCCGTTGCAGGGCTGAGCCAGCTCTCGCAGCCAGTCCTGCCCGCCGTCGGCGCCGACATCAAGGACGTGGATCGGGCGGCACGGTGTGCTGACGGTTGCGGTGCTTTCGGTGGTCACGGCTTGACCAAGCAAGCTGGCGCCCCCGTGACTGGACACACCCCATTCGTCGTCCTCTCCGCTACTTCCGGCGTCTGCAGAACCGTCGTTGCCGCTTTGCGTCCAGTCGGCGGTGACCGTGCCGTCGGCGCTAAAGGGGGTCAGCTGACCGTCGGTGACGAAGAGAACAGCATGGATACGGCAGGGATCGTTGAGGTCTTGTTCGGGGAAGAAGTCGCCGCCATTACGGTGCCAGGCAGCACGCCGTTCTCGGTCGCTGGGTTCTTCCCCCCGGAAGGGTTTCCAGAAGAAGCTCTGTGCCCCAAAAGAATAGCCGGGGGCCTGATACATTGCGGTGTCGTCGTAGGGGTACCAGTTCACGGCCGGGTACACCGGCCCGTTCTGCAGGGTAGTCAAGACGTACTGGGCATGGCTCAAGGAGTTGGCCTTGACCGAGTCGTAGGGACCTTCAAAGGGGATGCCATCAGCGCTCGGACCGGTGCCGAAGTCGGCTGTGGTGACCGTAAATGAGCGGATCGCAGCCTCGTCACCGGGGCGCAGGCTGGCTACGACAGCGGCGGCGGCGCGGAACCGTTCCCCGGTAGGGTCCTGACGTCGAACGCTAAGGGTTTGATCGAGAACAATCTCCAAGTCGATCGGCGCGCCGCCCGTGGTGGTTGCGGGGTCACAGGAGGTGACGGTGGCGCGCCAGGCGTCGAGGTCGACAACGGCGTAGCGCAAGCCTAGTTCGGCGGAGTGGATAGTAATGGTGTTTTCGGCGGTGGAGATGGATACGTTGTTGTTAACGAACTTCCACTCGCCTTGTTTTTCATCCCAGGCGATGGGGCGTAGGCGCGCCATCTCGTCACCGGTCAAGCCTGGGGTGGCCAGCGTAAGCGCCGCCGAGATACCGGAAGATGAGGGCTGAGCTGTTGGGGGGGACCCACCGGACATCAAAGACAAGGACGAGGACGAGGACGTCGACGGTTCCTGGGAATCGACCAGCTGATCGGAAACCGCCGAAGGTAGGAAAAAGTTCTCCGTCTGAGTGCCGCCATCTGTGCCGGCAACACTTTCCGTTGTGTCGGAAAGTGAAATCATTGCCGTCGCCGAGCGGATTCCTGGTACCGCGGCGGCCGGAAGTGCGGTGATCTGCAGGTCAGCTGTACTCGCAGCGGCCCCCGTGATGGTGGCGCTGACGTCGACGAAGGTATTGTTGTCCGCGGCCTCATTGTCTGTGTCGACCCACGCAGCAGTCGAGGATCGCACCGAAGAGATCGACAGGTCTCCGGTTGAGCTAACGGTGCTTCCGGCGTCACCTGAGCTACCCGAGTTGATGGGGTTGCCCAGGCGGGCGGCGCGGTCGCGAAGGGTGACGGTCACCGACGTGTGCGCGTCAAGAACACCGTCGTCGTTGGAGTCAGGTTTACGCGGGTCCAAACCCAGGCTGAGTTCGGCGCTGTCGTCAATGCCGTCAGCATCGGTGTCAGCTAACAGTGCGTCGCTGGGAGAATTCTGAGTAGTTTCGACGGCGTCGGTGAGGGTGTCACCGTCGGTGTCGGGGTTGGCGGGATTGGTGCCAAGGTTGAGTTCGGCGCGGTTGCTCAGGCCGTCGCTGTCGGCGTCGTCATCGGCGTCGCTGATGCCGTCGTTGTCAGTGTCGACCACAGTAGGGTTGGTGTAAGCGGCCAGCGAGAGGACTTCCTCAGCGTCGCTGAGCCCGTCACCGTCTGAGTCGACCAACAGGGGGTCGCTGCCGGCCTTGTCCTCCAGTACGTCGGGAAGACCGTCATCGTCGGAGTCGACGCTCTCGCTGGTCGGGGTGCGTGCAGCTGACGGCGTCGAGTCGGGGCCCATTCCGACGTCATTGATCGCTGCCACAGTGAAGGTGTAGGCGGTGCCGTTAGTGAGTCCGCGGATGACAGCGTGGGTGGTTCCAGAGACGGTGACCTGCTCCCCGCCGGGGGAAGCCGTCACGAGGTAGCTATGGACGGCAGAGCCACCGTCGAAGGCCGGCGGCGTCCAGAAGACCTCCATACCACTGTCAGCGAGGGTCGTACGCACATCGGTCGGTGCGTCCGGTGCTCGGACAGGACGGCCGCCGGTACCGACGGGCTGACTGCGCCCACCCTCGTTAACCGCGAATACACGGTACTGACGGTCCTGACCGTAGGGAACATCAGGCAACTGGACCCGGGTGTCAACGACGCTGACGGTCGTTTGTTCCCACGGCTGGTAGTTCGTGGTCTCAACGAGATAACTGGTGGCGGGGAATCCGGAAGCGGAGCTGGGGGCGTCCCACGTCAGGGTGGGAGTCTGGCCGTTCCACGTCAGAGTCAAGTCGCCGGGAGTCCCGGGCGCGGGAACGGTGGGGTAGATCGAGACCGGGTAGTACGGTCCGTCACCAGCGGCGTTGCTCCCGCGAATCTGGATGCGGTGGGCCTGGTTCAGTGACAATTCTCCCAGGTCGGTGCGCAAGAGATTACCGGCAACGCTGATGGGTGTGGCGGCGTCGTCGACGATGATGTCGTAGCGATCGACGGTCAAGCCACCGGTGAAGTAAGGGGTTTTCCAAGTGAGATGAACGTGTCGGTCGACGATCTCGTAGCTGACCCCGTAGAACAGGCTCGGCGGGGTGGTGTAGTGCAGTGCCTGGGAGGCCCACTCTGATTGTGCGGTCGAGTTGTTAGACCGCATCTGCCAGGTATAGTCCCCTGCTTCAGCCCAGCTGGGAAAGTTGAGTGCGGTGGTAACAACGCGGTTGGCACCACAGCCATAGAGTGTGTCACGGCTGTCCACGACGTTGCCGTAGTGGTCTAGGAGGGCGGCCTGACCAGTTCCGCAGAAAGAGCCGGGCAATATGGCACTGACATCCAGCCGTGTCCCACTAACGCGGGCCCCGTCAGTGGGGGAACTCAGGGTCGGTACAGCCGGGGGGGTGTTGATGTTGACCCGAGCGAATTCACTCCAGTTGCCCGTTCCGGCGGCGTTGACGGCCCGGACGCGGACGGCGAAGGCTGCCGCGTCCTGAAAAGTGGCGGCAGGGATGGTCCACTCGGCGTAGTCAATGATGTAGGAGCTGCCACTTTCCTCATAGTAAGTGGCAGGAATCTTTTGCGTCAGGACGACAGTGCTGGATTCCTCGTCGTTGCCTGTGCGGACTTCGAAGTCGAATGAATCCACCGCAATCGGCCGCCCACTGGTTTCAGGTGTGGGCTCGACAGTCGGGCTCGTCGTCGGAGAGGCGCTGGGCCCAGCGGCAGGAGACGTAGTAGGTGGTGTAGTGGGGGATGCAGGAGAAGACGCGGTCGGGGAGGCAGTCGGACCCGAGGTAGGAGCGGGTTGGACGGTCGAAGTCTGACCGGGAGTCCACACCTGCATTTCGGCCAGACCAATGTTGCCGGTGGTAGAGCTGACTTCGGTCACCTCCAGGCGCAGGCTTGAAGTAGACCGAGCGGGGAAAGTAATGGTGGTCCCGGCGCCGGCGTTGTCAAGAGCAGTAACGGCCTCGGTGGAGCCGTCGGCGAAGACGAGTCGGGCGGCGGTGATGTTGTCGCTGCTGTTGGGCCGATCGAAGAGAACAACCCGGTCCGTGGTGACCGGATTGTCCCAGTCGAGCTGCAACCAGGAGCCGGCACCGCCACCATCTGTGGCCCACTCGGCTGTGTAGTCGCCGGGATAGCCGTCAGCGACTCCGTCGATGGCCTTTTGCCCGACCTGGCCGGTGCTGTAATCCTCACTCGAGGCCGAGGTAGCTGCTGAACCGGCAACGTTCATCGACACCGGAGCCGAGGTAGTGCTCCAGGCTTGGAGTTCGGCCAGGCCGACGTTTCGGGTGGCGGGGCCAACGCCGGTGATCTCAAGGCGCAAGCTGGTGGTGGCCCGGGCGGAGAAGGTCACCGTGGTGGCTGCACCGGTCGTCTGCAGCGCGCCGACGGCGACGGTGGAGCCGTCGGCGAAGACGAGCCGGGCGGCAGTGATGTTGTCATCGGCGTTGGGCCGGTCGAACAGGGTGACCCGGTCGAGGGTGACCGGTTGGGTCCAGTCCAGTTGCAGCCAGGCCCCGGTGCCTTCGGTGGTGGTAGACCATTCCTTGGTGGCATCTCCGGGGTAGCCGTCAGCGACGCCGTCGACGGCCTTGTCGGCACTCTGCTGGGTGGACCAGTTCTGGGTGGAAGCAGACACCGAGGCCTCACCGGCCACATTTTGCGATGGCTGGGCTGGGCTGGGCGTGGCAGTGGGTTCGGCAGGGGGTTCAGCAGTCGGGTCCGGGGTGGGGGAGGTGGTGTCTTGCGGAGTCCAGGCTTGGAGTTCGGCCAGGCCGACGTTTCGGGTGGCGGGGCCAACGCCGGTGATCTCAAGGCGCAAACTGGTGGTGGCCCGGGCGGAGAAGGTCACCGTGGTGGCTGCACCGGTCGTCTGCAGCGCGCCGACGGCGACGGTGGAGCCGTCGGCGAAGACGAGCCGGGCGGCAGTGATGTTGTCATCGGCGTTGGGCCGGTCGAACAGGGTGACCCGGTCGAGGGTGACCGGTTGGGTCCAGTCCAGTTGCAGCCAGGCCCCGGTGCCTTCGGTGGTGGTAGACCATTCCTTGGTGGCATCTCCGGGGTAGCCGTCAGCGACGCCGTCGACGGCCTTGTCGGCACTCTGCTGGGTGGACCAGTTCTGGGTGGAAGCAGACACCGAGGCCTCACCGGCCACGTTGGTCGACTGCAGGCTGCTTCCACTGCCGGTTGATGGTTGAATGGTGCTGGTGGGGGACTGTCCACTGCCCTCAGTCGTGGACACCGAGAGGTCCTGCGTCGTTGAGCCGGTGACGGTCAGGTCACTGCCTGGGTTGATGAAGAGGGTGCTGTCGTAGGCGAGAGTGTCGCTGGACAGGGAGGCAGTGGGTGGGGCCGAGCTCGCGTTTCGGTCAGCGCCTGCATCGGCCTCGGTGTTAGGAGCAGCGACCGCGTCATCTGGCGCCACCCAGGTGATGGCCCCGAGGCCAACCGTTACGGCGATGGTCCAAGCCAGCACAGTTCGGCAGGCACGTCGCGCCCACCGGGTCGCTTCGACATCCGAAGCCCACGTTCCGCGTGCTTGCCTCATGACGTTACCTATCACTCAGAGTCACTACAACCTGCTCACAGTGACATCAGCGCGACACGGATACTCAGGTTTCTCATAAGATGACCTGAAAGAACTAGGGCCCTAGCCCTTGGTGATCGAGGCGCCGTGGCGATCCGTCAGAGAGGGCCGATCAGCGCAGAGCCCACCACGCCTGACCGCTACCCGGCGTCAACACCTGCGGCTTGGTCATAAAGAGACGGTCTGGACAAGGAGAGTCCGACTCGTCCGTTCGTCCGTCGTTGACGACGACGTGGCTGAGCGCGGCGGAGGGCGAGGGGCAGAGAGGAGCATCTACCGCATGCGATAATGTAGAGAATCGCATGCTATAGACGTATCCTGAGCCGGTGCCGCACCACGACCGCCTCCCCACCACGTCGCGTCCTGACCATCGCGCCGTCGCCCGTGACAGGTGGCCGGCCGACCAGCACGACACAGTCGCGGGCGTACCAGAGACCGACGCGATGCGACTGCTCGACGACGTCCCGCTGACCGAGGACGAAGCCCAGTACGTCGACGCCGCCCGGGCCGCCAACACCGTCCGCGGCTACCGCTCGGACTGGCGAGAGTTCACCAGCTGGTGCGGCCACCACGGACACCAACCACTGCCGGCCGCACCGGCAGCCATCACCGGCTACCTCACCGAGCTGGCCCAGGCCGGCGCCAAGGTCGGCACCATGAGCCGGCGCATCTCGGCGCTGAAGTTCGCCCACCAGCTGCGCAACCTGCCCGACCCCACCGGCCACGCCCGCGTCGTGGCCGTCTGGGAAGGCATCCGCCGCACCCACGGCGCACCCGTCGAGCAGTCCACCCCCCTCATGCCACCGGACCTGTTCGACGTCCTGGACGCCTGCCCCACCACCAAGACCTGGAAGACCCCCGGCCGCCCCGCAGAGCCGGACCTGGCCGGCACCCGCGACCGCGCCCTGCTCCTGGTCGGCTTCGTCGCCGCCCTGCGCCGCAGCGAACTGGCTGCCCTGGCCGTCGAGGACATCGACGACCACCCCAACGGCCTCGTCCTGACCCTGCCCCGCTCCAAGACCAACCAGACCGGTGAGGAGACCGAACTGGTCGTCCTCCCCCGCGCCGCCAACCGCGACCGCTGCCCCGTCACCGCACTGCAGCAGTGGCTGTCCCTGGCCGGCATCGTGCAAGGCCCGGTCTTCCGCGGCGTCGGCAAGAACAACCGCGCCAGCACCACCGCCTTGAACCCCGGCTCCATCAACGCCCTCGTCCAAGCCGCCATCACCCGCGCAGGGCTGGACGCCACCACCTACTCCGCCCACAGCCTGCGCGCCGGGTTCGTCACCTACGCCCACCTGCGCGGAGCCTCCGACCGCGCCATCGCCCACCAGACCCGCCACCGCTCCCTGGCCACCCTGGGCACCTACGTCCGCGTGCAGCAGGCCTGGACCGACAACGCCGCCACCCAGCTTGGCCTGTAGGCGCTCCCCTGGCCCGCACCGCGGCGTAGTCCACTCCGACCCCCTGCGGGGCTGGCCGGCTCTAACAGATGAGTCATGCCTCCCCAACGACTGGAGCGGGTCCTCTTCTGCCTACTTCCTACTAACATCCATCAGGCTCTGCAACCTCTCTACATTCAATACTCTTTCCCCCTCCAATGCAGACATTGGAACATTGGTTTCATATCCAGCCACCTGCACCAGAAGGCCGCGGCGTCGCCGGTAGAACCGCCTCCAAAGGTTACGCCGAGGCCCCAATGCGCGCCGTACGGGTCGTTCCAGCATCAACAGAGCAGCAAAAAAGTCGGTGGCGTCAGCTCCGGCATTGGCTCCACCTAGAACGCATTGGCGTACTTGCGGACTCGGGTGCCCTGAGGAAGTGATTGCCAACTCGGCTAGCTCGTACTCATCAAGATCGAGCAAGAACCTCCGGGCGATCAAGCTGACCTGAATGAGGCTGTCTTGGAAGTCATCTCCATCAAGCAAGGCCCTGCAACAGACTATCTCGTCCATTATCGGCTCTTCGGATCTGATGGTGGGAAGTTCAGCCTGACCTCTTCTTCTTCCGTCGGGTCCGCCAGGGACGGGTGCCATCAGCAGCGAGCAGGATCCTGATCCGGTAGTTCGCGAAGTTGCGGAACCCG
>NZ_JBGFTU010000038.1:0-11933 GCF_041276425.1 Kineococcus halophytocola | reverse complement strand
CCAGGACGCAGGCTACCGCCTGGATCTTGTACTCATCGGTGAAGTGTCGTCGGGTCGAGCCCATTGCTACCGCCTACTTTCAGGTCAGGCAGCCAATCCGAGTGTCCACCGAATCGGGAACGGTCCACCCTTCCGCGAGCTCGAGCGCTGACTTCAGGTGGGGAGCGTCTGCTGGCCACGCGGCCTCGACCGCGTGCAGGAGACCCTCGGCAGCCTCCTGGTCGACGCAGATTGTGTCGAAGCGGAGAAAGCCCGTGCGGCTGTCAAGCGAGCCGCAGAGCCGACCGTGCCGGGTGGCGGCCTGCTCGACGAGCCAGCTTGCGGGTGGGGCCCCGTTGCCTCTTCCCGTCGCTAGAGACGGGGCGGCCAGGGCCAGAGCCTTCGCAGCGACCGCGGCCGGAACGTCGACGAAAGCCCACTGCTGTTGACGGCTGGGCAGTGGGTCTTCGTCCTGTTCGTCGAGGATGAGCCTCCACGGTGCCAGGACTGAGCGCGTCGTCTCCATGGCATCGCACAGTGCCATCCCCATCGGACACTCGACGAAGGCCGAGCTGCCTGTGCTGGCGAGCGGCAGCACTGGTCGGGGGGCGTAGCCATCTCTAGTCTTCGGGCATGCCACAGAGCATCTTCATCCCCCTCTTGATCTCGCTGTGGACGGTGGCCGTCATCCTCTGGGCCCTTGTGTGGGCGACGGGGCGGAGGCGCGCCCGCGGGGAGGGGATGGGCGAGCAAGGCCGCGACTGTGGCTTGACGTCCAGTGCCTTGGGGAAGCCGATCTACGAGCAGACGCGACTCGGCGAGAACGGCAGCCGGGCGACGTCGATCGGCTTCATGTGGGAGGAGCAGCTCAAAGATCATGGACGGCTGTTGGAGACGCAGTTCGCTCTCAACACCGAGCGCAATCGAGTCACTGCGCTGTCCAGGGAGCTCAAGGCAACGCAGGACGCGCTGGCGGACACCGTTCGGCGTCTGGAGGCGTTGGAGGCTAGCCAGCGTCAGTCCCGACGCCGGTCGCTCCTGCGTTAGCGCCCGGCAGCAGCGTTGCTGTCACGGGCTCAACGTCGGCTGAACCAACGGCCCGCTCTCCTCATTGGGGTCGGCGTCTGCTGCTCCTTCGTGGACTCGGCGGAAGCGAAGGTCCAGCCAATGACGTGGTCCAGGACGAGGGTGATGAGCGAAGAGCGCGCGTCCGTGAGGACAAGTAGCTGCTCATCGACATGGTTGACCCGGCCCACGTGTGCGCGAGGGTGTCCGGCGGTCCAGACCTCAATGGCGAGGTCACCCCGCTTGTAGCGAGTGAGCTCAGCGACGATGGCCTGGCGGGTGAGGTCTGCGATCACGGTCACGCCGGAAGTGTCCGAGATGGATCACCCATCCGCTAGGGCTGGACGCTACTCGATCGGTGGATCTTGGTTGGCGCCCGCGCCGAGCAGCGTCAACGGGTCTTGGCCGATGGCTTCTGCGAGCCGCTCCAGTCCGATCAGGGTGATGTTGCGCTCGCCTCGCTCCAATCCGCCCATGTAGGTGCGGTGGACGCCGACGACGTCAGCGAAAGCTTCCTGGCTGAGACCTCGCTGTAGGCGGTAGCGCCGCAGGTTGCGCCCCACGGTGCGCTGCAGGTCTCCCTCCATGACGACGGCCACGCTGACGTCTTGCTACTTGTAGGTCTACAGACCTATGAGTAGCATCCCGACCGCAGCCACTTAGTGCCGTAAAGCACATGCGACACAACGGGTTTGCCACACATCCTACAGAGCGGATCATGGAGGCACAGAGTGACTACGGGCGGAGGCGGCAGTGCGCCAGCCACCAAGCAGTGCGCAACCTGCGCCGAGGAGAAGCCGCTCGAGGCCTTCTGGAAGGCCACAACCGGTCGGCTTGGCCGGTTCCCGCACTGCAAGACCTGCAGCGGCGTCAGGGAGCCTCGCATCGTCGATCCGGAAGGGGACTTCAAGGTTTGCCGGCGATGCAAGGAGGTCCATCCGCTGCACTTCTTCCGCGCTGACAGGAACAAGAGCAAGGGGCGCGAGACCGTCTGTAAGACCTGCAAGGGAGTTGCGGGTTACCGGCGCGAAGATATCGCGGCGGGGTACAAGGCGTGTCGACGTTGTGAAAAGGTCAAGCCCCTGGACGCGTTCAACCCCGACAACAAGGGGTGGCGCGGCGTCAAGGCTCGATGCAAGGAGTGCCTCAACGCCTACGCCGCTGAGTTGCGGCGCAACGCCACCCCTGAACAGAAGCAGGCCAAGGCGGCCTATATGGCCGCATACACGACAACCGATGCGTTCCGTCGTCAGTTGCGGGACAACAAGTACGGCCTCTTGCCGGGCGAGTACGACACGATGCTCGCAGCGCAGAAAGGCGCGTGCGCCATCTGCGAGGAGCCGCACGACCCGAGCCAGCGCTGGAAGGTGTTAGCCGTGGACCACGACCACGACTGCTGTCCGGGGCAGCGAGCTTGCGGCAACTGTGTGAGGGGACTGTTGTGCGCAGCCTGCAATCGCGGGTTGGGGTACTTCACCCACAATCCGAAGCACCTTCGCGCCGCCGCGGGTTACATGGCGAAGGCCATGCGCCGTTCGCGCCGTCCGGGACCGCGGTTAGGGCGAAAGAGCCGACCCCTCGCCGAGTAGACATCGTAAGTCACCGGAGCCCTGAGTGAGCGCCGGGATTGATCAAGGCACCCCTGGTATGAAGCGCCCCGCGCTGCTGCGCGGGGCGCTTCATTACATCAGGCGCAGGCGCCTCGACTCAGGCACTGGAAGAAGCACGTTGTCGGCCGCGCTATGGAAGCCTGCGATCTCCGCAATATCCTGCGGATCCAGGCCCTTTGCTGTCAGCGCCTCGCCCATCTGAGCTGGAAGTTCTGGGTGCTCGGGAGTCAGTTCGTCACTGAATGGCTCAGCAACTCTCCAACCCTTGGCCGAAAGCGTCTTGTAGAAGTTGGTCCTGGCTGCGGCAGTCATAAGGCCTTCCCGGTATGCGCGCTCGACAAGAGCTTGCATTGAGACGCCCCAGTCCCTTTTCAGGTCCCCGAGACGACTGATGTGCAGCGATCGCAGTTGAGGGCGAATGACGTCCATCGGCATCAGAAACTCTGCTGCGAACTCGTCCGCTTCGTCCTCCAAATCCGCAGAGATCTGGTCGCTGTGCAACACGAGGTGCCCGAGCTCATGGGCCATAGTCAGTCGCTTACGGTCGGTTGGTGCGGCGCTGTTCATGAAAATGACAGGAACGTCTCCCACCCACTGAGACAAGCCATCTACGCGCGCACTGCCGAAATCCCTCTCGATGATCAGACAACCTGCGGACTCAAGCCAACGTGTGAGGGAGCGAACTGGCCCGATAGGCATCCGCCACTGCATCCGAACGAGACGGGCAGCGTCGGCAGGCCGCATCTCCCACGAATCGAATGTCGGAATCCTCTGCTCAGACTGCAAGTGAACGTCTTCGAAGATCATGCTTGCGTGCATACGGAGGACGTTCAGCTCTGCTTCAAGTTGGCGCCAGACGGTGGGTTTCGCAGTCGCACGACGCCGCATGTGGGCATCGACTGCCATGGCTGCCTGGGGCCGTCCAGCGTGCTCTAGAAAACGCGGAGTGACCCCAAGGGCTTCAGCAATTGACCGCACGGTCTCGTCGTCCGGCGCGCGCAGGTCCTTCTCGTACCGAGAAAGCGCACCTTGCGTTACACCAGCTCGCTCAGCCAACTGCGCCTGCGTGAATCCACGTGCCCGGCGAGTAGTCTCGATGACTTCGCCGAGCCTGCTCATTGGTCTTCGTTCTCCTCGCGGTTGTCGCCGAGCTTCGGCGAGATGTCGATGACGGGAGCTCTGGGCCCAATGGCCGGAGGCACCGGAACAGTAACGCCGGTCCCAGCCTGGGGCGTGGCTGCGGGCAGGTCGACTACCCACACGGGCGGGTCCTCATACCCATCGTGCAACGACACTACAGAGCGGGCCATGACTCCCAGGTCGTTGTCCCACTCATAGCCGACGCAGAGCTTGGTTTCACCGAGGCCGATGAGGCCGAGGAGCGTCGGAGTCTGGAGGAAAAAGCCCAGAGCCCCCTGCGTCGGATACGTTGCCACGCGCCCAACGTTGTCATGCTTCTTGATCCGGATCCGGTACCGGAGACCGATGGTGATGTCGCGCGTCGGCTCGGTCCGCGGGACGTGCACGGATGAGTCGTCATCGAGCAGTTGACTGACGTGGTCCATGATCCGGTCGTGCAGGTAGTTGGCCAGGCCCCTCTTGGTCATGGCGGCCACGTGACCCGGCTTCCAGGCCCGGTACTCGCGGAGGTCGGCACTGGCTCTGTCGAGCGCTGTAGCCAGCGCATTGACGACCTTGTCGCCAAGATCATCCAGCACGTCCTGCGAAGTCGGGTACGACGACATGCCACCATTTATACCACCCGAACGCGTGTTCGACCAGCCCTTGTCTCGATCGGTTTGGCCGAGACGCCTGCACGCCGGGCGGGTCGATCGGTGTGGCTATGGCTCGCGAGCCTCAAGCGCCGCTGCGACCGCCTCGAACTCCGCCAAGGCAGCAGTAAGATCCTCAACGATCTCCCGAGCGATCACTTCCGGCGCGGGCAAGTTGTCAAGGTCCTCGAGTGACTCATCCCGGAGCCATGTGAGGTCGAGGTTCACCTTGTCGCGCTTGATGAGCTCATCGTAGGTGTACGCCTTGAAGCGTTCAGCCTCGACGCGTTCCGAGCGGTGCTTACCTGGCGCATAGCATTGCACGAACTCGTCCAAGTGCTTGCGCGTCAGCTGGTTCTGCTTGAGCGTGAAGTGCTGGTTGGTCCGCAGGTCATACACCCACAGCTTCTCAGTCCAGGGCTGGCCTGGACGGGCGGGCCGCTTATCGAAGAACAGTACGTTCGCCTTGACACCCTGCGCGTAGAAGATGCCGGTAGGCAGACGCAGCATCGTGTGCAGCTCGAAGTCGTTCAGCAGCCGTTTGCGGATAACCTCGCCGGCTCCGCCCTCGAACAGCACGTTATCTGGCAGCACGACCGCCGCACGGCCGTGCATGTCGAGAATGGTGCAGATGTGTTGGACGAAGTTCAGCTGCTTGTTGGCCGTGGTCGCGATGAAGTCCTGACGCTCGATCTCGCGGTCCTCACTCACCTCCACGCCATCAGCGCCGACCATCCGCAAGGACGACTTGCGCCCGAACGGTGGGTTGGAAAGGACGACTGACCACTTCTCTGACGGAGGAGCAATGAGTGAGTCGCGGACGTCGATGAGGCTCTCGCCGCTGGGCGTACCAATGCCATGGAGGATCATGTTCATCGCAGCCAGGCGCGCAGTGCCGTCGACGAGCTCGACGCCATGTACGAAATTGTTCTGCAGGTGCTTACGCTGCGTCGGCGTCAGCTCCTCAGCGTGCTGAGCCGCGTAGTCATGAGCTACGAGAAGGAAGCCGCCCGTGCCGGCGGCCGGGTCGATGACCGTGTCGTCGACCGTGGGCTGCACGCAGTCGACCATCGCCTGGATGATGGGCCGTGGCGTGAAGTACTGGCCGGCGCCCGATTTGATGTCCTCAGCGCCGCGTGACAGTAGCTCTTCATAGGCGTCGCCCTTGATGTCTGTTCCGGTAGCCGACCAGTTCTCTTTGTCGATCAGGTCAGTGATCAGACGGCGGAGCTTGGCCGGGTCTTGAATGCGGTTCTGCGCCTTTCGAAAGACGGTACCCAGGACTCCGGCTTGGGAGCCGAGCTGCTCCAGTGTATGCCGATACTGCAGCTCTAAGGCATCGCCGCTCTTGTCCAGCAGCTTCTGCCATGACAACTGCTCGGGAACAATCTGCTCAGGCCTAATTGCCCGTGTCGCGCGTTCATGTGCCATCTTGAGGAAGAGCAGATAGGTCAGCTGTTCCGTGTACTCAATTGTACCCACACCGTCGTCGCGGAGAACATTGCAGTACGACCAAAGCTTATCGACAAGCTGTCGAGTATTGATGCTCATTTCGTACCTGTCCTGGGTTGTAGCAGCGAGGTGGCGATCTGATACCTCAATGAGGTGGCGCGCCTCGATGCCACGTCGAGACTCGATTGCGTTTCTTGCTCATCTTGGCGAATGCGCGTCAGTTGCGCGTATAAAGCCCTTTGATCGCTACCCGAGGCTACGAATGGAACTTCGATAGAAAGTAGCCTGTTTTGAGAGATATTGCGCATACTATCTTTGGTTCCGGTTGCAAAAGCGCTAATTTGACGACGCACTTCCGGCATTGACAATACGCCCTGTAGCCACCCTGCGCAGACCCCAGAATTTAACTTGAGGCGCAGGCTTTTGTCGCTTAAGAGGAGTCTAGGTCGTGGGGCTTGCACGAGCACGGATGCGCCGACATAGTCAGATGTGTTTGCTCTACTGACCAACAGATCTCCGTCTTGGATCTCGTAACGTCGATCCACCCGTTCCGCGTCTACATATTTGTTTTCGTTCCCGTCGAATGTCCCCCAAGTCATCGCACTGACTTTAATGATCCCCCACTCGTCCGGATCGGCGCGTCGCGTGCTATTGCCGAAAGATTTGCCCGCTTCGATTCGTTGGACGTAGGAACTAAGCGGCACGGACTCGTCCGTCGCTAGCAGGTTCACCGCTCGAACTCTGCTTAACTGGCGATTGGATGTTAGTGCCGAACTGAGGTACGCACCCGCAGCTTCCAAATGTGACAGCTGCGCCTCAATGAACTCCGTCAATCGCCGCTGATCGCCAAGCGCGGGGATGTCGATGGGCATACTTAGAAAGCGATCTTGCGTGAGGTTCAGGCCGCTTTCACTGATGCCAGTCTTGAGTCCGTCGATTCGGTCTTGAATGACGGGAGACAAGAGGAGAAGCTCAAGGAGCTTCGCTGAGATCACATCCGGGTTAGCCCTAAATCGATACATTTTCCCCGACAGCAGTATGTGCGGCGCGACCTCTCTAACCAGCGAAGGGACGCCACACCTCGCCCGGGGACCAGCGCAGGTCATGACGAGGTCGCCCGCTTCCACCTCAAGCGCCGGGTCGGGCGTCATGGATGTCGGGAGTGCTTTATTGTGGCGACTATCGAAGGCGCCGGCCTGGATAGCTGTCGTCTTCAGTACGCCCCATGCTCCAGGCGCTGCGGGCTCCTTATGGCATTGCGGACTTTTGCCTTGCTGAACCTTTTTTCGGTTCGAGAGAGGCAAGAGGAGGTCAGCCATTGTGAGCCTACGCCACGCAATGCTTCCAATCATGCAGTGAGCCGCTCATTCAATTCCGCGATAAGGTGCCCAGTCTGATCCCCCAGCGATGCCAAGGCTCCATCGATCCCTCCGCGCTCAGCGAAGGGAGCATCTTCTAGGACCTCTTCAGTAATCTCCGCGGAGGCTGCGATCACCTTGGCCATGCGATCGAGCCACCAGCGCTCGTCGTCGTTGAACACCACACCCGCCTGTTCCTGCTGTACCAGCCACGCTGCGTACCGCTCACGGACAACTTCCGCGTACGGGACCAGCTCTTCATCGACCCCCATGGTGAACCGCAGCAGCGCGACGAGGTCAGTCAGGGTGTGTGCCTGACTCTTGCGCACGCTGCCGGCGTCAACGGCCTCGTATGCGGCCCACAGCAGCTCGGGTGTCCAGGAGTGCGGTGGTCGCTGGATGCGATCAGCCAGCTGCTTGATGTCCTCGAAGGACACACGGCGGCCCTTCGCCTCCTGCATCACCTGGATCGCGGTGATCTCGTCCTTGTGCTCCTCGACGTACTTGGCCCAGGACTCGACGATCGACTTGGCTCGGTCAGGATCAACCTCGCCGTAGGCACTGACCAACTTGTCAGCGGTAACCTCGTCGATCACACGGTCCTTGGCCTGGCGCATCTCTAGGACTCGCGTACGAAGGCTCGGGTTGGCAGCCAGCGGCTGCGTCGCGTCGATGATGAGGCCGCGGATCGCCTGGTCCGGGTCGACTGCGGTCGCCTTCACTTGTGCCTGACGGTCGGGGTCCACGGCATCGACGAGGCCACGCACGATGTCTTTGACCGGCTCGCCGGCCACGCCGTTCAGCTCATTCCGCTCGGCGGGGGTCAGCTGCAGCTCCAGCGCTGCGAGGCGTGAGGCCAGCGTTGCCGCTTCCGGCTCAGTCAGCTGCAGCATCGCAGCCTTGTCGAGCAGCTTCTTCAGTGAGATGGACTTGTCGCGGTTGAGGGGCGGCTCGACGAAGGTGTGGTCGGTCACGCCGATGGCGTCGACCAGCACGAAGCGAGTCTTGGCCTTGGCGTCCGGGGTGACGAGCTGGAAGTCAGCCGATGGGATGGTGCGCGCCCCGCGGCCCTTCATCTGCTCGAAGTACTGCGCCGAGCGGACGTCGCGCATGAACAGCAGGCACTCGAGCGGCTTCACGTCCGTCCCCGTGGCGATCATGTCGACGGTAACGGCCACGCGCATGGTCGCCGAGGTGCGGAAGCTTTGCAGCGCCTTCTTCGGGTCCTTGGCGCCATAGGTAATCTTGGCGGCGAAGTCGTTGCCCTTGCCGAAGACCTGGCGGACGGTCGTGACGACCTCCTCGGCGTGCGCGTCGTCCTTGCAGAAAATCAGCGTCTTGGGCACGGTCGTGCGTCCGGGGAAGATTTCGGCAAAGAGTCTATCGCGGAACGTCTCGAGCACTAGGCGGATCTGCGAGGTGGACGTCACCGCGCGGTCAAGCTGCTTGCCGGTGTACTCAAGATCCTCGTCCAGCTCGACCAGCTTCTGCTTACGTGTCCGGCGGTCAACGGTCGGCACGACAGTGCCGGCCTCGATCTTCGAGCCACCCTGGGTGACCTCGGTGACGATCTTGTACAGATCGAAGTCGACATTGACGCCGTCGGCCACAGACTGTGGATAGGTGTACTCGGACACGAGGTTCTGCTTGAAGAAGCCGAACGTCTGCTTCCCCGGCGTTGCCGTCAGGCCGACGATGTGGGCGTCGAAGTAGGTCAGGACCTCACGCCACACGCCGTAGATGGAGCGGTGGGCCTCGTCCACGATGATGAGGTCGAAGACTTCCGGGGGGAGCTCTGCGCGATACTCCACCTCGACCGGCTTGTCGGGTATGTACTCGTCGACGGGGTCGTCGCCCTCGACAGCCTTGCCATTTTTGATCATGCTGAAGACACGCTGGATGGTCGAGACGACAACGTGGGTACTGCCCAGGGCGCCAGCACCGGTCAGTTTGTCAGCGTTGTAGATCTCGGTGAAGCGGCGCTTGTCGTCAGGTGCTCGGTAGTTTTGGAACTCCGCGATTGTCTGATCGGCCAGGTTGTTGCGGTCGACCAGGAAGAGGATGCGGTTGAAGCCACCCCACTTCAGTAGCCGGTAGCAGCTCGTCACAGCGGTGTAGGTCTTACCGGCGCCGGTCGCCATCTGGATGAGGGAGCGGTCGAAGTGCTGGTTGGCCAGCGACTTTTCGAGTCCCTTGATGGCATCAATTTGTGCCGGTCGCAGCGGCTCGACGTCGAGCTCGGGGAGCACCTGCACCTTCGCCCGCCAAGTCGGGTGCTCGGGGTCAGCCTCTGCGTTTCGGATGATGCGCGCGAGCGTTTCGGGCTTAGGGAAGGAGAAGACCTGGCGGGAGCGTGGGTCGGGGTCGTAGCCGTTCGTGAAGTGCGTCTCGGTGCCGCTGGCCTCGAAGACGAAGGGGATGCGCTCGTCGACCGTCGTTACGGAGAGCTGGACCTCGGGAGGAAGGCCCGTCGAGTACATCGCTGACTGCCACTCAACACCCGAGAGCGTGGCGCCCTCAGCCTTTGCCTCGATGACCCCCACCACGTGCTGGTCGACGTACAGCAAGTAGTCGACACGGCCATGGCCCTGCTTCATGATCATCTCTCGGACAGCGACACCGGTGCCCGCCCACAGGTTGACGTCCTTACGGTCCTGGACGTGCCAGCCAGCTGCGGTCAGCTGGCCGTCGATGATGACGCGAGCCCGCGCCTCAGCCGTCAACCGAGACGTTTCTCCCTGATCACTCATGATCCATGCAGCGTACCGACCCCCTACGACAAAGACGCGTAGTCCGGTGTTACGACCCCCGTAAGGGTCACACGCTGTGGAGTCAGCAGTCTCCAGCGCAGCAGAAGTCCTACTCAGCGACGGCGGGTGGGTCGCAACCATCCTCATCAGACGGTGAAGGCCTCACGGGTTCCAGTCGATCCTCGAATGGTGACTTTCGCTCTCGCGACCTCCCAGCGTGCCCGTCAGGCGCGCACGACGGTCACCGCTGCCCGTCATGGGCAGCCGTGGACGATGGACGAGGACGCCGAGCTGGCGACCTGCCACAGCGACGACGACCTTGAGGCGTTCGCGCGGCGCTGGGGACAGCGGTTCTGGTCGGTCGAGCAGCGCCGGCGTCGTCCTCGTCCCCGCCCTGACCGGGTGCCCACGGGCACCGGCTGGGTGCGGTGAGCCAGGAGGCCTGGCGTTAGACATGCCAACGCCAGGCCCCCATGGAGGACTACTCCCTCTGCTCCAACTCGTCCTGGCCGGCTTCGTCCTTACGGCGAAGGTCAGCCATCGCCTTGAGGCTGCCCGGGACCTGAACGGCGACACCGAGCAGGCCAACGACGAGCCCGACGATGATCTGCAGAAGTTCGTACGTCGTCATCGAAGGACCCCCGCAGGGGAGCTCTGCAGCACTTCACGGTCCTCGCGCAGTCTTGCTGCAGTCGGACTCGTCATGAGCCTTTCGGGCACATCAACGCCGAAGTGAGCCAGATGCGACAAGACGAACGACTCGTCGCAACTTGCGCAGTTCGTAGGGTTCTCGTCTACGATGTTAACGTGTGTACGGTTCGGGTGCAGGTGGCCCGTACGTGGACTCATGCGGAGATCCTTCCGTTGCAGCAGTAGCGGTGTTGAGGCACCACGAAGTAGACGAGGGTCGCGACCGAAGCTTCCCGGCAAGACCGCGATCCCGTCTCTTCGTGGAATGATCCATGCTACCTGTTCACCGTCGGCAGTGCCGGGCAGCGCTCCACACCCCTCAACTCGAACTCCGGGTGGCCACTGACATCTTGATGTCAGGGCTGCCGAACATACTCAAGCTGTGGACGCCCCCAACCCCACAGACCCCGGCCATGAGCACCTGTTCATCGCCCACGACATCGCCCGGGCGTGGGTGGATCTTGAGCGGATGCGTCTCGGGGACGCAGCCGAGGTCCGGTCTTCGTGCGTCCTGTGCTCCCGTCAGGTCGTGCTGACGCAGACCCTGCAGGAGTCCACGACCGCTCAACGTCGGCGGCGTGAGCGCCGTCGTGCGGCCCACGAGCCTCAAGCCGTCCCACGGCCTGCAGCCGGGGGAGTGCCTGCGCTCAGCGGCCTGGTGCCGGGGGGGACGTGAACACCCATCGGACTCAGCGCTGGTCGGCCAGAAAGTCCACCAGCGCGTCGGGCTGCAGGTAGCCCAGCGGTCCCAGGTCAACGCCGGACCGTCCCAGGGGGACGACGGTGACGCCAGCCTTCACCAGGCCGCGCTGCATGTCCTCGGGTAGGAGGTCGTCCTCGGCCAGGCGCAGCGCTCTGCGCCGGGTGGGCTCGTCGGCCTCGCGCCACCAGGCAGCGATGGCCTCGCGCTGGGTCATGGCGTCACTGCGCTTCCGGCCCTGGCAAGTCTCGGACCCAGGTCAGCCAGTCGGAGTTGAAGTCGGCCTCCTGCTGGAACAGGAGCGCGATGTCCAGCAAGGCGTGGGTGAGGTTGTCAGCAGTCAGGCTGTGCCGGTCCCGGACTGCTCGTCGGTAGCTCTGCACCAAGCTGGCCCACCCGAGGTGAGCGTCTCCCAGCTCTGGCGGGTGGTTGGAGCGTTCCCGGTTTCGTGGACACGGGATTAAGCTGCAAGTTGCGCGATCTCGTCTAGATGCCGATACCCTAACTCAAACTCCCGCGGCGTCAAGTATCCCAGCGCCGAATGACGTCGGACCGTG
>NZ_JBGFTU010000037.1:0-13468 GCF_041276425.1 Kineococcus halophytocola | reverse complement strand
CAGCGGGCCCCGCGCGGGGGGGGGGGGGGGTGGGGGCGGGCGGGGTGGGGTCGGGCGCCCTGCGCGCCGCCCCCTCCACCGTCGGTACGGTGGACCCGGTGCGAGGGAACGGGCGAGGGGACGTGCACGGGGACGTGCGAGGGGATGTCGTGCTCGCCGGTCGCGGCGAGCAGCCGCACGGGGACGGTGACCGGCCGGCGACCCCCGGCCCACCCGTGCTGGACCCCGTGCTGGACCTCGTGCTGGACCCCGACGTGTGGCGCGAGCGCGAGCGCCGGCACGCCGAGCGCGCCGCGGCGCTGACGGGACGGGCCGCCGAGCGCCGGGCCCGCGGGGAGGCGCACCCCGTGGAGGACTTCCTCTACACCTACTACTCCTGGGCCCCCGGCAAGCTGCTGCGCTGGCACCCCGGCGTCGGGGTCGTCCTGGCCGGGGCCGACGAGCGTGCCGGGTGGGCGAACTACGAGACCGTCCCCGGCGGGGTGCGCGTCGACGCGGCCGGTCTGGTCTCGCGGCGGCGGGCCACCGTCCGCCTGGCCCGTGACGTCCTGGTCGCCACCCGGGGCCGGGCCCCGCAGCTGGCCTGCTTCGGGCTGCACGAGTGGGCGATGGTCCACCGCACCCGCCCCGAGGAGGTCCGGCACGCCGGGTTGCCGCTGCGGCTGGGGCACGAGGGGACCGACGCGGTCGTGGACTCGCACCGGATCCGCTGCACCCACCACGACGCGTTCCGGTTCTTCACCCCCACCGCGGTCCCGCTGAACGAGGTGCAGCCCACCCGCCAGGACCAGGCCGCGCAGGAGCAGCCGGGGTGCCTGCACGCGACGATGGACCTGTACCGGTGGGCGATGAAGCTGTCCCCGGCGGTGCCGGGGGAACTGCTGCTGGACTGCTTCGAGCTGGCCGGGGACGTCCGCGTCCTGGACATGCGTGCCTCCCCGTACGACGTCTCCTCGCTGGGTCTGGACCCGGTCAGGATCGAGACGGCCGAGGGCAAGGCGCAGTACGCGCGCGCCCAGCGGGAGTTCGCCCAGCGGGCGGACCCGTTGCGGGCCGCGCTGGCCGGTGTCTGCGAGGCCCTGCTGCGGGCGTGAGCCGGGGGCGCTCGACGTCGCCGGCGGCGGCGCGAGGATCATCGTGGGGGTCATCGTTCGCGCCCCGACTCGCTGGAGAGTTCCCCCGTGAAGATCGCCGTCATCGGTACCGGCCAGTTCGCCCGCAGTTTCATCGCCCTGTGGCAGTTGCACCCCGACGTCGAGGAGGTGTGGGTCAGCGACCTCGTCCCCGAGCGCGCCCGGCAGCACGTCGAGTCCCACGGCCTGGCCGGGTCCTTCGACACCTTCGAGGACGCCCTGACCTCCGACGTCGACGCCGTCGCGATCATGACGCAGCGCTGGTCGCACGGTCCGCTGGTCCTGCAGGCGCTGGCCGCCGGCAAGCACGTCTACTCCGCGGTGCCGATGGCGAGCACCGTGGAGGACTGCGAGGCCATCGTGGCGGCGGTGCGCGAGACGGGGCTGGTCTACATGATGGGCGAGACCAGCTACTACAACCCCGCCACCGTCTGGGCCCGTGAGCACATCGCGGCCGGGGAGTTCGGCCGGGTGTTCTACGGCGAGGGCGACTACGTCCACGACATGGACAACGGGTTCTACGCCGCCTACCGGTACAGCGGTGGGGACGACTGGAAGGAGACGGCCAGCTACCCGCCCATGCTCTACCCGACCCACGCCCTCGGCGGGGTGCTGGGGGCGTGGCCGTCCCACGCCGTGAGCGTGAGTTGCACGGGCATCAGCGACACCCGCGGCGACGGGGTGTTCGACACGGCGGTCTCGCGCTGGGGCAACGACTTCTCGAACATGTCGGCGTTGTTCGAACTCGCCGACGGCGGGGTGGTGCGGACCAACGAGTTCCGCCGGGTCGGGTACTGGAGCGGGCCGGAGTCCAGGTTCCGCTTCTACGGCACCGAGCAGGTCATGGAGCAGTCCGTCACGTCCACGGTGGTCACGGTCAAGACCGAGGGCGAGGACTACCGCAAGGGCAGGACCCTCGACATCAGCGACGAACTGCGGGCCGGTGAGCACGCGGACGTCTCCGAGGACCTGGCCGACATCGACCCGGCGCTGCTGAGCAGTTTCCGGTCCGGGACCGCGCGGGTGCACGACCGCAGCCGGCTGCCGCGGGAGTTCGAGGGCGCGCCCAACGGTCACGAGGGGGCCCACCACTTCCTGGCCGACGACTTCGTCGTGGCGGTGCGCGACCGCGCCCACCCGCCGGTCAACGCGTGGGTCGCGGCCCGGTTCACCGTCCCGGGGATCGTCGCGGACCGCTCGGCCCGTCAGGGCGGGGCGCGGCTGCCGGTCCCGGACTTCGGCGACCCGGTCTGACCGGTGCCACCGGCGCGGGTGAGCGGGTCAGCCGCCCGCGCCGGTGAGACCGGCGTCGGTGTCGGCGGGGTCGGCGTCGGGGTCCTCGACGGCAGGGCGCCCGTCCCAGGCCAGCGCGGCGGCCGGCAGCGCCCCGGCCGTCCAGAAGGCCGTGAGCAGCAGGGCCATCCAGCCGACGCTGCCGATTAGCGGCGTCCCCGTTTCCTGGTCCAGCAGCCCGTTGCCCACGGCCAGGGCGACCAGGACGCCGAGCAGCACCAGGGTGAGGCGGAAACCCCGCCGGTGGGCCCGGTCGCGGTCGCCGAGTTCGCGTTCGTCGAGCAGGTCCGCCGGGGCCCCGTCGAGCATCCCGGTGACCCGGCGCAGCGTCGCGATCGCGCAGCTCCCCACCACCGAGGTCACGCCGAGGAGCACGGCGGTCAGGGCGCCGCCGCCGGCCGTGGCGGCCAGCACCCCCAGGACCAGGGTGAGCACCGGCAGCAGCGCCAGGGCGCGACGGGCGGTCCGGGTCCGCGCCCAGCCCGGCAGCGGTTCCCCGCGACGCCGCTGCAGGTCCAGGGCCTGCTCGGTGCGGCGCCGGGTGCCGATCCTGGGAGTGCTCACGGGGTGACTCCTGTCGTGGACGGGGTCGTGCCGGGGGTCTGGGGGCGGGGCGCCGGCGGGGCGTAGAGCTGGGCCGACATGGGGGGAAGGGGGCCAGGGAGAAGAGGGCCTCGACGGGCAGGTCGAAGTGGGCGGCCAGGCGCAGGGCGAGCTCGACGGAGGGCCCGTAGTCACCGCGTTCGAGGAAGCCGACGGTCTGGACGTTGACGCCGACGGCCTCGGCCAGTTGCCGGCGGCTGGTGCCCCGTTCGGCGCGCAGGACGGCGAGCCGGTTGTGCAGCCGCCGGCCGTCCGGGGGGCGTCGCGTCGTTGCCGCTCACCCCTCCATGTTGCGATGACGCAACACGCGGCGCAAGACCGGCAAGGGCGACGGCCCGGTCACCGCCCCCGGTCGCGGGTGGGTCTCCCGGCCGGGGGAGCGCCGGGAGGGTGGGCCCTCAGACGCCCGCGCTCTGGTCGTCGGTCTCGGTCGCTGCCACCCAGTCGCGCTTCTCCGAGCGCCAGCCGTCCTCGGTCCGGCCGCGCCGCCAGTAGCCGGAGGCCGACAGCAGCTCGCGCGGCACGCCGAGGTCGGTGCGCACCCACCGCCGCACGGCGCGGACGGTGTCCGCCTCGCCGTGCACGAAGGCGTGCGGCGCCCCGGGCGGCAGGTCCAGGGAGCGCAGGACGTCCAGGAACGCCTCCGGGTCCGGTGCGGCGCGGTGCACCCAGTGCAGCCGCAGGTCGCCGGGACTGCTCAGCGGCAGTTCCTCGGCGGCCGAGCGCACCTCGACGACGGCGACGGCGCTCGCCCCGGCCGGGACGCGTTCGAGGGAGGCGGAGATCGCGGGCAGGGCGCTGGCGTCACCGACGAGCAGGTGCCACGGGGCGTCGGCCGAGGGCGTGTAGGCGCCCCCGGGGCCGAGCATCCAGACCTCGTCGCCGGGCCGGGCGGCCGCGGCCCAGGGTCCGGCGATGCCCTCGTCGCCGTGCACGACGAAGTCGACCGTCACCTCCCCGTCGGCCACCGCGCGCACCGTGTAGGTGCGCTGCGCGGGCCACTCCTGGCGGGGGCGCTCGGCCCGTACCGCGGCGACGTCGAACGGTTCGGGGTAGTCGACCCCGGCCAGGGGGAACACGAGCTTGACGTAGGAGTCGGCCTGCTCCACGGCGAAGTCGGCGAGGTCCTCACCGCCGAGGACCACGCGCACCATCTCGGGGGTCAGCCGTTCGACGCGCTGCACGACACCGCGCCGCTGGCGCCGGCCTCCGGTGGGTCGCTCGGCGCTGCGCTGCGAAGGGTTCTGCACCATCTGATCCTCACTCACCTTCGGCGCGCCCGGCGCGCCAGTACCCCATGAACGCCACCGAGGACCGCGGGACGCCGACCTCGCGGACGAGGTGGCGCCGCAGCGCCTTGACGACGCCGGACTCCCCGGCCAGCCACGCGTACAGGCACTCCGGGCCCGCGGCCTCGGCGTTCTCCGGGACGTCCCAGAGGATCCCGTCCTCGTCCTCGGCGTCCTCCCCGTCCTGGTTGTCCTGGCTGTCCTGGACGGCCGCGTCCTCGGCCCGGACCTGTTCGACCAGGGCGGAGGCGACGTCGTGGACCCGGCGCTGCAACAGCTCGCCGGGGGCGTGGACCCCGTTGCGGGGCAACCACTCCACCGTCAGGTCGGCGTCAGAGCGCAGGTCCAGCAGGTCGCCCGCGTCCGGCACCTCCAGCAGCGCGGTCGCCGTGATCCCGGCGGGCAGCCGCTCCAGCACGGCCGTCACGGCCGGCACCGCCGTCTCGTCCCCGGCCAGCAGCAGCGTGCGGGCCCCGGCCGGCGGGGCCCACTCGACCCCCCACATCCGGCCCGTGCCCGGCGCGTCCGGTCCGACGAGGACGACCTCGTCGCCCACGGCCGCCCCCGCGGCCCACCGCGAGGCGGGCCCGGCGTGCCCCGCCGCGTCCCCGACGCCGTGCAGGACGAAGTCGACGTCGATCTCGGCGTCCCTCTCCGCCGTCGCCGGGCGGAACCCGCGCACGGTGTAGGTGCGCATGACGGGGCGGGCGGCCTCGGGCAGTTCGCGCCACCACGTGTACCAGTCGTCCTGCGGGAGCTCGTGGTCCTGCAGGGGGCGGGGGGACAGCAGCAGCTTGAACCGCTGGTCGTACCCGGCGGCGCCGAAGGAGGCGAGCTCGGGGGAGGTCATCGTCACCCGCACGAAGCTCGCCCCGAGGCGTTCGACGGCCGCGACCCGGACCCGGAACAGGGTGTACGAGGCCCGCACCGCCTCCCGGCGCCCGACCCGCACCTCGTCCGTCTGCGTGCTCATCCCACAACCCCTCAATCGATGTGAGGACAGGCTAACCGAACTGTTCGGGTGAGGGGAACCGCCGGGTCCGGACCGCTCGTCCGGGCTCAGGCTCGGGGGTGGACGCGGGCGATGCGCACCTGCCCGGCGTGCAGGCTGATCCGGGGGGAGTACCCGAACACCGCGGACGCGGTGAGGAACTCCTCGGCCCCGAAGTCGACCGACGTCAGGCTCACCTGCAGGTACCCGCGCAGGCCGACGAGCTGCTGGTCGGCGACCACGGCGTACCAGGGCCGGTGGCGGCGGGAGGTGAACTCCACGTCGGCCTCGCACCAGCCCGCGTCGACCGTGCGACGCCGGCCCCCGATGAGGCGGAGCCCGGCGAAGCGCCGCAGCTCGGCGTCCAGGTAGGCCGACGGGCTGTCCACGGCCGCCGAGACCTCGCTCACCGACCGCGTCGCCGTGACGAGCCAGTCGGCCAGCGCGTCCGGGGTCACGTCCTCCACGTCGACCTGCGGCAGCAGCCGCTCCAGGCAGGCGTGGTCGACGGCCCCCGCCAGCGTCGTCAGAGCCTCGGTCTCGGCCCGGGTGACGTCGTCGAGGTCGGCCCGCCGCACCGGCACCGGTTCGCCGGCGGCCCGCACCTGGGTCCGCGGGTCGGCCTCGGCGGGGGCCTCGGCGTCGTCCCACAGGCTGAAGGCGCTGTGCCGGTGCACGTCGCCGACGTGCTCGGCGTCCAGGGTGATCGTCTCGCCCCGGCGGGACAGGACGGTGGGTTCGCTCTCCATCGCCGCCGATGGTAGAGAACCCGCGCCTGCCCGGGCGAACCACTTCCCTGCTCCTGTGGACGGGTCCCCGCCCCGCGCGGGGCGGGAAAGCCGTTGACCGGCCGGTCCGGCCACGGTCGACTGTCGCCGTGCTGCACCCCCGGACCCACCTGAGCGCCGACGACCTGCGCGCCGTCGCCGACCTGGAGGACCGCGTCGTCGCCCACGACGGCGGCCGCCTGAAGATCGAGTGGGGGGAACCTGCGCGCCCGCTCGGCCGATCCCGGTGACGGGCCGACGACGGACCTGCTGTGGTCGGAGGGGGGACACGTCGTCGGGTACGTGGGGCTGGACTCCTGGGACGGGCGCACCGTCGAACTGGCCGGCACGGTCGACCCCGCCGCGCGCGGCCGGGGGATCGGCACGGCCCTGCTGGAGGAGGCCGTGCGGGTCTGCCGCGACCGCGGGTCCGCCCGGGCGCTGCTCATCGTCCCGCGCCCCTCGGCGGCCGGGCACCACCTGGCCCGGCGCTGCGGTGCGCCGCTGGAGCACTCCGAGCACGCGCTGCGCCTGGACACCGCACCCGCTCCCGGGGGTGAGGACCCGCGCACCAGGCTGCGCCCGGCGACCTCGGACGACCTGAGCGTGCTGGCCGACCTGCTGACCGCGGCGTTCGGGCAGGCCCCGGTGCACCTGGAGGCGGGGTTCGCCGACGGCGGGACGCTCGTCGTGGAGCACGACGGCGCCGTCGTCGGAACCCTGCGGCGGCAGCGGGACGGGAGGTCGGCCGGGATCTACGGGTTCGCTGTCGCCCCCGGGTTCCAGGGCCGCGGGATCGGCCGCGACGTGCTGCGCCGGGTGAGCCGGCGGTCCTTCACCGAGGGCGCGACGTCGGTGCGCCTGGAGGTCGCGGTCGAGAACGACCGGGCGCTCGGGCTCTACACGTCGGTGGGTTTCTCGCGGGTGCAGACGGAGGACTACTACGACCTGCCGCTGTGGACCGCGAGCCCGCCGCGTCAGTCGTAGGACAGGCCGTGGCCGAACCGGAACAGCGGGTCGGCGGTGTCGAAGGGGACGTCCGGACGGCTGGCCTCCACGGCCGCCATCGAGGAGGGCAGGTCGAACGGCAGCCTCCCCCGCGGGGACGCGGCCCCGAAGACGACGTCGAGGAGGGCGGGGCCGCTGCTGCCGAAGGTGACCAGCAGGGCACCGGCGGCCGCGGCGATCTCCGGCAGCACGGACGGACGGTCCAGGTGGACGTCGACCACGGTGGGCACCGTGCGGCACACCGCCAGGACCCGGTCCAGCTCCTCGCGGGCGAAGGCGAGGGAGCCGGCGTGGAACATCGCCTCGAAACCCCCCGGCCGCGGTTCGAAGGGCGCCTCCAGCCGCAGCACGGCGACGTCGGCCTCCTCGGGGCTGCCGACCACGCTCGCCCGTCCGTCCAGGGCGGCCGGGTCGATCCCCTCGGTGTAGACGCGCAGGCCGCGCCCCAGCGGGAGGAGCCCGCGGTCGTTGGTCAGCAGGGTCACGGCCTCGCGCTGCGCCACCTCCCCCTGGGCGCGGAAGTCCGCGCGGCCCACCGTGACCCGGGCGTGCTCGGGGTCGACGAAGGGGTCGTCGAACAGGCCGAGGAGGAACTTCTCGCGCAGCAACCGGGCCGCCGAGACGTCGAGGCGTTCCTGGCTGACCCGGCCGGTCCGGACGAGTTCGACGACCAGTTCGGACCGGGCCTCGCCGCCGAACTGGTCGCACCCGGCCGCCAGGACGCGTTCCACGCGGGACAGCTCGTCCAGGTGCTCCACGCCCCACGCCCGCGCGGGCATGTCCTGCCCCATGATCTGCGTGTCGGTGATCAGCCCCCAGTCGGTGCAGACGATGCCGTCGAACCCGAGCTCCTCGCGCAGCAGGCCGGTGATGACGCCGTGGTTGAAGGCGAAGGCGACCTCCTCGTGCTCGGTGCCCACGGGCATGCCGTAGTAGGGCATCACCTGGCGGGCCCCGGCGTCCAGGGCCGCGCGGAACGGGGCGAGGTGGTGGTCGAACCGGCCACCGGGGTAGACCTGCTCACGGCCGTAGGGGAAGTGCGGGTCCTCCCCGTCCCGTTGCGGGCCGCCACCGGGGAAGTGCTTGGTCATCGTCGAGACCGACCCCGGGCCCACCTGCGCGGTCTGGAAACCCCGCAGGTAGGCGCGGACCAGCTCGCTGGTGAGGTCCGCGTCCTCGCCGAAGGTTCCCGCGATGCGGGCCCAGCGGGGTTCGGTGGCCAGGTCGATCTGGGGGTGCAGGGCCACGCGCAGGCCGAGGGCGAGGTACTCCCGGCGCGCGACGTCGGCGAACCGTTCGACCAGTTCGGCCGAGCGCAGCGCGGCCAGCCCCAGGGGTTCGGGCCACTGGGACAACCCCCCGGCGGCCGCGGCGACACCGGCGTTGTCGGTGAAGTGGTTGCGCGGGTCGGTGGAGAACGTGACCGGGATGCCCAGCCGGGTGCGCCGGGCCAGTTCCTGCACCTCGTTCTGCCACCGGGCCGTCGCGGCCGGGTCGTCGATGCTGCCGACGAGGTTGAAGTGCGACAGGTGCTGGCCGGTGACCATGTGGGCGGTGGAGGCCAGGCCGAAGGCGGGCTGCGCCTGCTGCACCGGTCCGGGGACGACCATGCTGTGGAAGAGCAGACCCGCCTTCTCCTCCAGCGTCATGCGCGGCAGGAGGTCGGCGGCCCGTTCGGCCGCGGACCGCTGCGGGTCCCGGTGGGGCGGCACCGCGGTGCCGGCCGGCGTCTGCGTCACGTCGTCTCCGCCTGTCGTCTCGTCGTTCGGGGGTCGTTCAGGGGTTCGCGCAGGGGTTCGTCCGGGGGGGCGTCAGCGTACGGGGACCGCGACGTCCAGGCTGGGTTCGTACCCCAGCCGGAACGCCCGGAACCACACCTGCGGGTGCTCGACCACCGGCAGCGGGTCGGTGAGCAACCGCCACCGGCGGCCGTCGTCGGCGGGGATGCCGACCACCTGGGCGAACCGCGGCCGGTCGGGCACGGGCCCGGGAGGGTCGTCGGTCCAGGCGACCGTCGCCCCCGGGGTCCGGCAGGTCGCGTGCAGCGACCCGTCCCGTTCCTCGACGCGGGGTTCGTCGGTGCTCAGGGGTTTGCCGCCGGGTCGCCACTGCTGCAGCAGGTCCTCCTCGGGGAGGAGCCCGAGGTCGCCGTGGCGGTCGGTCCACTCGTCCAGGGCCGCGCGCAGCCGCTCCAGGACGGGCCGGTGGGCCGGGTCGGCGGCGAGGTCGTGCTCCTCGTGCGGGTCGGCCAGGACGTCGTAGAGCTCCTCGGCGGGTTTCGAGGCGGCGACGATGCTGCGCTGCAACGGGGTGAGGCGGTCGCGGACCTCACCGGCACCGACCTGGTCGGCCTCCTCGAAGGCGAGCCGGCGCAGGTCGCGCCAGGTGTCGAGGTGGTCGGGGTAGTCGCAGTGCTGCATGGGGGAGCGGTCGGGGTGCAGGTGCCGGACGTACCGGTACCGCGCGTCGCGCACGGTGCGGGAGGTGTCCTCCTGCTCGTCCATGCGGTCACGACCGGCGAACACCAGCGGGTTGGGGTCGAGGAAGGTCCCCGCCTCGTCCCAGAGCGGCCGGCCGTGCATGTGGGCCGGGACCGGGACCCCGCACGCCTGCAGCAGGGTCGGGGCGAGGTCCATGAGGTGGACCAGTTCCCGGCGGTGCTGGCCGCCGGCGAGCCCGGCCGGCCAGCGCACGATGAGCGGTTCGCGCAACCCCCGCTCGGTGACCCACCGCTTGCCGCGGGGGAAACCGGCACCGTGGTCGCTCCAGAACACGACGACGGTGTTCTCGGCCAGCCCGTCGTCCTCCAGCTGCTGCAGCAGGTCCCCGACCCAGTGGTCCATCTCGGTGATGAGGTCCAGGTACCGCGCCCAGGACCGCCGGAACACCTCGGTGTCGGGGTGGTACGGCGGGATCTGCACCGCGTCGGGGTCGTGCCGTTCGGCGGCGGTGACGTGCGGGGTGGCGGCGGCGAACGCCTCGTCGTCGAGGTAGATCTGCGACTCGTGCGTGATCAGCCCGTGGAAGGCGGCGAAGAACGGCGTGTCGGCCTCGGGCCGGTCCCGCCAGTGCGCGGTGGGCGTGCACGCGTCGAACACCGTCGGGGGGACGGTGAGCTGGAAGTCGGTGAAGACGTTGTTCGTGGTGTGGTACCCGGCCCGGCGCAGGAGCTGCGGGAACAGGACGACCTCGGGCGGCGGCACGGCCTTCGTGCGCATGTGCATGGTGCCGATGGCCGTGGGGAAGCACCCGGTCATGATCGAGGAACGTGAGGGGGCGCACACCGGAGCCACCGCGAAGGCGTTGTCGTACACCACGCCCTGCTCGGCGAGCCGGTCCAGGTGGGGGGTGGTCGCCTGTTCCGCGCCGGGCCAGACCCCCGCGTACGCCCCGATCTCGGGGTTGATGTCGTGGGTGCTGATGAACAGGACGTTGGGGCGTGGCACGGTGGCTCCCGGGACGGCGGCGGTCAGCGGATGGACTTGATGAACTGGTTGAGCACCGCGCCGACGATCCCGACGACGGCGCCGCCGATGAACAGGGCGGTGTAGTTCTCCCCGCCCGTCCCGATGGCCAGGAACAACGGCGCCACGACCGGCACGAGCGTCTGCGGCAGGACGTTGGCCAGGTGCAGCACCCCCATGTCCTTCCCGACGTCGGCGCGGGACGGCAGCACCTCGGCCAGGAGCGCGGCGTCCACCGCGATGTAGGTCCCCTGCGCCAGCCCGGCGACGGCCGTGGCGAGGACGTAGACGTCGAAGGTGGGCGACAGGGCCGCCATCACGTGGGCCAGGGCGAGGACGAGCGCCGAGATCATGACGAAGACCTTGCGGCGGCCGATGCGGTCGGAGAACCGCCCCACCAGCAGACTGGTCAGGACCACGCACACGGTCGTCACCAGGGTCGTCCGCAGGATGGCGTCGCCGATGGTGCTCTGGTCGAAGCCGAACCGGTCCTGCAGGAAGAAGACGGCGTAGCCGGACAGGGTCATGTTCCCGAAGAACACGAACAACCGGGACCACCAGGCCAGGGCGAAGTCCGGCGCCTTGCGGGGGTCGGTCCAGAAGGCCTTGAGGAACAGGGAGAGCTGGAAGGGCGGCACGTCGGCGCGGGCGCGGGTGCGGTCCTTCAGCACCACCAGGAGCAGACCCACGCAGGCGAGCGTGAAGATCCCCGGGATGAGGATGGCCTTGGTCAGGTCGGGCAGGAAGAGCTTGGCCAGGAAGACCCCGCCGACGGCGGCGACGCTCTGGGTCAGGCCGATGAGGCCGGAGACCCGGCCGAGCTGGCGACGGGGCACCTGGTCGGGCAGCACCGGGTTCAGGGCGGCCAGCAGGACGTTGAAGGTGAGCTGGATCAAGCTCCAGCCGGCCAGGACCACGGGGATGGTCGAGGCGCCCGAGAGCAGGAACAGGCTGCCCGCCCCGAGGACGGCACCGGCGGCCAGCCAGGGCCGGCGCATGCCGAAGCGGCTCGTGGTGCGGTCGCTGAGCGCCCCGAAGACGTTCTGCGCCACGAGGGCGACGAACGAACCGACGCCCAGCACCAGGGAGAGGCTGCCGGCGCGGCCCTCCGGGTCGATCTGCCCGATCTTCAGGGCCAGGGTCACCTGCGCCAGGGGCAGCAGGGCCAGGTAGGTGCCGAAGAACGCCAGGGCGAGGGAGGTCTGGAAACCGACCCCGACCGCTCGTCCCTGCGGGGTGCCGGTGGGGACGGCGGTGCCCGAGACGTCGCCCGGGACCGTTTGCTGAGCCGCGTCGCGCGGCACTGACTGGTGTTCCGAACTCACGTCGTCGTGACCCTTCGTGAACCCCGGAGGGGGTGCTTTACCTACCTTGTACTCGGTAGGTAGAGCACCGTGGTGCGGGCCCGGGGCCCTTGTCAAGCGGTCGGGTCCCCGCCCGGCCGGCCCTCAGGGACGCAGGTGCGCCGTGGCCCGGTCGAAGGCGGCCAGCAGGTCCATCCCCGGCCGCAGCAGCACCTGCACCTGCAGGCCGTCCGAGAGGGCGGCCAGCTGGTCGGCGGCGTCCTCGGGGACGAGGGCGGGGGCGGCGCGCCCGGCGGCGACGTCGTCGCGGAAACCGCGGGTGAAGGCCTCGTGGATGTCGGCGTACCGCTGCACGAAGTACGCGTGCGCCGGGTGCTCCGGGTCGGTCGCCTCCGCGGCCAGGGTGACGGTCATCCGCATCAGCTCCGGCTGGCGCACGTTGTCCTCCAGGAAGGACCGGGCGAAGGCCACCGTCCCGGCCCGCGGCAGCAGGTCGACGGTCCGGTCGCTGCGCTGGGCGGTCCGGTGCTCCAGCACCGACAGCAGCAGGTTCTCCTTGGTCGGGAAGTGGTGCAGGAGACCGGGGACGCTGATCCCCACCGCCTCGGCGACGTCCTTGAGCGAGCCCTCGCGGAAACCCAGCCGCCCGAAGACCTCGACCGCCGCGTCCAGGATCTGGGCCCGGCGGTCCGCGGGGTGCAGCCGTTCCCGGCGTGTCGTCGAGGTGCTCACCGCTCCATCATGCCGCCGGGCGGGGACCCGCCCCGCCCGCGGCCCTCACCGCAGGAACGACGCGAGTTCGCGCAACGACGTCATCCGCTCCGGCTCGTCCACCGGCCCCTGCCCGTGCCGGTCCAGGTGCACGGCCCGCACCCCGGCCGCGCGGGCACCGACCACATCGACGGGGTGGTCGTCGCCGACGTGCAGCGTGCGGGCGGGGTCGGCACCCACGGCGGCGCAGGCGGCGTGGAACACCTCGGCGCGGGGTTTGGCCAGACCCAGGTCGCCGGCCGTCAGGACGGGCCCGACCCGGCCGGTCAGGCCGAGGGCCGCGAGCTTGGCGTGCTGCTGCTCGCGCACGCCGTTGGTGAGGAGGGCGACGCGCAGACCGGCGGCGGCGAGCGCCGCGAGCGCGTCCTGCACGTCGTCGAAACCGCGCCAGTTCGCGCGGTAGCGCACCAGGTACCCCTCGTGGAACTCCACGTCCAGGGCGGCGTCGTCGCCGACCCGGCGCCCCAGCGGGGGCAGGAACTCCCGCAGCCGGCGGCGGCGGTGCTCCTCGTGGGAGACGCGGCCCTCGCGCCAGGCGCGGTGGTGACGCTCCTCGGCGTCGTGCCAGGCCTCGTGCAGGGCCGGCGTCGGGTCCAGACCGCTCGCGCGGACCCAGTCGGCCACCGCGGCGCGGGAGGCGCCGCGGTGGTCGAACAGGGTGCCGTCGAGGTCGAGGACGACCGCGTCCAGCCCGGGGCCGCACCGGCCCGCGGGGCTCAGAGACTGTTTCAGATGTGGTGTGGGGTGGGGTGCTTGCGGGTGAGGCGGCGCAACATGAGCCGGGTGTAGGCGATCTCGACCATGGTGATGGCGGTGGTGGCGAGGCGTTCGTAGTCCCGCGCCAG
>NZ_JBGFTU010000036.1:0-15796 GCF_041276425.1 Kineococcus halophytocola | reverse complement strand
TGGTCGATGCGATGGTCTCGATCATCGAGTCCGCCCAGACCGGGCAGTTCGTGCCGGTGTCCAGCACCGTGACCCCGGCGGAGCTGCTGCCGCAGGACTGGGACCCCACCACCCGCACCGTCTGACCAGGCGCACCGCGCCCGCACGTCCTGAACCGCACGTCCCACCGCCGTGGACCCGTCACCGTCGACGGGCCCGCGGCGACCCACCCGCACCACCTCCACCGCTCGGAAGGGAAACCCGCCATGTCGACGACGACCCCGGTTCCGCCCACCGGACCCGAACCCACCGGCGGCGCGACGCGCCGCCGCTTCCTGGCCGCCTCCGGCGTCGCCGCCGGCGGTGTCGCCCTCGCCGCCTGCGGCGGGGGCGGGGGCGGTGCCGGGGTGGAGGACAGCACCCTTCCCGGCATCGGCAACAACGGCAAGGTCGGTGGTGGGCGCCGGGGCGAGGCCGCCGACCAGCTGTTCCTGGCCGGGTTCCAGTTCAGCCCGCCGACGAACTTCAACACCTTCGCCGGGGCCCCGGCGTGGCCGGCCGGCAACAACGTCGCCCAGTACGTCTACGAGACGCTCCTGCGCTTCGACGTCACGACCGGTGACCTCAAACCCGGTCTGGCCGCGGACTACACCGTCGACGGGACGACGTCGGTGTCCATGACGCTGCAGGAGGGGATCACCTGGTCCGACGGGACGCCCTTCACGACCGACGACGTCCTCTACACCTTCGAGCTGGGCAAGATCGACCCCTCGCTGACGGTCGCCTCCTTCTGGACCGAGGCGGATGCGATCACCGCCGACGGGGACACGGTCACCGTCTCGATCAACCAGGACCGCAAGAACGTCGGCATGGTCCTGCAGCAGCTCGCTGTGCAGTTCATGCTGCCCAAGGCGGTGTTCGAGAAGGTCGCGGCCGAGACCGGCAACAAGCTGGCCGGCTGGGAGACCACGGAACTCCTCGGTACCGGCCCCTACACCCTGGAGCTGGCCGACCAGACCCAGATCATCCTGGCCCGCAACGAGGACTACTGGGGGCAGGACTTCTACGGCGGCCTGCCCAAGCCGACGAAGATCATCCACCCGATCTTCAAGTCCAACGAGGACGGCAACCTGAAGTTCCAGAACGGCGAGCTGGACGTCATGCAGCAGTTCGTCCCGCAGATCTCCAAGATGTGGGAGTCGGGCAAGCCGGTCGGCACCTACCTCAAGGAGGAGCCGTACTTCGTGCCCGGGTCGATGCCCATGTTCATCTTCAACACCACGCGCGGGGCCCTGGCCGACGCCCAGGTGCGCCGGGCCATCGCCTTCGCCATCGACTACCCCTCCATCGCCGAGACGGCCATGTCCGGCTACTCCGGCGACGTCCAGGCCTCCCTCATCATCCCCGGCGGCGCCGAGGACCAGTGGGCCGACACCGCCCGGGCGCAGGCCGACGGGTGGTCCTACGACGCGGCGCAGGCCGAGAAGACCCTCACCGACGCCGGCTACGTCAAGGGCGCGGACGGCGTCTACGCCAAGGACGGGCAGCGCCTGGGTCCGTGGAAGCTCATCACCCCGCAGGGCTGGACCGACTGGAACGCCGCCCTGGAGATCGTGGCCAAGAACCTGCAGGCCATCGGCATCGACGCCGCGACGAACTTCCCGCAGCAGGCCCAGGTGACGACCTCGGTGCAGAACGGCGACTTCGACATGGCGTGCTGGTCGGTGGCCGGCACCAACCCCGCCACCCCCTGGCAGCGGTTCAGCGACGTCATGAGCAACGTCGAACTGGTCCCGCCGGGGCAGACGGCCTTCCGCAACTACGGCCGCTGGGCCAACGACCAGGTCAACGACCTGCTCGAGGCGGCGGCCGCGGCCTCCGACGACGGGGCCAAGAAGCAGGCGCTGACGGCCCTGGACGACCTGTACCGGCAGGAGGCCCCCTCGGTGCCCCTCATGTACCGCCCGGACGAGTTCTTCGAGTACAACGCCAGCAACTGGACGAACTTCCCCACCGAGGACAACGACTACGCCCCGCCCATGTTCCGCGGCGCGGGCAACGACTGGCTGTTCAAGATCGAGAAGATCGAGGGCTGAGGTCCGATCGTGAAGCTCGGACAGTACGTCGCGCGCAAGTCGGTGTGGTACGTGGTCGCGCTCGTCGCGGCCGTGTCCCTCAACTTCCTGCTGCCGCGCCTGGTGCCGGGGAACCCGGTGGACGTCATCGTGTCGAACCTGGCCCGCGGCGGCTCGGTCAGCGGTGAGCAGCAGCAGCAGATCTACGAGGGTTTCGTCCAGCAGTTCGGGCTGGACGCCCCCCTGTGGCAGCAGTTCCTCACCTACCTGGGCCGGGTATTCACCGGGGACCTCGGGACGTCGTTCGCGTCCTACCCGACCTCGGTCAACACCCTGCTGGGCGACGCCCTGCCGTGGTCGATCGCCGTCCAGCTCCCGGCCATCGTCATCGGCTGGGTCCTGGGCAACGTCGTGGGGGCCGTCGCGGCCTTCCGCGGGGGCAACTGGGACCGCAACGTGTTCACGTCGTCGCTGTTCCTGTCGGCCATGCCGTACTACTGCCTGTCGATCCTGCTCCTGTACGGGCTGGCCGTCGTCGCCGGCGTCTTCCCCGTCGGGGGCGCGTACTCGCTGGGCAACAGTCCGTCCTGGTCCCTGGACTTCCTGACCGACGCCCTGCAGTACTACTGGCTGCCCTTCCTGTCCCTCGTCGTCGTGTTCATCGGCGGTCAGGCCGTCGGCATGCGCTCGATGGCGATCTACGAGCTCGGCGGCGACTACGTCAACTACGGCCGGGCCATGGGCATCGGGGACAACCGCATCACGCGGTACATCTTCCGCAACGCGATGCTCCCGCAGATCACCGGCTTGGCGCTGTCCATCGGGACGCTCGTCAGCGGGGCGCTCATCACCGAACTGGTGTTCAACTACCCGGGGGTCGGGACGCTGCTGTTCAACGCGATCTCGCAGAACGACTACCCGGTCATCCAGGCGATCACGCTCATCATCACGCTCGCGGTGCTCGCGGCCAACTTCCTGGTCGAGATCGTCTACGGCATCGTCGACCCGCGCATCCGCGCGGCCGCCTCCGGGGAGAAGTGAGATGACCACACCCAACGTCTCCGGCATCGCGACCGAGGAGGAGGCGACCTCCCAGCGCGCCACCCTGTTCCGGAACCTGAACTTCTCCGCCCGCTTCTGGGTCGCGCTCGGCCTCGTCGTCCTCGTCCTGCTCCTGGGGATCGCCGGCTACCTCTACCCCACGGCGTCCAACGAGAAGGTGGGGTCGCTCTACGACCCGCCCGGTGGCGGCCTGCTGTTCGGGACCGACAACTTCGGCCACGACGTCCTGGCCGTCCTCATGGCCGGGACCCGCACCTCCCTGGTCATCGGCCTCGTGGCCGGGACCATCGCCACCACCATCGGGGTCGCGGTCGGGCTCCTGGCCGGCTACGTCGGCGGCTGGGTCGAGGAACTGCTCATGGGGATCACGAACGTGGTCCTGGCGATCCCCTCGATCATCGTCCTGATCCTCATCTCCATCTCCCTGCCCCGCAGCACCGTGTGGTCGCTGGCGGTGGTCATCGGGATCACGTCGTGGCCGTGGACGGCCCGCGCCGTGCGCGCCCAGGCCAGTTCGGTCGCCACCCGCGAGCACATCGACGTCGCCCGGCTGTCCGGGGCGCGGCTGGGGGGCATCCTGGTCCGCGACGTCCTGCCCTACATCCTGTCCTACGCCGTCATGGCGTTCGTGCTGCAGGTCTCCGGGGCGATCCTGGCCGAGGCCGCGCTGTCGATGCTCGGTCTGGGACCGGCGGGGGCGGACTCCCTGGGGACGCAGCTGCACTGGGCGCTGGCGTTCCAGGCCGTCGCCAGCGGGGCCTGGTGGGCCTTCCTGCCCCCGACCATCGTGCTGACCCTCGTCTCCTTCGGGTTCCTGCTGCTGCAGGCGAGCCTGGACGAGGTGTTCAACCCGCGGTTGCGCCGCGGCAAGCGCAAGCAGATGAAGCGGACGGCGGCCCGCCGCCTCGCCGAGGCCCGGGCCGGGGCGGCCGAACGCCCCGCCCCGGGAGAACCGGCCGGGGTGGGCGCGGGCCGGGCCCGGACGGCGCAGGAGGGAGGACGGTCGTGAGCACCACCGGAGCCTCCGGCACCCCGGCCCCGGGGCCGGGCACGGGAACCCCGACCCTGCTGGCGCGGGCGGTCGACGTCAGCGCCGTCTACGGCGGCGGCGACCGCGACTTCACCGCCGTGGACCGGGTCACCCTCGAACTCGGCGAGGGCGAGATCCTGGGGCTGGCGGGGGAGTCGGGGTGCGGCAAGACCACCCTCGGCAACTCCCTGGCCATGATCGCCAACCCGCCGCTCTACGTCGTGGAGGGCACCCTGGAGATCGACGGTGAGCGGATCGACCTCACCACCCTGCGCGGGGACGCGGACCTCAAGCGGCAGCGGCCCTACCGCGGCGGGGTCGTCTCGATGCTCCCGCAGGGGGCGATGAACGCCATCAGCCCGACCCTGCGGGTGCGCAACCTCGTCCACGACGTCATGCGGGCCCACGACCGGTCGGTGACGCGCGACGAGGCCCTGGACCGCGCCCGGGACCGGCTCACGATGCTCGAGATGCCGGTGCGCGTCCTGGACTCCTACCCCCACCAGCTCTCCGGGGGGATGAAGCAGCGCGTCATCACCGTGGTCTCCACGCTGCTGAACCCGCGCCTGCTCATCGCCGACGAACCGACGTCGGCGCTGGACGTGTCCAGCCAGCGGATGCTGGTCGAGATGCTCCTGGCGATGGTCGAGCAGCGCATCATGTCCGGGGTGGTGTTCGTCACCCACGACCTGCCCGTGCTGTCCCAGGTCTCGGACAAGCTCGCGATCATGAACGCGGGCACCATCGTCGAGACGGGCCCCACCGAGCAGCTCGTCCACGACCCGCAGCACCCCTACACCAGGAAGCTGCTGTCCTCGGTCCTGGACCCGACCCAGGAGACGCGCGCCCGGGGGCGCGACCGTCGGACCCGTTCCACCCCGGCCGGAGGAGACCTGTGATGACGACCGGAACCACCGGGGCCGACGTGGGCACCGACGCCGCCACGGACAGCGTGCTCGCGTGCCGGGACGTGGTGAAGGAGTTCCACGTCGCCGGCGCGAAGGTCGTGGCCGTCGACCGCGTCTCCCTGGACTTCCCCGCCGCCAGCGTGCTGGCGGTGGTGGGGGAGTCGGGGTCGGGCAAGTCGACCCTGGCCCGGATGCTGCTGCGCCTCATGCCGGTGACCTCGGGCAGCATCTCCTTCCGCGGCCAGGACGTGACCCACCTGCGCGGCAAGCAGTTGCGGACGTACTGGAGCCAGGTGCAGGCCGTCTTCCAGGACCCGTTCGCCTCGTTCAACCAGTTCTTCCCGGTGGGGGGCCTGCTGCGGCGCAGCCTGGCGCTGTCCTCGGTCGGGCGCGAGGAGGCCGACGCCCTCATCGAGGAGTGCCTGGGGTACGTGGGCCTGACCCCGGCGCAGGCGCTGAACAAGTACCCCCACCAGCTCTCCGGGGGGCAGCGCCAGCGGGTCATGCTGGCCCGGGCGCTCATGATGCGGCCCAAGGTCCTGCTGGCCGACGAGGCGACGAGCATGCTCGACGCGACCCTGCGCGTGAACGTGCTCAACGTGCTGCACGACCTGAAGGACGACCTGGGTCTGACGGTGCTGTTCATCACCCACGACATCGGCCAGGCCTGCTACCTGGCCGACCGGGTGGCCGTCATGGAGCACGGGAAGGTCGTCGAGCGCGGCAGCACCGAGGAGGTCATCTTCGCCCCGCGGGCGGACTACACCAAGCGGCTGCTGGCCGACGTCCCGGACCTGCGGGGGAGCCTGAAACGGCGGGGGTGAGGAACCCCGCACGTCCCCCCGGGTCCGGGTGGAACCCGGGGGGACGGTGCCGACGGCGGGGCCGGCTCAGCCCTCCACGGCGCTGCGCTCGGTGGCGTCCGGGGCGGTGGCCGCCGCCCGGCGGGCCTGCAGGCGCAGCAGGACCGCGGCGATGGCGGCGGCCAGTACCGAGGCGGTCAGGACGCCGACCTTGACCTGCCCGTCGCGACCGCTGTCGGGGTCGAAGGCCAGTTCCCCGACCAGCAGGGCGACGGTGAACCCGATGCCGGCCAGCGACCCGGCCGCGATGACGTCACCCCAGCGCAGGGACGCGTCCAGCCGCGCGGAGCTGACCTTGGTCGTCACCCACGCCGCGACGGTGATGCCCAGCGGCTTGCCCAGGACCAGCCCGGCGATGATCCCCAGGGCGACCGGGTCGCTGAGGGACTCGCGCAACCCGCTCAGGCCGCCGACGGTGACCCCGGCGGAGAACAGGGCGAAGACGGGGACGGCGACGGCCGTGGAGAACGGGCGCCAGGTGTGCTCGAAGCGCCCGGTCAGGTCGCTGGCGGGCACGACCAGACCCAGCAGGACCCCGGCGACGGTGGCGTGCACCCCGGAGGCGTGGACCAGCGTCCAGGTGGCCAGGGCCAGGGGCAGCAGCAGCCACCGGTGCGTCACCCGGCGCTGGACCAGCACGGCGAACACGGCCAGCGGGACCAGCGCCAGCAGCAGCGGGCCGACGGCCAGGTCGCTGGTGTAGGCGACGGCGATGATCGTGATGGCGATGAGGTCGTCGACCACGGCCAGGGTGAGCAGGAAGATGCGCAGCGCCGCCGGCAGCCCGCGCCCGAGCACGGCCAGGACGGCGATGGCGAAGGCGATGTCGGTGGCGGCCGGGATGGCCCACCCGCTCGCGGTGTCGGCGCCCGCGCCGGCGCCGGTGGTCACCGCCAGGTAGACGGCGGCGGGGACGACGACCCCACCGACGGCGGCGACCACGGGGACCAGGGCCCGGCGCGGGTCGCGCAGGTCGCCGTGCACGAGTTCGTGCTTGAGCTCCAGGCCGACCACGAAGAAGAAGACGGCCAGCAGCCCGTCGGCGGCCCAGGACCCCACGGACAGGTGCAGGTGCAGCGCCTCGGGCCCGAAGACGGTGTCGCGCACGGTGGCGTAGGAGTCCGCGGCGGGGGAGTTCGCCCAGACCAGGGCGATGACGGTGGCCGCCAGCAGCAGGGCGCCACCGACCGGCTCGCGGTCCAGCAGCTCCCTGACCCGCGCGGTGACCGAGGAGCGGGCGGCGGGGGCGTCGGTGGACCCGGTGGAACCGGGGGACGGGTGGGACGGGGTGGTGGGCACGGATTCCCTCACGGAGGACGACGACGGGGGAGGGCGCGCCGCAGGGGCGGCGCGGGCACGGCCCGGACCGGCGGTCACCGGGCCGTGGAGCGGCGGCACGGAGCGGCGTCGTGGACGCCGCCGCATCACCGGACGGTGCGCCCGGCCGGCGGGCAGCCGGCCATCTCCCCGTGGGCGTTGGTCCCCCACGCACTGACCCACCCGTTCGTCCCGGCGTGGCGGTCGGCCCCGTCCTGACCCCGCGCGGGCACCGCGACGCGGTGCGTGCGGCGCAGGAAGCGCGGGGAGGGGGTGCTCATGGTGGCCCCACCTTAGGGCCGCGGGCCGCGCACGGCCATCGGGTCGGCCGGTGCGAGGCCCCCCACCCGCTCCGCGCCGTGGGACGGTGGCGCCATGGATGGTGTGACTCTGTGGTGGGGCGGCTGGGAGCCGCTGGTGCGGATCGTCGTCGTCGGCACGCTGGGGTACGTGTGGCTCGTGGGCGTCCTGCGCTTCAGCGGCCCGCGCAACCTGGCGAAGATGACGCCCTTCGACTTCGTGCTCACGGTGACGCTGGGCTCGGCCTTCGGCCGCGTCCTGACCTCCAAGGAGACGTCCCTGGCCGCCGCCCTGCTCGTCTTCACCCTGCTGGTGGGGTTGCAGTGGCTCATGGCCCTGCTGCGCCAGCGCTCCAGGAAGGTCGAGCGCGCGCTGTCCACGGACCCGGTGCTGCTGTTCCACGACGGCACCTTCGTCCGGGAGGCCATGCGGCGGCAGCGGTTCCTGGAGTCCGACATCCACTCCGCGGCCCGGGAGAACGGTCTGGGGTCGCTGCAGGAGGTCGCCGCCGTGGTCCTGCAGGCCGACGGGTCGTTCTCCGTCATCGAGAAGAGCTCCCTCGGCGACGGCACGTCCCTGACGCCCTACGTCGTGCGGCGCTGAGCCGGCGTGCCCGACGTGCCGACCGCCCGCTGGGTCCGGCGGGTCCGGCGGGTGAGGTCGTGGCGGGCGCAGTTCGACCCGTGGCGGCGCCTGGAGGAGGTCGCGGCCCGCAGCGACGTGCGGGTCCGGGGCCGCAACCCGGCCCACCTGGGGGTGCGGATCGTGCGGCGGGCGCTGGAGGTCCGCGTGGCCGGCCTGGCCGCGGAGATCGGCTACTACCTCGTCGTCTCGCTGCTGCCGCTGATCACGATGCTGGGGGCCAGCTTCGGCGTCCTGCGCACGGTGCTGGCCGACGCGACCGTCGACCGCATGCAGGACAGCCTGACCGCGGCGATGGAGACGGTGTTCAGCCCGCGCGTCGCCGGGGACTTCGCCGTCCCCCTGGTGCGGCAGTTGCTCGAGCAGGAGCAGGTCGGCCTGGCCCTGGGCAGCGTCCTGGCCGCGTTGTGGCTGGGCAGCAGGGTCTTCCGGGCCGCCGTGCGCGCGCTGGGGGAGGCGTACCGGACCCCGGAGCGGCGCAACGTCCTGGAACTGTGGGCCCTGGGGTTCCTGTTCACCCTGGCTGCCGTCGTCGTCACCGCGGTGTTCCTGGCCCTGGCCGTCGTCGGCCCCCTGCTCGGCGGCGGCTTCCGCCTCGCGGACAGCCTCGGCGTCGGGCCGGGGTTCCAGACCGCCTGGTCGCTGGGCCGCTGGCCCGTCCTGGTCCTGCTCGTGGTGGCGTTCCTGGCCTGGCTCTACCAGGTCGGCCACAACGCCGACACCCGTTGGCGGGACTCGCTGCCGGGGGCCGTCCTGGCCACCGCCGGCCTGCTGGTCCTGGCCGCCGTCTTCCGGCAGTACCTGGAGGTGGCCGGACCGCGCAGCCCGGACCTGGCCGGCGGCGGGCAGGCGCTGCAGGTCGTCGGCGAGTTCATCGGCTCGGCCCTGGCCGTGGTGCTGTTCGGGTGGCTGGCCAGCATCGTCGTCCTGGCCGGCGGGGTGTTCAACGCGGAGTGGCAGGCCTCCGGGGCCGGGCGCGAGCAGGAGGGGGCCGGCGCGGGCGCGCGGGAACCGGGGTGAGCGTGCGCGGCCGCCGTCGCTGAGGCACAGTCAGCCCTCAGACCGCCGACCCGGACCCGCGTCGGCGCCGACCGCGCGGACCCGGCCGCGCCGGCACAGCGAAGGCTCATGCTCCCCTACGTCCTGTTCTCCCTCGCCGGTCTCGGCGCCCTGACCGCGGCCCTGCTGCCGCGCGTCGTCAGCTCGTTGCCGTTCAGCCTGCCGATGGCCTTCCTGGGCGGCGGTGTCCTGCTCGGGCTCGTCCCGGGGATGCCGAGCATCGACCCGATCGAGCACACCACGGCCACCCAGCACGTCGCCGAGGTGGTGGTGATCATCTCGCTGATGGGCGCCGGGCTGGCCCTGGACCGTCCCGTCGGGTGGCGGGCGTGGGCCTCGACGTGGCGCCTGGTCGCCCTCGCGATGCCCCTGACCATCCTCCTGGTGACCCTCGGCGGGCACCTGCTGGCCGGGCTGCCGCTGGTCGCGGCGCTCCTGCTGGGGGCGGTGCTGGCCCCGACCGACCCGGTCCTGGCCACCGACGTGCAGGTCGGGGAACCCAGCGACAGCACGGACGCCGAGGACGAGGTGCGGTTCGCCCTCACCAGCGAGGCCGGGCTCAACGACGGGGCGGCGTTCCCCGCCGTGCACCTGGCCCTGGTCCTGGCCGCCGCGGGCGCGGCCGCGGGCTGGTCCGACGTGGGGGGCTGGGCGCTGGAGGACGTCCTCGTGCGCGGGGTCGTCGGCGTCGTCGGTGGCCTGGTGGTCGGCAAGGCGCTGGCCACGTTGTTCTTCCGCCCGGGCCGGCGGTCCACGCGGCTGGCCGACCAGGCCGAGGGGTTCACGTCCCTGGCGGTGACGTTCCTGGCCTACGGGCTGACCGAGCTGGCCCACGGGTACGGGTTCGTCGCGGTGTTCGTCGCGGCCTGCACCATCCGCTCGGCCGAGCGCGACCACGGGGCGCACAAGGTCGCCCACAGCTTCGTCGAGCAGATCGAGCGCATGCTCACCTCGTGGCTGCTGCTGCTCCTGGGGGCCGCGCTGGCCGACGGCCTGCTCTCGGGGCTGACGTGGCAGGGCGCCCTCGTCGGCGTCCTGCTGATCGCCGTCATCCGGCCCCTGGTGGGGTGGCTGAGCCTGCTGGGCACCCGCAGCGGGCAGCGCGAGCGCCTCGTCATCGGGATCTTCGGCGTCCGCGGGATCGGTTCGCTGTTCTACCTGGCCTACGCCCTGGCCGAGGACGAGGGCGGGTTCCCGGCCGAACCCCTGTGGGCGATCGTCGGGTTCACCGTGGCGTTGTCGGTGGTCGTGCACGGGGTCAGCGCGACCCCGCTGGTGCGCCGGCTCGACGCCGCCCGTTTCCAGGCGGCGCCGAGCGACCGGGCCGAGGACGTCGCCTCGACCCACCTGTGAGACCCGTGCGTGCGGTGCCCGTTCAGGACCGGGCGCGCTGGGCCATCAGCTCGGTCAGCCGGGCGGTGTCGCGGGGGTAGGTGCGGTACAGCAGGGCGCAGTACAGGCCGTTGAGGAGCATGAGGACCCCCGGGATCCACAACATGACCGCCTTGAGCCCGATCTGCTCACCGAGGTAGCTGGCCAGCAGGTTGAACACGATGTAGCCCAGCGCCTCGAAGACCGACAGCATGAGCGCGAACGCCGCCCCGCGCAGTTCCGGGGGGACCACCGCGGCCACGATGGGCCGGTTCACGCCGGGGTTCAGGCCCTGCATGAAGCCCATCAACCCCCAGAACACGGCGAACACGCCGATCGAACCCCAGTCGACCTGGGTGGCGAGGATGGCGACGGCTCCGAAACCGAGCTGGGCGCCCTGCAGGACCATCACCCGGCCCGACCCCGGGCGCCGCTGGTGCAGGGCGTCGACGCCCATGCCGCCCAGGATCGTGCCGCCCAGGTAGGCCAGGCCGAAGGGGAGGGTGACGACGGCGGCGACCGCGGTGGTGAAGCCGTAGGTGTTGACGAGGAAGACGACACCGAAGGTGGCGATGAGCAGGTGGCCGGACAGGACGCGCTGGCCGAGCATGAGCACGAAGGTCGGGATGGTCAGCAGCTCACGGACCTTGGCCCACGTCAGCTTCGCGTTCTGGGCACGCTGCTCGGCGCTCATCAGGCCGGTGGCCGGTTCGCTGGCGCCGATGCCGGGGTCCTTGAAGGTGAAGGCCATGATGAGAGCGGCCACCACGGTGAGCCCGCCCCAGACGAAGAAGCCGTAGCGCCAGCCGTCCTCCACGCGGGCCAGCTGCCCGATCAGCGGGCTGGTGATCTCGCTGGTGATGGGCAGGGCGGCCGCGACGAAGACCGCGGTCAGGCTCCACAGCAGCACCAGCTGGGTGAAGTTCTGCGACAACCCGGTGGCGGCGGTGAAGACACCGGTGAGCAGGCTGGCGACGACGAAGGCGGTCTTGCGGTTGGTGCGTCGCGCGATCAGCGCCCACACCGGGCCGCAGACGATGCTGATGCCCTTGGCCACCGAGACGAGCAGACCGATGGCGGTCAACGGCAGCGCCAGGGCCGCGATGATGACCGGGGCCAGGGTGCTCAGGACCGAGACTTCGTTGTTGTCGGCGAACAGCGGGGCGCTGATCGAGGCGAGCTTGCGCCAGCGTCCGGGGACGACCCCGTCGTGCGGGGCCGCGGGCGTGCGCGGGTCGATCGTGGCAGCGCTCGGCTGCGAGGGCCGGTCGGTGGACATGGCGCGGGTCCTTCTCTCCATCGAGATCTGGGGTGGGACGGGTCGTTCGGGCGGGGACGTCAGGGCGCCGCGGTGGCGGCGCTGGTCAGGGCGTCGTCGAGGGTGTGCAGCACGGTCGTGGTCAGCGCCGGGTTGAAGGCCGCCAGGTCCAGCACGGTGCACCCGGGCAGCGCGCCCGCCATGGCCTGGACCGCCGGGCCCAGGTGCGTGGTGAGGACCTCGCGGGTGCTCTCCCGGTCGAGCAGTTCGGTCAGGGGGCGGGTGACCCCGGTGCCGCCGAACTCCGTCGCGGCGGGCACGGGTGCCCGGGCGTCCTCGTACAGGTCCCGCTGCGCACGGGCCAGCAGGTGCTCGGTCCCGGCCGGCCCCTCGGCGGGCAGGCCGAGGCGTTCGTACTGCGAGGCCGGGGCGTCGGCGGCGCGCATCGCCTCCAGCAGCAGCCCGAGCATGCGCAGCTCCAGGTCGTCGTCGAGGAGCGGGTGCTGCTGCTCGGGGTCCTCGGCGAGGTCGAACAGGAGGGTCCCGAAGGCGTGGGGGTTGCCGAAGGGGCGCCCGGGCACGCGCAGGACCGGGACGTCGCGGGTGAAGGGCAGGGGGCCGACGAGTTCGGCCCCGCGCAGTTCGGCGACGTCGAAGCGGGCGTTCATGTGCGTCGGCATGAGGGTGTGCTCGAACAGCGGCGCGTTCTCGGGGGTGGTGCAGGAACGCATGTAGACGTACCGGCCGTCGGTGACGTTGACGTGACCGCCGAAGACCCCGAACAGGGCGCTGGAACGGATGTCGGCGTTCTCGCGCAGCACCGGCAGCAGGGACCGCCCCAGCACGGTCGGGGTGGGTTCGATCCCGAAGTGGTCCAGCAGGGTGGGGCCGAAGTCGACGGTCTGCACCAGTTGCCCGCGCCGTTCCCCGGCCCGGGCCGAGCGGGGGTCCCAGACGAACAACGGGGTGTGGATGTTCTCGTCGTACCAGGACTGGACGTTCTTGCCCCACCAGCCGTGCTCGCCGAGCAGGAACCCGTGGTCGGTGCCGACGAGGAGGAGGGTGTCGCTCCACAGGTCGTGGGTGTCGAAGTGGTCCAGGACCCGGCCCAGCGAGGCGTCGCACATGGTCAGCAGGGCGGAGTACTCGTCCCGGATCCGGGCGGTGGTGCCCGCGTCCTCGGTGTTCTTGGCGTAGTCGGGCCAGTCGTGGCCGGGTTCGGACCGTTCGGGCAGGTCCGGGTAGTGCCGGCGGTGCTCGGCGTGGGAGAAGAACGGCTCGTGCGGGTCGAAGCACTCGATCTGCAGCATCCAGCCGTCCTCGTCGCGGTTGGTCCGCAGGAACTCCAGACCGGCGTCGACGGTGCGGTTCTGCGGGTGGTCGCGCGGGTCGGTCAGGTAGGTGCGGTTGACGAGGTCCTGGCGCCACAACCGGTGGCGCATCCGGCGCGGGCCCTCGGTTCGACGGGGTCGGCGACGTGCCCCTTCCAGGCGTCGCCCTCCTGGCCGCGGAAGAACTCGTAGGTGGTGAAGCGGTTGTGGTAGGTCGCCCCGCCGTCCTCCCAGTAGTGCTGGTGGTCGGTGACGAGGTGGGTGTGCACCCCGGCCTCGCCGAGCACCTGCGGGACGGAGTCGTCGAAGGGTTCCAGCGGTCCCCAGGACCGGTGCAGGAAGTTGTACCGCCCGGTGTGCATCTCCCGGCGCGCGGGCATGCAGGGCATCGAGCCGGCGTAGGCGTTGTCGAACGTGGTGGCGCGTTCGGCCAGGCGCTGGAAGTTCGGGGTGTGTGCGCAGTCCCCGCCGTAGGGGGTGAGGAAGCGGCGGTTGAGGGTGTCGAACAGCAGGACGACGGCCTTCATCGTCCCGTCCCCCCCTGCTCGGGGGAGGGGGTGGGGGAGGTCTCACCGAGGAGGTCGGCCGGCAGGGTGCGCAGCAGGTGCTGCAACCAGTCGATCCAGGCGTCCAGGGCCTGCTCGCCGGCCCGGTTGGCCTCGTCGGCCACGAGGGCCAGGGCCTCGACGTCGATCTCGGGGTGGGCGCCGGCGGTGGTGAGGTGGTCCTGGGGGCGGGGGCGTCCCCGGTTCAGCCAGCGTTGCTGTTCGCGGGCGTGCAGTTCCTCCTGGACCAGCGCCCCCACGCGGGACCGGTCGAGCATGGCCGCGCAGCGCAGGCGGAAGGTGAACTCGGGGTCCTGGAAGCGGCGGGAGGGGACGTAGGCCGAACTCGACCACCGGCGCAGCCGGGCCATGCCGTCGGGGGTCAGCCGGTACACCTTGGCGTCGGGGGTGCCCTCGCGCGGGTCGACGTCGTGCACGAGCCAGCCCTCGACCTGCATCTTGTTCAGCTCGCGGTAGATCTGGCTGGAGTGGCGGTCCAGGCCGATGAACTTGCCCTCGACCTCGACCCACTGCTTGATGTCGTAGCCGCTCATGCGCCGGGCGGCCAGCAGGATCAGCAGGGGTATCTCGAGCTTCATCGTCTCTCCAGGGGTGGTCGACAACCGCGTCGCCCGTCAGGTGCATCTGCACCTAGGTGCGGATGCACAGTACGAGCCGCGCGGTGTCCTGTCCACCTCCCGTCCGCCTCCCGCCCACCCGCCGGCGTGGACCCTCCGTCAGGTCAGGTGCCGCAGGACCGTCAGGAACGCGACGGGGACGAGGAGCAGGAGCAGCATCAGCGCGGCGAACGCGGCGCCGTCCCGGCGACGCTGCCGGGTCACGCCCGTCGCGTCCCGCCACGGGTCGACCACGGGGTCCACCGCGCGGGCGGTCGTCGCGATCCACGCCGCCGTCACCACCAGGCCGGGGACCAGCAGCGCCGGCGCGGGCAGGACGAGGCTGAGGAACGGGCCCGTCCCGGCGTGGAGGAGCGCCACGGCGGTGACGGCCGCGGTCACCAGCGCCCCCCGGCCGACCAGGGCGCGGCGGCGGGCCCGGGCGACGGCGTCGAGCAGGGGTGGGGCGGCCAGGGCCAGCAGGACGGGGAGCGCGACCTGGAGCTCCGTGAGCACCGCCGGCCGGCCCGACAGCAGGCCGGCCACCCCCGCGCCGTCGCGGGCCGTCTGGAGCGGTCGCGCCCCACGTCGGGGCGCCGGCCGGCCCCGGACGAGGGCGTCGGCGAACTCCCCGGGGGTCCCGAACGCCGTCTCGGGGTCCTGGGCGCTGCTGGCGAGGTGGTCGCGGACCTCGGCCAGGACCGCGCCGCTGCGGTCGCCGGGCACCTCCCGCAGGCGCAGGGCGACCAGCAGGTCCGCGCACCAGCGGTCGGCCGTCAGCCCGGACGGCACGTCGCGGGAGGGTCCGGTCACCGCCGCGCTCCCGCGTCGGGGGTGCGCGGGGCGGGCCCGGCCGGTGGGAGGGGGGCGAGGTCGACGCCGGGCGCCTCGAGCAGGTCGCTGGTGACGCCGGCGAAGACGCGCCAGCGCGCCCCCTCCCGGTGCAGCCGCTCCCGGCCGGGGCCGGTGAGGGTGTACCACTTGCGGCCCGGACCGGATTCACCGGCGCGCCAGGTGGTCTGGACCGCGCCGGTCTCCTCCAGCCGGGCCAGGAGGGGGTAGAGGGTTCCACCCTTGACGGTCCCCAGGCCGAGGTCGTGCAGGTCGGCGCCGATGCGGTAGCCGTACGTCTGCCCCCGGGCGATGACGGCGAGGACGGCGAGGTCGAGGACCCCGCGCAGCCACTGCGCCGGCCAGGGCTGGGTCGGGTCGTCGGTGGTCGTCACCCATCGATGGTGACGCCATCTAGCTCGGGAAGCAACCTAGTGACGGTCGTGGGGGGGGGGGGGGGGGGGGGGGGGCGCCCCCCCCCCACGACGAGGTCCCGCGACGGGGAGACCGGCCTAGCTGGCCCCGCCGCGGCGACGAAGGAGGAGGTTCTCCAGACGGGCCACGGGGCCACCGTACCCCCTCCCCTCCGGGGCGCGCCCGGCGCGCAG
>NZ_JBGFTU010000035.1:0-16217 GCF_041276425.1 Kineococcus halophytocola | reverse complement strand
CGCTCACCCGGGGGGGGGGCCCGCCGGGGCGGGGGGGGCACCCCCGCCCCGGGGGGCCGCTGCCGGTGGACCCGGGCGCGGGGCGCGGGCCCTGGACCGTCGCCCGCGTCCCGGCCGGCTGAGCCCGCTCAGCGCGAGGCGCGGGCGATCTGCTCCTCCAGCTCGGCGCGCAGCCGGTCCACCCCGGCGGAGTCGGGGTGCATCCCCAGGGCCTTGAGGTGCCGGCGCGCCTCGGACAACCGGCCCGCCTCGATGGCCGCGGCCACGAGGTGCCGGCCGGCCTGCAGGTCGTGCTCGCGCGGGCGCCAGTGCCCCACGCCCAGCGAGAGCGCCTCGTCGTTCATCCCGGCCTCGCGCAGCACCCCCAGCGCCGCGGCCAGCGCCCGCCCGGACCCGTCGCGCTCGGCCGCGATGCCCAGCCGGCGCAGCGCCGCCTCGTGGTCGTCGGTCAGCGACAGCCGGCCCAGGACCAGCAGCGGACGCCACGCCTGCGGGCTCTGCGCCATCTCCTCGGCCAGCGCCCACTCGGCGTTGTCGGCGGCCCGGCGCACCTCCTCCGGGCCCGAGGCCCCCGCGGCGTCCTCCTCGCGGGCCTGGGCGGCGCGGGTGCGGACGAGGTCGGCCAGGGCCTCGAAGGCCGTGGCGTCGTTGGGGTCCTCGCGCAGGACCTCCCGCAGCTGCGCCTCGTTGACGACGGGTTCGGCGTGCCGGGCGCGCCGACGGGACCGCCGCCCCGGCGGGCGGGTCGCGGGCCGGGACCCGGCACCTCCCGGAGCGGGCTTGCGCCACCGGTCGAGCAGTCCCATGCGTCCCCTTCCGTCCGTCCCTCCGAGGCGAGTCCTCGGGATCTTCGGCGGGTCACCCGTCGCCGACCCTAGTCCAGACGGGCGAGGTCAGCCCGCCCGTGCCGGCCCCGGGCGGCGGCGGCCCCCGGCGTGGGCACGGGCACCCCCTAGGCTTCCGGAGTGCCGAAGGAACCCACCGAGCTGTCGCCCGCGACGGTCCGACGGCTCGAGCAGGCGCAGGGCTCCTTCGCCTCGGCGATCGCGGCCCGGATGGACTCCGCGCACCCCTGGTACGCGCAGCTGCCGGCCGACGAGCGGTCCTGGGTGGGGCTGGTGGCCCAGGCCGGTTTCGGCGACTTCCTGCGCTGGCTGTCCGAACCGGACCCGGACGTGCTCGTGGGCACCGCGGTCTTCGGCACGGCCCCCCGGGAGCTGATGCGGTCGGTCACCCTGCAGCAGACGGTCGAACTGGTGCGCACCGCCATCACGGTCGTGGAGGAGGGCCTGGACGCCGTCGTCGGCGACGGGGAACCGGTCGAGCAGGTCGCCGCGCGCGAGGCACTGCTGCGGTACTCCCGCGAGGTGGCGTTCGCCGCGGCCGCGGTCTACGCCCGGGCGGCGGAGTCGCGTGGCGCGTGGGACGCCCGGCTGGAGGCGCTCGTGGTCGACGCCGTCCTGCGCGGGGACGGGGAGGACACCATCGCCTCCCGGGCCGCGGCGCTGGGCTGGGCGCTGGACACCGCGACGACGGTCGTCATCGGGCCCTCGGGGGAACAGACGTCGGCCGGGGCGGTGGCGCGGGTGCGCTCGCTGGCCCGCCAGGCCGGCGGCGAGGCGCTCGTGGGGGTGCAGGGCGACCGCCTGGTCGTGGTCCTGACGGGCGAGCTGGACGTGGGGGCGACCGCGGACCGGCTGGCGCGCACCGAGTTCGGTCCCGGCCCGGTCGTGGTGGGGCCGACGGTCGCCAGCCTGCCCGTGGCCGCCCGCTCGGCCCGCGCGGCGCAGGCGGGGGTCGTGGCGGCGCGGGCGTGGCCGGAGGCGCCGCGGCCGGTGCTGGCCGACGACCTGCTGCCCGAGCGGGCCCTGTCGGGGGACGCCACCGCCCGCCGGGCCCTGGTCGACCGCGCCTACGCCCCCCTCGTGGACGCCGGGGGCGCGCTGCTGGAGACCCTGACCGCCTACCTGGCGCACGGGGGGTCCCTGGAGGCGTGCGCCCGCTCGCTGTTCGTCCACGCCAACACCGTCCGGTACCGGTTGCGGCGGGTGGCGGAGGTGTCGGGGTGGACGCCGTCGGCGCCGCGGGAGCGCTTCGTGCTGCAGACGGCCCTGGCGCTGGGCCGGTTGTCGCAGGCGGGGACGGGGTCCCGGGCCGACGGGACACCACCCACCCGGTGACGAACCTCCACCCAGCGTGCCCAGACGGTCTCGAACGGTGACGCGAGGGGCGCCGGTCACCGGGAGGCCACTTGGAGGATCCCTACAAGACACGGGCGTGAAGTCGGTGAGCGTCGTGACCGTGATCCGCCGGTCCCGACCGGCAGGCTGACCCGGTGCTCGTCTTCGTCTTCCCCGGTCAGGGCTCCCAGTCGCCCGGCTTCCTCGCCCCCTGGCTCGAACTGCCCGGTGTCGCGGACCGGCTGCGCTGGGCCTCGGCCGTCGTCGGCGACGACCTCGTGGCGCACGGCACCGTCTCGGACGCCGAGACCCTGCGCGACACCGCGGTGGCCCAGCCCCTCATCGTCGCCGCCGGCCTGCTGGGGCTGCGCGAGCTGCTCCCCTCCCCCGCCGACCTCGCCGGGGCGGCCGGGGCCGTGGCCGGGCACTCCGTCGGGGAGCTGACGGCCGCCGCGGCGACCGGGGCCCTGACCCCCGAGCAGGCGCTCGTCCTGGTCCGCGAGCGCGGCCGAGGCATGGCCGCGGCCGCGGCCGCCCGCCCCACGGGCATGAGCGCCGTGCTCGGCGGGGACCCCGAGGAGGTCACCGCGAGGCTCGCCGCGCTCGAGCTGACCCCGGCCAACGCCAACGGCGGCGGGCAGACGGTGGTCGCCGGCACGACCGAGGCGCTCGCGGCCCTGGCCGCCGACCCGCCCGCCAAGGCCCGCGTCGTCCCCCTGCAGGTCGCCGGGGCCTTCCACACGCAGCACATGGCCCCCGCGGTCGGCGCCCTGGAGCGGCTGGCCGCCGGGATCGACCCCGGCACCGCCGCCGTCCCGATCGCCGCGAACGCCGACGGCGAGCTGGTCACCGACGGCGCGCGGTTCCTCCAGCGGCTCGTCGCGCAGGTCAGCCGGCCCGTGCGCTGGGACCTCGTCACGCAGACGTTCGCCCGCCTGGGGGTGACCGGGCTGATCGAGGTGCCCCCCGCGGGGACGTTGACCAACCTGGCCAAGCGCACACTGAAGGGCGTGGACGTCCTGGCCCTGAAGACGCCGGACGACCTGGACAAGGCCCGGACCATGATCACCGAGCACGGTGGCGTGGCCGCGACGCTGACCACGACGGAGGCCGCCCTGTGACCGCGATCAAGACCGCCCCGACCCGCGAGGCCCGCCTCCTCGGCGTGGGCGCCCACCGCCCGCCGCGCGTGATCGACAACGAGGAGGTGTGCACCTGGATCGACTCCTCCGACGAGTGGATCCAGCAGCGCACCGGCATCCGGACCCGCCGCTGGGCGGCCCCGGACGTCTCGGTCGTCGACATGAGCGAGGACGCCGCGGCCAAGGCGCTGGCGCAGGCCGGGCTCACCGGCTCCGACGTCGACGCCGTCATCCTGGCGACCGTCTCCCACCCCTACCAGACCCCGGCCGCCGCCGCGGTCGTCGCCCACCGCCTCGGCGCCACCCCCGCGGCCGCCTTCGACGTGTCCGCGGGCTGCGCCGGGTTCTGCCACGGCGTCGCCGTCGCCGCCGACCTCGTGCGCGGCGGGACCGCCCGCAACGTCGTCGTCATCGGCGCGGAGAAGCTGTCGGACTTCACCGACCAGCACGACCGCTCGACCGCGTTCCTCTTCGCCGACGGCGCGGGCGCCGTGGTCGTCGGGATCGGCGAGGAGGCCGGCGTCGGTCCCACGGTGTGGGGCTCGGACGGCGGGCAGGCCGACCTCATCCGGTCGAAGTTCTCCTGGCTGGAGCTGCGCTCGGCCCAGCAGACCGACGCCGCCCTCGTGGCCGAGGACCCGGCCGAGGTCGGTGACGTGGACCGCTGGCCCTTCCTGGAGCAGCAGGGCCAGTCGGTGTTCCGCTGGGCGGTCTGGCAGATGGCGCCGGTGGCCCAGGCCGCGCTCGACGCGGCCGGGGTGGGCGCGCAGGACATCGACGTCTTCGTCCCCCACCAGGCCAACGCCCGGATCATCGACGCGATGGTCAAGCAGCTCAAGCTGCCCGAGAGCGTCCACGTCGCCCGCGACGTCGTCGACATGGGCAACACCTCGGCCGCCTCGATCCCGCTGGCGCTCGAACGCGCGATGGCCGACGGGGACGCCCCCTCCGGTGGTCTCGCGCTGCTGATCGGTTACGGCGCGGGCCTGTCCTACGCCGCCCAGGTCGTCCGGCTCCCGTAGCCGGTCGCGTTCTCCTGGCCGCGAAATCCCGCGGTCAGGCCGTTCCGGTGGCCCAGGCGGGCCACCGTCCACATGGAGGAGCCACGCATGGCCAGTGAGCAGGAGATCCTCAGCGGTCTCGCCGAGATCGTCAACGAGGAGACGGGCCTGCCCACCGACAGCGTCCTCGCGGACAAGTCGTTCACCGACGACCTCGACATCGACTCCCTGTCGATGATGACGATCGTCGTCAACGCCGAGGAGAAGTTCGGCGTCCGCATCCCGGACGAAGACGTGAAGAACCTGCGGACCGTGGGCGACGCCGTCGCCTACATCTCCCAGGCCCAGGGCTGACCGGCCCGACCCGCTGGACCCGGCCGGCCCGCCACCGGGGGCCGGCCACCCCCCGCAGGACCCACGCACGCCGTCTGAGTTCCAGGAGGAGCTGACCGACCATGACCACGACCCCGTCGACCCCGTCGACCGCGACGACCTCGTCGCGCCGAGTCGTCGTCACCGGCCTGGGCGCCACGACACCGCTCGGCGGCGACGTCCGCACCAGCTGGGAGGCCGCGCTCGCCGGCCGTTCCGGGGCGCGCCTCATCGCCGACGACTGGATCACCGAGCACGAGCTGCCGGTGACCTTCGCCGCCCAGGCCGCCGTGCGCGCCGACAGCGTGCTGGAACGCCGCGAGATCAAGCGCCTGGACCCCTCGCAGCAGTTCGCCGTCATCGCCGCCCGCGAGGCGTGGGCCGACGCCGGGTCCCCCGAGGTGGACCCGTTGCGCCTGGGCTCGGTCGTGGCGACGGGCATCGGCGGCATCTGGACCCTCCTGACGGCCTACGACACGCTCAAGGAGAAGGGCGCGCGCCGCGTCCTGCCCCTGACCGTCCCCATGCTCATGGCCAACGGCCCGACGGCCGCCATCAGCATCGAGTTCACCGCGCGCGCCGGGGCGCACACCCCCGTCAGCGCCTGCGCGTCGGGGGCCGAGGCCATCGCCTACGGCGCGGAGATGATCCGTTCCGGGCGCGCCGACATCGTCATCTGCGGCGGCACCGAGGCGGCCATCCACCCGTTGCCCATCGCCTCGTTCACCTCGATGCACGCCATGTCGCGGCGCAACGAGGACCCCGAGCGCGCCTCGCGCCCGTTCGACACCGCCCGCGACGGCTTCGTCCTCGGTGAGGGGGCGGGCATCCTCGTCCTGGAGTCGGAGGAGCACGCGCAGGCCCGCGGGGCCCGCGTGTACGCCGACGTCCTGGGCACCGGCCTGTCGGCCGACGCCTACCACGTCGCGGCCCCCGAACCGGAGGGCGCCGGCGTCAGCCGCGCCATCCTCGACGGTCTGCACCAGGCCGGGGTCAGCGGTGCGGACATCGTCCACGTCAACGCGCACGCGACGTCGACGCCCGTCGGTGACGTGGCCGAGGACAAGGGGCTGCGCCTGGCCCTGGGCGAGGCCGTGGACGGCATCGCGGTGTCGGCGACGAAGTCGATGACGGGTCACCTGCTCGGCGCGGCCGGTGCGGTGGAGAGCATCTTCACCATCCTGGCCCTGCGCGAGCGGATGGCGCCCCCGACGATCAACGTCGACGACCTCGACCCCGAGGTGACGCTGGACGTCGTGCGCAAGGACCCGCGACCGCTGCCGTCCTCGGGCACGCTCATCGGCCTGAACAACGCCTTCGGCTTCGGTGGCCACAACGTCAGCGCGGTGTTCGCCTCCCGCTGACCCCGCTCCCCGGGCGCCGCGCGCGCCCGGGGCGGTGCCTCAGCCGACCTGGTGCAGCCAGCGGACGGGGGTGTCGTCCCCGGCGTGGCGGAACGCCTCCAGCTCGCAGTCCCAGGCCTCCCCGACGGCCAGCGCGAGCGCGCGACGAGCGCCCGCGGCGTCCCCGGAGCTGAGCAGGTCCATCGCGGCGTGGACGCGGTCCTCGGGCACCTGCACGTTGCCGTGCACGTCGGTGGCGGCGTGGAAGATGCCGAGGGCCGGGGTGTGGCTCCAGCGGCCCCCGTCGCAGCCCTGGGACGGTTCCTCGGTGACCTCGAAGCGCAGGTGGGACCACCCGCGCAGGGCGGAGGCCAGCAGGGCCCCCGTGCCCTGCGGCGCCTGCCAGGAGTACTCGGCCCGCAGGCAGCCCGGAGCGACCGGCTGGCCCGTCCAGTCGAAGGACGCGCGCACACCGAGGACACCGCCGGCGGCCCACTCGATGTGCGGGACGAGCGCTCGCGGTGCGGAGTGCACGAAGAGCACGCCGCGGGTCGTCGCACCGGACATGCCGTTGTCTCCTTCTGCGTCGGTGTGAGGAACGTCTTCCCCTACGACCTCACGTCACGCAGAACGACTGGCAGCGGTGCTCTGACTACACGTCGTGCTTCTCCGTACCCGGCCATCATGCCCCACCGATCACGCCCGGGACCACCGCCACGCACAAGTCCTCCACCGGCGTGTCCGCACCGGCGTGCCCGGTGCGCTCAAGTCCGCCGCCACCGTGCCGAAGGACCACTGGCAGAGGACGACACCGTCGAGGGAGGGACCCCGTGGACGACCAGCTCACCCGGACCGCGAAGCGCTCGGCCGCCGGCGAGGTCTCCGAGGTCATCCGGCCGGCGGCGATCGTGCCGGAGGAGGCCGCCCGCTCCGTCCTGGTCGAGCTGGCCCTGCGCGACGTGCAGAACGGCGGCGTCTGGCAGGCCGGCCCGTCGCTGTGGAGCCGCTACGACCGTCCCTGGCACGGGGCGGACAACGCCGCCGGCGCCGAGCTCATCGGCCGCATCCACGTCGCCTACGGCACGCCCACCAAGTACGAGATCACGATCTACCGCGTCACGGTGACGCTCTTCGGCAGCCAGCTCGGCTGGAACGTGGAGTCGCTGTGCGACGAGGCGCTCGGCCACGGCGGCCTGCGGCTGCAGGACTGCCCGCGGGCGAGCATGGCGGCGCCCCCGCCGCCCTTCCGGGGCTGAGCGGACCACCGCGACGGGTGGCAGCATCTCCCCCGTGCCCGATCCCGTCCCACCCCCGCGCCGGCACCACCGTCCCGCCCTGCCCGGGGACGAGGCGATCGTCGCCCTGTCCGGCGGCGTGGACCCCTCCGCCGTCCAGGAGGCCGCGCACGCCGCGGCCAGCGCCCTCGTCCACGGGGCCCGCAGCGCCCGGGACGCCGAGGTCACCCGTCGCGTGGTCCGGCTGGCCCAGGACGAGGGCCTGGAGGTCATCGCCGACCTGTGGGCCGACGCCCCGGCCGACTCCCTGGCCGGTGCCCTGTGGCGGCTGTACGTGCTGCGCACCTGGGTGCACCGCCAACCCGTGGCGGTCTCCCGCCAGTACGCCGAGGGGCGCCGCCACGCCCCCGTCCTGGAGGTCGTGGCCGGTGTCGCCGACCCGCCCGGCCCGCAGGAGGTCGCGACGGTCGTCGACCAGGTCCTGCGCGGGGTCGCCGAGGGCGACTTCGCGGTGACCCTGGAGCGGGCCGCGGCGTTCTGCCGCATCCTCGCGATCGGTCGCGCCCACCACGCCGACTCCGGCTGGATCGCCGCCGAGGACGAGGCCGGAGCCGTCCTGACCCGCTCGGCCGCGCGGCTCGTGCGCACCGCCGAGCAGCTCGAGCACGTCGCGCTGCGGTGGCGGGCCGGCGAGCTGGGGTGACCGGCGGGTCGGGTGCACCGGGACCGGCTCGTTACAATGGAGACGCGTCGGGCCGCGGTAGCCCCGGGTCCCAAAGAGAAGCCGCTACGAGCGGCCGTGCGCCGTGAGGCGCTTCCCGGTCCGGCGCACCTTCAGCTCAGCAGCCCCTCGCCCCAGGCCCCGCCCTCGCCGGTGCCGGGCGGGCAGGCGAAGATCCCCGACCCGGTGTGCTTGAGGTACTCCGTGAGGGCGTCCTGCGAGCCGAGCCTGCGCTGCACCGGGACGAACTGCCGGTGCGGGTCGTTGCCGAAGACGATGAAGAACAGCCCCGCGTCGAGCTGGCCGGTCGCGAGGTCCAGGCCGTCGGTGTAGGAGTAGCCGCGCCGCAGCATCTTCACGCCGCCGTTGGTCTCCGGCGCTGCGAGCCGGACGTGCGCGGCGACGTCGATGGCCGGCTTCCCGTGGACCGTCGCGGCCAGGTCGAGGGCGTCGAACTCCCGCGTCCCCGACAGCGGTGCGCCGGTCTCCTTGGCGCGGCCGATGACGCGCTCCTGCTCGCCCAGGGAGGCCCGGTCCCAGGCCTCGATGAGCATCCGGATGCGCCGGGCCACCAGGTACGTGCCGCCGCGCATCCAGTCCTGGTCCGCCGCGGGTGCGCCCTCGCCGCCGACCCACACGTGCTGGTCCAGGTCGGCGGTGTCCTCGGCGCGCAGGTTGGCGGTGCCGTCCTTGAACCCCATGAGGTTGCGCGGCGTCGGCTGGGCCGCCGCGGTCGTCGAGGTGCGCCCGAAGCCGAGCTGCATCCACCGCACGCGGACCGTGCCGCGCCCGATGCGCACGAGGTTGCGCACGGCGTGGAAGGCGACCTGCGGGTCGTCGGCGCACGCCTGCAGGCACAGGTCCCCGCCCGTCTTCGTGGGGTCGAGCTGCTCCCCCGGCAGCGCCGGCAGCTCCTCCAGGGCGGCCGGCCGGCGGTCGGCCAGGCCGAACCGCTCGTCGAACAGCGAGGGCCCGTACCCGAGGGTCACGGTGAGGTTGGCGGCCGGCAGCTCGTGCGCCTCGCCGGTGTCCTGGGGCGGTTCGTCGGCCGCGCCGCCGAGCCCGCCCGGTCCGCCGACGGGGACGCCCGTCGTCATCGTGGCGGCGGCGGCGCTCCAGCGCTGCAGCACGTCGGCGAGGTCGCCGGCCCGCCTCGTCGTGACGTCGAGGGCGGCGAAGACGAGGGAGTCCTGGGCCGGTGTCGTGATGCCGGCCTGGCGGGAGCCGTGGAAGGGGACGGTGCGCGCCGGGGCGGGCGAGCCGGCGGCCGGCCGCGCCGCGACCGAACTCACCCCGGCCCCGATCCCGGCGGCGCCCACGACCGCGGCGCCGGTGAGGACGCCCCGGCGGCTGGGACGGAGAGGGCTCATCGGGGTGACCTCACTGGTTCGCGGCGCCGACGACCTTGCCGGACACCTGGGAGAGCGGTTCGGCGACGGCGTCGACGGCGGTGGCCAGGTCCCGGACCTGCTCCGGCGTCAGCTCGGTGTAGAGGGCGTACCCCTCGCCGCGCCGGTAGGGCTGCAGCGCCGCCTGGACGTCGTCGAAGCGGCCCTGGATGGTCGTGACGAGGTCGGCGTCGGTGACCTGCAGCGCCGGGACGAGCAGGTTGAACGCCGTCCTCGAACCCTCGACGTTGGCCGCGACGTCCAGCAGGTCCAGGTGGGAGTACGCCTCCTCCTCCCCGGTGACCTTGGAGGAGGCCACCTCGTCCAGCAGCGCGGAGGCGCCGTTGGCGAGGTCGGCGGGCTGGTACGTCGTGGTCTGCACGAGGGTGTTCAGCCGCTCCACGTCGGCGACGAGCTGCTGGGCCACCGGGGCCATCCCCTCGGTGGTGCCCTGCTCGAACAGGGCCCGCTCGATGCGGTGGAACCCGGTCCAGGTCGAGGGGTCGGCCACGTCGGCGATGCGGGCGTCGATCGTCGGGTCGAGGTCGCCGAAGCTCTCCGCGACCGGCTCGATCCGCTCGTAGGGCACGCGGGCCGGCCCGTAGAGCTCCTTGGCCCTCGCGACGTCCCCGGCCTGCACGGCGGCGGCGAAGGCACCGGTGGCGGTGACGAGGTCGGCGACCTGCTGCTCCACGTAGTCCTGGTAGCCGCTGGTGGCGGCGGCGAACAGCGGGTCCTCGGTGCCGGCCGGGGCGGCACCGGTGACGGTGAACGGGGAGGTGTCGGTGGCGGCGTTGGGGCACTGGATCGTGTAGTCCCCGGCCTCCAGCTGCAGGGAGAAGGTGCCCGTCAGCCCCGGCGTGAGGTTCTCCCGCTCCCCGAGGATCCGGCCGCCGGCGTTGACCAGCTCGGCCTCGGTGACGGCACCGGCGCCGGAGTTCACGACCTGGAACGAGGCCGGCCCGGCGGGCACGGAGTCCGGCTCGGCGGTGCAGCCGTCGTCGGTGAGGGTGACCGTGACGGTCCCCTCCGCCGCCTCGCCGCCCGAGGTCCCGCCGGCGGCGGAGGACCCGCCGCCGCAGGCGACGAGCAGGAGCAGCGGGGCGGTGGCGAGGGCGAGGAGGGGACGGGACGTCCGGATCACGGAGTGGGCCTTTCTCGGGTGTGCGTGGGGTCAGGCGCCGACGCGCTGCGGGGCGGCGCTGGGCGTCCGGGGCCGCAGGACGACGGCGAGCATGGGGACGAGGTAGACGACCCAGCCGATCAGCTCGGCGGCCGTGGGCCGGGGCTGCCAGCCCAGGACACCGGTCAGCAGCGCCGAGCGGACGGTGCCGGGGGTGACGACGGCGGTGAGGTCGAGGACCTCCTGCTGACCGGCCAGCAGCCAGCCCGCCTCGTAGGCGGTGTGCGCGGCGGACATCACGAGCCCGGCGGCGACGAGGACGAGCACGACGCCGGTCGCGCGGAAGAGCCGGGCGAGGTCGAGGCGGATCCCGCCGCGGTACAGCAGGTAGCCCAGGACGACCGCCAGCGCGATGCCCAGGCTCGCCCCGAGCGCGCCCTGGGCGTTGCTGCCGGAGGCCTGGTAGGTGGCGAGCAGGAAGACCGACGTCTCCAGCCCCTCGCGCAGCACGGCGAGGAAGGCCATGGCGACCAGGGCCCACGAGGTGCCGCGCGCCAGCGCCGAGGAGGCCGAGGCCTCCAGGTCGGTGCGCATGGTGCGGGCGTGCCGGGTCGTCCAGACGACCATCCAGGTGACCATCGCCACCGCGACGAGGGCGAGCACGGTCTCCAGCTGCTCCTGCTGGCGCTGGGGCAGGGACCGCGTCGCGGCCTGCAGGGCGGCGGCCACGCCGACGCACAGCAGCACGGCGGCCACCACCCCGGTCCACACGAACCGCAGAGCCCGGCGCTGCCCGCGCTGGACGAGGAAGGCCGCGACGACGCCGACGATGAGCGACGCCTCCAGACCCTCCCGCAGCCCGATGACGAACGTGGCGAGCACGGTGCACCTCCTCCACCCGTGGTCCAGGACGCACCTCCGGTGAGGTGAGCCTGGCCGAAGATAGCGCCGCCTCACCTCACCGGAACCCGCCGCGGCCCCGGTGTGGCCGACATCACACGCGGCGCAGGAACTCGGGACCGAGCCCCACGTTGAGACCTCCCTGTGCACGACCCCTGGTGGCCACGCGCCGGGCCGGCGGGGCAGGATCGTGCCCATGTCGATCGAGGCCGTGCCGTCCCCCTCGTCCGCGCGAGCACCCGGGCAGGAGCCGATCGCCCTGCCCACCGCCGCCGACGTCGAGGCCGCCGCCGCGCGCCTGGCCACGGTCGTCGTCCGCACCCCGCTGGCGACGAACAGCCGCTGGTCGGCCGAGCTCGACGCCCACGTGCGCGTCAAGCGCGAGGACCTGCAGGCCGTGCGCTCCTACAAGCTGCGCGGCGCCTACAACCTCGTCGCCCAGCTCGACGGCGACCAGCGCGCCCGCGGCGTCGTGACCGCCAGCGCCGGCAACCACGCCCAGGGCCTGGCCTACGCGTGCGCCGCCCTGCGCGTGCGCGGACGGATCTACGTCCCGCGCACCACCCCGCGCCAGAAGCGCGACCGCATCGCCGCCCTGGGGCAGGAGTTCGTCGAGACGATCGTCCTGGGCGACACCTACGACGACGCGGCCGCCGCCGCCGCGCAGGACGCCGTCCGCTCGGGGGCCACGATGGTCCCCGCCTTCGACGACGCCCGCACCCTCACCGGCCAGGGCACCGTGGCCGTCGAGGTGGTCGAGCAGCTCGCCGCCCTGGGCGAGAACCCCCCGGACGTCCTCGTCGTGCCCGTCGGCGGCGGCGGGCTGCTCGCCGGGGTCCTGACGTGGGTGCGCGAACGGCACCCGCACGTGCGCGTCGTCGGGGTGGAACCCGAGGGCGCCCCGTCGATGGCCGCCGCCCTCGCCGCCGGTCACCCCGTGCGCCTGGAGGAGCTGGACACCTTCGTCGACGGGGCCTCGGTCCGCCGCGTCGGGGACGTCACGCACGCCGTCGTCGCCCAGCACCCGGTGGAGCTGGTCACCGTCCCCGAGGGCGCGATCTGCGTGGAGATGCTCGCGATGTACCAGACCGACGGGATCATCGCCGAGCCCGCCGGCGCGCTGGCCACCGCGGCGCTCGCCGGGTACGTCCGCGTCGAGCCGGGTCAGGACGTGGTCGCCGTGGTCTCCGGCGGCAACAACGACATCTCCCGGTACGCCGAGATCGTCGAGCGGGCCCTGGTGCACGAGGGCCGCAAGCACTACTTCCTCGTGGAGTTCCCCCAGGAACCCGGCGCGCTGCGGCGCTTCCTCGACGAGGTGCTCGGCCCCGACGACGACATCACGCTGTTCGAGTACGTCAAGCGCAGCAACCGCGAGTTCGGCCCGGCCCTGGTCGGCATCGAGATCCCCGCCCCGGACGCGCTGCCGGGGCTGCTGGCACGGATGGACGCCGCTCCCCCGACGTTCGAGAAGATCTCCGCCGACGACCCGCTGTACCGCTACCTGCTCTGACCCGGAAGCCCTCGCCCCCGGCGGACGTTGACACGGTCGTGGTGGTCGAACTGTGGACGTCGGCGTTCTGCGCGCCGTGCCGGGGCGCGCGACGGGTCGTGCAGCAGGCGGCCGATCTGGTCCCGGCCCTGCGACCGGTCGAGGTCGACGTCGCCTCCGACGTCGAACGCGCTGCGGCCGAGGGGATCGCGGGAACGCCGACCGTGGTGCTGCGGGACGCGGACGGGCGTGAGGTGTTCCGGGCGGCCGGTGTCCCGACGCTGCCGCAACTGCTCGCCGCGGTCGCGGGGACCCTGCCCCCGGCGGACCCGACCTCCTGAGGTGACCCGCCGGTCGCCGCCCGGACGGGGTGCGGGTGGGGCGGGTGGGGCTCGAACCCACGACCGAGGAATTATGAGTTCCCTGCTCTGACCGACTGAGCTACCGCCCCTGGTGAGTACATCATCGCAGGTCAGAGACCTGCGGAGCCCCCCACAGCCTTGAGCCTACCGGGCTCGTTCGGAAGCTCGTTCGGTGCCTGTTCGGTGAGAGCCAGCCGAGCGGCCTCAGCAGCCGCTCCGAGGGCATCCACCCAGCGGTGGGTGTCCCCCGGGTACAGGTGGCCGTAGCGGTCCATCGTGAAGGCCACCGAGGTGTGGCCCAGCATCTCCGACAGCACCTTGACCGGAGTCCCCGCCTGGATGTGCAGCGAGGCGCAGGTGTGCCGCAGGTCGTGGGGACTCACCATGTCGCCCTTCTTCTGCTGGGCTACCCCGGCCTTGCGGATCGCCGGGTCCATCACCCGTCGCCGCCAGTTGTTCGCGCGCCACAGCCCACCCTGCGGGGCGGTCAGCAGGGGGTCCGCCTCCCCCTTGCCCGCGAGCTGCTCAGCAAGCATCGGCACTAGCCAGGACGGCACCGGCACGGTGCGGACGGAGCTGCGAGTCTTGGGCGTCTCCACCCGCAGAACGCCACCCTCATCCACCACGGTCCGGCGCACGCGAAGCTCACGGCGCAGCTGGTCGAAGTCGCAGACCCGCAGGCCGGCCACCTCCCCCGAGCGCAATCCGCACCACGCCATGACGTGGAGCGGAAGCACATCGGCCCCCTTGCAGTGGCTAGCGACGGATTGAACCTGTTCGAGCGACAGGAAGCGGGACTCCCGATCCCGCTCTGCCTTGCTGGGCAGAGAGGGAAGCCGCACCTTGTCAGCAGGGTTGGACGGGATGCGCCGGGAGAACACCGCCAGGTCCAGCACCTGCTTGAGCACGAGGTGGGCCAGGCGGATGCGCGAAGCGCTAAGTCCCGAGGCGTGCAGATTGGCCACCCAGCGAACCACTCCCTCATGGGTCACCGCAGACAAAGGCAGCTTGCCAAACGTCGGAACGACCTGGCAGCGCAGCAGCCGCTCGTATGCATCCCGGGTGGACTTCTTGACATCCAGCTTTCCGGCTAGCCAGTCCTGGCCGTACTCAGCCACCGTCACCGAGCCGGACCGGGGGTCCAGCCACTCTCCTCGCTTGACCTGGCGCTCTTGCTCATCCGCCCACTGCTGCGCGTCCCTCTTGCGAGCGAACATACGGGTGGCCTCACGGCCGTCGGGCTTGACGTAGACCCCCTGGTAGCCGTCGCGGCCCTTGGGCTGACGCACGTACGCCATGACTACTCCCCTCCCTGGTCGGTCGTGGTCTCAGCCGAGTGGCCGAGCAGGCGTCGGGCGTCCTTGGTGAGGCTCCCCAGCGACTTTCCGTTCGGACGCGTCAGGAGCCCCATCTCCCTACACCGACGCACACGCGCAGAAAGTGTGTTGCGGCTGATGCCGCTCTCACCGGCCAAGAATTGCAGCGGGTTGCGCGTACCCAGCGCCACGTTGACGTAGATCATCGCGAACCGGGCCCATTGCTCAGGCGTCTCGACTCTTCCCAGGACCGCCGCCAGGTCGTACTCCCGGCGCAGCCAGTCCAGCCCTAGGCGGCCGAACTCCCCTCGGACCTCGGCCAGCGGCAAGCTCCTGACGACCTCAGTGGTGATGCCATCGGTCTCTTCGACCGCAAGGTAGTTGCCCTCCTCATCTGGGATGGCGACGAGCCGGAGCTCCAACGCACCAAGGCTCGTCGGGCCGGGGATAGCGATACCGAACTGTGCGCGCCATCCGGGCGCCTCGTAGGACACCCATGTTCCGTACTTGTCATCTGCAGGAGGTGAAGCGTCCGTGCGCGTCCACTCGCGTACTTGCGTCATGACCACAGCATGACACGGGACCTTGCACTTGCCAAGTGCTGTGTGCTGTACTCGACACACGGCACCCGCAGGACGCGTGTGCCACGACTGGAGAGAACACCATGAAGACCGCCACGACCCCCGAACCCCTCGTCAGCGGCGAGTACGCCGCTGCGTTGCTCGGCAAGGACGAGCGCTGGCTCAGGAACAACGCAGGCCGCTTGCGCCTCCCGCGCTACAAGATCGGACAGCAGTACCGGTACCGGCTGTCCGAGATCTCCGCGTGGATCGACAGCCAGGCCACCCGATGAGGCAGCCAACTCCGCAGCAGGTGCTGGCCCTCGCTAGGGCGGTCACCACCAAGAACGCATTGCTGTTGGATGCCGCAGGACGCGCTCAGCAGGGCGACAACGGCAATGCACTCTTCGTCTCACTGGAGCAGGCCGTGGCCTCGGGCCACGCCTTCACCGTAGAGCCCCGAGAGGGCCTCATCGCCCTCGACGTGGACACTGTGGACGGCGAGCTGCCCGCCTGGCTGGACCAGGCGCGCGTCTTCTGCGCTGATCAGGGCTGCCACCTGGTCGAGGTCACCTCTGGAGGAGCCAGTGGAGGCCGGCACCTGTGGGTCGTCCTGCCCGTGGGCTGGGGCAACCGCGACTTCGCAGACGCCTTGCGTCAGGCGGTGCCGGCCCTGGCGACCAAGGAGCAGTCCAGGCAGGTACGACACACCCAGGCCACCCGCCCGCCCCTGTCGATCCACCGCAGCGGCTCCCAGCCGCAGCTGGTCTCCCCCACCACGGTGGACGCCGCACTGCAGCTCCTGACTGGACCCCGCCCCAATCAGACCAACGGCATCAGCCCTGGGATCCAGCAGCTGCTGTGCGAGGGGACCGACCGCGGCCGGGACGTTGCACTGTTCTCCATCGCGCTCAGCTTCGTCAACGCCGGCTACACGTTCACCGACTACGAGTGGGCCCTGGAGCGTTCCCGGTTTCGTGGACACGGGATTAAGCTGCAAGTTGCGCGATCTCGTCTAGATGCCGATACCCTAACTCAAACTCCCGCGGCGTCAAGTATCCCAGCGCCGAATGACGTCGGAC
>NZ_JBGFTU010000034.1:0-16543 GCF_041276425.1 Kineococcus halophytocola | reverse complement strand
ATCGCCCACCTCAAGACCCGCTGGCGGGCTCTACGCCACGTCAGCCTGTGCCCCTGGCGCATCAGCGCGATCGTCGCCACCGCCTTGGTCCTGAGCCGAATGGAGAACCGCTACTGACAAAGGCTCACTGCGACGCCGGGTGATCGAGGATCGCGGTCCGAGCCACGGTCCCGTGCGGGCGGCACTCGTCGGGTCCTCCTCGGCGTGCGGTGGCGCCGACGGGGACGTGCACCCGCAGGGCCTGCTCACCGGGCTCACTCCTCGGTGAGGCGCCCCTGCACCTCGTAGCGCGCGGCGTGGTCGCGCAGGTACTCGCGCAGGTAGGGGACGGCGACGTCGACCAGCCCGTGACCGGCGGGCTTGATGATGCCGGCCGTGATGAGGCGGTCGCGGTAGACGTTCTGGTACTGCACGTCCCGTGACGTGCGCGCCGCCACGGCACTCGTCCTCGACGGTCCGTCGTCCTGGGCCATCGCGACGAGGTACGTCCGGTCGACGGCCGACAGTGATGCGAGGTTCGCCTCGTGGACGGTGCTCCCCAGACGAACCTGGGCCGCGGCGACGCCCGCCGCCGCGGCCTCGGCGCCGATGACGCCGTCGTCCGCCCGTCGCCAGACGTGGTAGCCGACGAGCTGCACCATGAAGGGGTAGCCACCTGTGGCCGCCGTGGCGACGTCCAGAGCCTCCTCGGTGATGTCGACCTCGCTGCCCGCGATGGTCGTGGACAAGGCCACCCGGACGTCGTCGAGGGGGACGTCCGCCAGGGTCTGCCGGTCGGCGCGCCGGAGGAACGCCAGGACGTCGTCGTTCAGGAGGTTGCCGATCTCCTTGCGGTGCACTTCGTCGATGGTCACCAGCAGGCCGCTGCCCCGCTCCTCGAGCGGTGCCAGCGGTGCTTCCAGGGCTTCGCGCAGACCGGGGGAACGTGGGGCTGGGGGTGGAGCGAACTGGGCCCCGCCCGGGCGACCGACGGTGAAGCCCGTCACTGCACGGCGCGTCCGGGGGGCGTGGTCGAGGGTTTCGAGCGCCCTGACGGCCGACAGCCGGACACGCTCCAGGAGTCCCGGGGTCGCCGTCTCGTCGATGGTGACCCAGCCCGTCGTCCGGGCGATCTCCGTCAGCTCGGCGAGCACGACCGTCTTCCCGACACCGCGGGCCCCCGTGACGAGGGAGAGGCGCCCCGGCGCGCCCGGCCCGTCCTCGAGCGCGATCCGGAAGTCCTCCAGGACCGCATCGCGTCCGATGAGGACGGGTGGGCGGGCTCCTGCGGTCGGCGTGAAGGGTTCGGCACACGTCCTCCTCTTTTACATCCTTCATGTTTGCCGCTCGTGCTCCTCCGCAAGGCCGCCGGCGACGCCGATGAGCGCGGTGGTGAGCCGTCGATCACGCCGCTCGTGAACCTGCCGAGCGGCTCGCGAACTCGCCGAGCACCTGTCCCGGTGACGGGTGAGCAGGGGCGGCCCGCGTCCGCCACCCGCTGAAACCCGTTGGCACTCCGGCAGCCCGCGCTGCCACGGTGGTGCGGTGATCGCCTCCGGGGGCAACCGCATCGAGTGGGCCGAGCTGCCCGTCGCCGTCCACGCCGCCGTCGCCGAGGTGCTGGGCGCGCCCGTCGCGCGCGCCGTCTCCCAGCCCGGGGGTTTCTCGCCCGGGTCGGCCGACCGCGTCGAGACGGCGGCCGGGACGCGCGCCTTCGTCAAGGCCGTGAGCCCGGCGCAGAACGCCGGCAGCCCCGAGCTGCACGCGCGTGAGGGACGCATCGCCGCCCTGCTGCCCGCGGGTGTCCCCGCGCCCCGGTTGCTCGGCGCGCGCGAGGTGGGGGACTGGCAGGTGCTCGTCCTGGAGGACGTGCCCGGCCGGCACCCGGCCCTGCCGTGGCGGCCCGAGGAGCTGGCCCCCGTCGTCGCGGCCCTGGAGACGCTCGCCGCCGTCGGCACGCCCTGCCCCGTCCCGGACCTGCCGACCGCCCGGGAGTCCCTGGCCGGGGAACTGCCGGAGTGGGCGCTGGTGCACCTGGACGGCGACTGCCTCGTCCACCTGGACCTGCGCGCCGACAACCTCCTCCTCACCGGTGGCCGGGCGGTGCTCGTCGACTGGCCGCACGCCTGCACCGGCCCGGTGTGGCTGGACCTGCTGGCCCTGCTGTTCGAGGTGGACCGGCTGGGGGACGAGGGCCTCGCCGAGGACGTCCTGCGCACCTCGCCGCTGACCCGGGACGTCGACCCGGGCGTCCTGACGACCGTCCTGGCCGGCTTCGCCCACTTCTTCCTGACCCGCGCCGCAGAACCGGACCCGCCCGGCCTGCCGACGCTGCGCGCCTTCCAGCGGGTGCAGGGGGAGGCGCTGGAGCGGTGGGTCTCCCGTCGTCGCGGCTGATCCCCGCCGGGGCGCGCGTGAGAGGGTTGTCCGGTGCCCGTCTTCCGCGACGACGACTCCCGACGCGTCGACCTGGAGCTGACGGCGCTGCCGCGGGGGTCGGCCGTCTCCGAGGTCGCCCGTCAGATGACCACGCTCATCGCCGACGGCACCTTCGCCCCCGGGACGCGGCTGCCGCCCGAGCGGTCGCTGTCGGAGTCGCTGGGGGTCGGCCGGTCCGCGGTGCGGGAGGCGCTGGCCGCCCTGGAGATCCTCGGGCTCGTCTCGGTCCGTCCCGGGTCCGGCACCTACGTCCGCGACAGCATGTCCGAGCTGCTGCCCACCACGCTGAGCTGGGGGCTGATGCTCTCGGCCGGGCACACCGCCCAGTTGTCCGAGGTGCGCAGCGCGCTGGAGGTGCAGGCCGCCGTGCAGGCGGCCGGGCGCATCGACGACGGAGCCCTGGCCCGGCTGCGCGGCCACCTGGAGGCCATGGAGTCCGGCACGGGTGACCTGCGGGCCTTCATCGAGGCCGACGCGGCCTTCCACCGCCAGCTCGCCGACGCCGCCGGCAACGACGTCATGGGGCAGCTGCTGCAGACGGTCCGCTCCCTCCTGCGGGTGTGGGTCGAACGGGGGCTGCAGACGCAGGAGCAGGCGCGCGAGGCCTGCCGCGAGCACCGCGCGGTCTACGAGGCCGTGGCCGCGCACGACGCCGACGCGGCCCGCCGGGCGATGGTCGAGCACATGCGCACGGCGGGCGACCGCGTCGAGCACACCGAGCCGAGGTCGGGCAGCTCCCTGGCCGTCTGACGCCCGGCCTGTGCGACGATTCCCGTCAACCGGTTGACCAATCGGGCTCACCGGACCTGATCTCGGGAGGCGTCGTGGCCGTCGGAGTGTCCACCTACGCGTTCAGCCACCGCTGGGACCCGGCGGGGCCGGAGCCCCTGTCGCTGCTGGAGATGCTGCACCAGGCCGCCGATCTCGGCGCCGCGGTGTTCCAGGTCTGCGACCACCCCGACCTGGAGGCGCTGACGCCCGACCTCGCCGCCGCGCTCCGCGCCGCCGCGGCCGGGCGGGGGCTCGTCCTGGAGACGGGCACGCGCGGCACCGGGGTGGGCCACCTGCGCCGCCACCTGCAGCACGCCCTCGCGCTCGGGGCCCGCACCGTCCGCTCGATGGCGTACGCCGTCGTCGACGGGGTCGAGGACCGCCCCACGGCGACCGAGAGCATCGCCCGCCTGCGCGAGGTCGTCCCCGAGTACGCGGCCGCGGGGGTGACCCTCGGGCTGGAGACGTACGAACAGATTCCCACCGCCGACCTGCTCGCGATCGTCGAGGCGGTCGACGACCCCCACCTGGGGATCGTCCTGGACCCGGCGAACTGCGTGGCCGCCCTGGAGCACCCGCGCGACGTCGTGCGCCGCCTGGCCCACCGCGTGGTCAACGTCCACGTCAAGGACTTCGCCTTCACCCGCCGGGAGGGGTGGGCGGGGTTCACGCTGGCCAGTTGCCCGCTGGGGGAGGGGCAGCTCGACTACCGGGACCTGCTGGCCGTCGTCGAGCCGGATCCGGCGCGCGTCCACCAGGTGCTCGAGCACTGGCTGCCGCCCCAGGGCGACGGCCCCACGACGCGCGCGGTGGAGGCCGCGTGGACCGAGCGGTCCCTGCGCACGCTGGAACGCCTCCAGGACTGACTTCAGTCAACCGGTTGACCAATCTGGTGGTGGGGTGCGACAGTCGCGCCGAGCCGCCGGTGTGACTGAGCGGCGCACTCCCCGCCACCTCGCGTGGCTCCGACCCGTGCAAGGGAGCACGCTCCATGAGCACCCCCGTGAGCCCCTCCGTCACCCCGGAGGCCGGCAGCACCGCCCTGCGCAAGGCCGCGCTGCGACTCATCCCGTTCGTCGCGGTCATGTTCTTCATCAACTACCTCGACCGGACGGCGATCAGCTTCGCCGGGCCGAACGGGATGAACGACGACCTGGCCCTGACCGCCGCCCAGTACGGGTTCGCGGCGGGCATCTTCTTCGTCGGCTACATCGTCCTGGAGATCCCCAGCAACCTCGCCCTGCACCGGTTCGGGGCCCGCAAGTGGCTGGCCCGGATCATGGTCAGCTGGGGCATCGTCGCGGTCCTGTTCACCTGGGTCCAGAGCGACACCCAGCTCTACTGGCTCCGGTTCCTCCTCGGCGTCACCGAGGCGGGGTTCTTCCCCGGCGCCATCCTGTTCCTGACGATGTGGTTCCCCCGCGAGTACCGCCGCCGGGCCCTGGCCGGGTTCTACCTGGCCCAGCCGCTGACCACGGTCATCGGCGCCCCGCTGGCCGGTTTCCTCATGCAGTCCGGGCACGGCGTGCTCGGTCTGGAGGGCTGGCGCTTCATGTTCCTCTGCGTCGGCGTCCCCGCGATCGTCCTGGGCGTCGCGTGCTGGTTCTACCTCACCGACCGTCCCGAGGACGCGCGCTGGCTGACGGCGGCCGAACGGGCCTGGATGCGCCGGGAACTGGACGCCGAGGCCGGCGAGAGCGAGCAGCGCGGTCACGTCTCGGCCCGCCGCATCCTCGGTGAACGCCGGGTCTGGGCGCTGGCCGTGGCCTACTTCGGCCTCATCTACGGCCTGTACTCCCTGGCGTTCTTCCTGCCCACCATCATCGGAGGCTTCCAGGAACGGTTCGGCACCACGTTCTCGGTCTTCGAGAAGGGCCTGGTGACCGCCGTCCCGTACGTCCCCGCCGCGGTCGTGCTGTTCCTGTGGTCGCGCCACATCTACCGCAACGGTTTCAAGAGCTGGCACATCGCGCTGCCCACCCTCCTGGCCGGTCTCAGCGTCCCCGTCGCGCTCTACATGAACTCGCCCTTCCTGACCATCCTGGTCATCGCGGTGACCGCCTGCGGCATCTTCATGGCGCTGCCGAACTTCTGGTCGCTGCCGGCGCAGTTCCTCACCGGCGCCGCGGCCGCCGCCGGCATCGCGTTCATCAACACGTTCGGCAACATCGGCGGTTTCTCCGCGCCCTACGTCACGGGCTGGCTGGCCGACCTCACCGGCGACGAGAAGCTCGGCCTGTGGCTGACCGGCGGACTGCTCGTGCTGTCCTCGGTGATCCTGCTCGAACTCTCCCGACGCAGCCGGTCGGCCTCGAACCCCGACCGCCCGGCGGCCCAGACCACCCCCGCCTGATCCCCGACCCCCCAGGAGCGAGCACATGACCACCACGACCGAGAACCCCGCGCAGAGCGGCCCGTCCACCTCCCCGGTCCGCGTCGCCGTCGTCGGCGCCGGCGGCAAGATGGGCATGCGCGTCTCGCGCAACCTGGCCCGGTCCCGGCACGAGCTGCGCTACGCCGAGGCGTCCCCGGCCGGCGTGGAGCGGATGGCCGCCGAGGGCCGCCGGGCGGTGCCCACCGAGCAGGCCGTCGACGGCGCCGACGTCGTCGTCCTCGCCGTCCCGGACACCGTCCTCGGCGCGGTCTCGCAGGCGGTCGTACCGGCCATGAAACCCGGCTCGATCCTCCTGACCCTCGACCCGGCCGCGGCCTACGCGAACCTGCTGGCCCAGCGCGAGGACGTCCTGCAGGCCGTCGCGCACCCCTGCCACCCGTCGGTGTTCCTCGAACGCACCCGCGCCGAGGAGTACGCCGACAACTTCGGTGGCGAAGCCGCCCTGCAGAACGTCGTCGCCGCCTTCGAGCACGAGGACACCCCGGAGAACCTGGCCGCCCGGGACGTGGCCGAGGACGTCATCCGGATCATGTACGGACCGGTCGACACCGTCCACTGGGTCACGGTGAAGCAGCTCGCCCACCTCGAGCCCACGCTCGTCGAGACCGTCGCCTGCATGATCGGGTCGCTGCTGAAGGAGGCCCTGCACGAGACCGTGCACACCGTGGGCGTCCCGGAGGAGGCCGCGCGGGCCATGCTCCTCGGCCACGTCCAGATCGCGCTGACCAACACCCTGCGCGGGTCCAACCCGTTCTCCGAGGCCTGCCTCATCGCCATGGACTACGGGCGCGAGACGATCGTCAAGGACGACTGGAAGAAGATCTTCTCCGACGGCGAGCTCGACCACGTCATCACCCGGATGCTCAAGCTGGACTCGATCGAGCGCTGAGACCCCGCCCTCCTCCCCGTCGCCGTCGTCCAGCACGACGGCGACGGGGGAGAATGGCCCCGTGAGCACCGTCCCCTCCGACCAGCTGACCGACGTCCCCGCCGAGCAGGTGGCCGCCGAGTCCGCCCGCCGCCGCACCATCGCCGTCATCAGCCACCCGGACGCCGGGAAGTCGACGCTCACCGAGGCCCTCGCCCTGCACGCCAGGGCGTTGCGCGAGGCCGGGCACGTCCACGGCAAGTCCGGGCGCGCCGGGGTCGTCACCGACTGGCAGGACATGGAGAAGCAGCGCGGGATCTCCATCAGTTCCGCCGTCCTGCAGCTGGACCACCGGGACACGGTCGTCAACGTGGTGGACACCCCCGGGCACGCCGACTTCTCCGAGGACACCTACCGCGCCCTGACGGCCGTCGACGCCGTGATCATGCTGATCGACGCGGCCCGCGGCATGGAGGTGCAGACCCGCAAGCTGTTCGGCGTGTGCAAGCAGCGCGGGCTGCCCGTCATCACCGTCGTCAACAAGTGGGACCGGCCCGGCCAGGAGGCCCTCGCGCTGCTCGACGAGGTCGAGTCCGTGACCGGTCTGCGGCCCACCCCGGTGACGTGGCCGGTCGGCATCGCCGGTGACTTCCGCGGGCTGCTCGAACGCTCCACCGGCGGGTACGTGAAGTACACCAAGGCCCCCGGCGGGGCGACCCTGGCCGTCGAGCAGCGCATGGACGCCGCCGGTGCCGAGGCCGTCGAGGGCGAGGCGTGGCGGCAGGCCGTCGACGAGCACGAACTGCTCGAGGCGACCGGCGCCGACCACGACGAGGACGAGTTCCTCGGGTTCCGCACCACGCCGCTGTTCTTCACCGCCGCCGTCGCGAACACCGGGGTCGGGCAGGTCCTGGACGCCCTCGTCGACATCGCCCCCTCCCCGCGCGACCAGCGCGACGTCGGCGGCGAGGTCCACCCCGTCACGAGCCGGTTCACCGCCCAGGTGTTCAAGACGCAGACGGGCATGAACCCCGCCCACCGCGACCGCCTCGCGTTCGCGCGCATCCACTCCGGGGTGTTCCACCGCGGCATGACCGTCCGAGACGACCGCAGCGGCCGGCCCATGGTCCTCAAGCACGTCCAGACGGTGTTCGGGTCCGACCGCTCCACCGTCGACGTCGCCTGGCCCGGGGACGTCATCGGTCTCGTCAACGCCCGCCACGTCAACGTCGGGGACACGTTGTCCGAGAACGGCCGGACCGCCTACCCGCCGCTGCCGGTGTTCGCCCCCGAGCACTTCCGCACCGTGCGCCCCAAGGACCTCGGGTCGGGCAAGCAGTTCCGCCAGGGGTTGCGCGAGCTCGACGCCGAGGGCGTCGTCCGCGTCCTCACGTCCGACTCCCGCGGCGACGGCGAACCCGTCCTGTCGGCCGTCGGCGCGCTGCAGTTCGACGTCGTGCAGTACCGCATGACCCACGAGTTCCGCTCGCCCGTGCTGTTCACCGAACTGCCCTTCACCACGGCCCGCATCATCGACCGCAAGGACGCCCCCCTGCTGCGCGCCCACCGCGGCTGCGAGGTCGTCGAGAACGCCGAGGGCCGGGTGTTCGCGCTGTTCACCGACGAGTGGCGGGTGCGCAGCTTCGAGCGGGACAACCCGGACGTGACGCTGGAGCAGCTCGTCGCGACGAGCGACTGAGGGGCACCCGCCCGGAGCTCAGCGGCCCACGAACCGTCCCGGCGTCGTCCCCAGCACCCGCCGGAAGTGCCGCGTCAGGTGCGGCTGGTCGTGGAACCCCGCGAGCACGGCGGCCTCGGCGGGGCGGTGGCCGGTGAGGAGCAGCCGGCGGGCGAGGTCGACGCGGCGGCCGGTGAGGTAGGCGTGCGGCGGCATCCCGACCTCGCGGGTGAACGTGCGGACGAGGTGGGCGCTGGACACCCCGAAGCGCTCGGCCGCGTCGGCCAGCAGCACCCCCTCGACGACCCGGTCGTCCAGCAGGGCGCGCAACCGGCGGGCCAGGGGTGCGTCCCGACGCGGCGAGGGCGGGGTCCGCAGGACGTGGGCGGCGACGGCGTCGAGCAGCACCGCGGCCCGGGCGTGGACGTCGAGGGGGTCGGCGTGCCCGTTCAGCCGCGCGTGCAGGTCCCGCACCGCGACGGTCAGGCGGGGATCGGGGAGTTCCGGCGCGTCCGCCAGCCGGCCCGCGGCCGTGGCCGGCAGCGCGTCCGGTTCGAGGTAGAGGACCCGCTTGCCGAACCCCGTCGCCGTCGCGGCCCGGCCGTCGTGCGGGACGTGCGGGGGCAGCAGGGTCACGAGGCGGCCGGTGTCGTGGGGGCGGCGGTCCAGGGCGTAGTGCACCGCGCCGTCCTCGACGAGCAGCAGCGTCCACGTCTCGTGGGTGTGCAGCGGGTAGGCGTGCTCGACGAACCGGGCGCTCAGCACCTCCGCGACGCCGGGGACGCCCGGCCGGTGGCTGCGCACCCGCTCCCGGACCGGATCGGGACCCACGTCAGGAACGTACAAGACCACCCCGTCCCCTCCCGGGGACCGTGGTGCTCGTGACCGACACCCTCGCCGAGACCCGTCCCGAGACCCGCACCGCCGTCCTCGTCCGCGACGACCTGGCCCCCTGGCAGCGCCTGAACGTCACGGCCTTCCTGCTGAGCGGCATCACCGCGGCCCACCCCGAGCTCGTCGGCGAGCCCTACGCCGACGCCGACGGCACCGCCTACCTGGCCCTGCTCGGACAGCCCGTCCGGGTCTTCGAGGGCGACGCCGCGACGTTGCGCACCGCGCGGGAGCGGGCGGTGCGGCGGGGGGTGTCGACGGCCCTGTTCACCGCGGAGATGTTCACGACCGGCCACGACGCCGCCAACCGGGCCGCCGTCGCGGCCGTGGCGGCGGCGGACCTCGACGTCGTGGGCCTGGCCGTGCACGGCCCCCGGAACGGCCTCGACAAGGTTCTCAAAGGAGCCCACGCGCACCCCTGACGCTCGGTTACATTCGGGAGGTGACCTCGGGCAACTCCTTCCCCGGCCTCCCCGGGTCGGTGGTCGTGCGCCTGGAGGAGGACCCGGCCGGGACGGCCCTCGTGCTCGTGGCCCTGGCCGGGGAGGTGGACATGTCCCTGGCCCCCGAGCTGGAGCGGTGCGTCGACCAGGCCCTGGCCGCCCGCCGGCCCGTCGTCGTCGACGCGGACGCCGTGACGTTCATGGACTCCACCGGCCTGGGGTTCCTCGCCCGCCTCGCCTCGCGCAGCGGCGAGCGCCGCATCACCGTGCGCGCCGCGCCCGAGCACGTGCGCCACCTCGTCCACCGTGCTCGACTGGACGAGATGATCGACCTGCAGACCCGCCCCGGCGCCCCCGCGTGAGCCGCCTCGACGTCCTGGACTGGCGCCGCCGCGTCGGCGACCTGTACGCGCAGGTCCGCGCCCGCACCCCGCAGGAGGGCCACGCGCTCTGGCGCGCCGGCCGCGACGAGCTGTTCGCCCACCACCGGGCCGGGCCGCTGCTGCCCGCCGACCGCGCTGCGTTCACCGGGCTGCCCGTGGCCCCCTACGACCCGGCGCTGCGGTTCGAGGTGCCCGTCGAACCCGTCGAGGAGGCGGCCGGACCCCTCCGGCGCGAAGCGGTCACCGGCACCGACGGCACGGTCGTCCTCGAGCGGGTGGGCACCGTCACGCTGCCCGGGGTGGGGACGCTGGACGTCTGGTGGCTCGACCAGTACGGCGGCGGGTTGTTCCTGCCGCTGAAGGACCCCGGCCCCGGGTACGGCGGGGGCCGGTACCTGCTCGACACCGTCAAGGGCGCCGACCTCGGCAGCACCGCGCGCGGACTCGTCGTCGACCTGAACTTCGCCTACCCGCCGAGCTGCGCCTACGACCCGGCGTGGGCGTGCCCGCTGCCCCCACCGGGAAACGTCGTCGACGTGCCCGTCACCGCCGGCGAACTCGCCGGACCGTGGGGCGGCTGAGCCCCCGGCCGAGTCGGGCCCTCAGTCGAACGGGACCGCCGGCACCGGGACGCGCTCGCGCAGGTCCACCACGCGCGGCGTCCGGCCCCGGCGCCAGGCGCCCAGCAGTTGCTCGGTGGCCTCGTCGTCGCCCGCGCAGCGGAACATGCCCAGGGTGTAGATGCGCGCGGCCTCCTCGGCCTGCCGGTGCCAGGAGAACTCCTCGCCCAGCTGCAGGTACACGTCCACGTCCGCGCCGTGGCTGTCCAGGACCTCGTCGGCCAGCACCACGGCCTCGCGCAGGTGCCCGCACACCAGCAGGGCCGACACCACGTAGCAGCGGGTGTCGGGGGCGACGTGGTCACCGGTGCCCAGGGCCTCCCGGGCCAGGCGCAGCGAACGTCTGGCGTCCCCGGCGAAGGCGGCGTGCTCGCTGGCCGCCACCAGCAGCCGGCCCCGGCTCACCGAGTCCCCCGGCACCGCGCGCCGGGCCCAGGCCTGCAGGAGGTCGGCCACGGCCCGTTGACCCCGGGCGTCGTTGACCGCGCTCAGTTCGACCCGCTCGAGGTCCTCGCAGCTCACAGGTGCTCGCACCGTCCGGAATCTAGTGAGACGACTCCTCGCCCGTCGCGCCCGCGGAGCCCGTTCGACCAGGGTTCACGCGTTCGGCGCAAGCTCCACGACGACGGGCGCGTGGTCGGAGGCCCCCTTGCCCTTGCGCTCCTCGCGGTCGATGGTGGCGCCGGTGACGCGCCCGGCCAGCGCGGGGGAGCCCAGCACGAAGTCGATCCGCATGCCCTGGCGCTTGGGGAAGCGCAACTGCGTGTAGTCCCAGTACGTGTACGTGCCCGGACCGGGGGCGTAGGGGCGCACGACGTCGGCGAAACCGGCGTCCACGAGGGAGCGGAACTCCGCCCGCTCGGGCTCGGACACGTGCGTGGCGCCCGCGAAGAAGTCCACGTCCCACACGTCGTCGTCGGTGGGGGCGACGTTGAAGTCCCCGACGAGGGCCACCTGCGCCTGCGGGTCCTGCGCCAGCCAGCCCGCCCCGGCCGAGCGCAGCGCCTGCAACCAGGCCAGCTTGTAGACGTAGTGCGGGTCCTCGAGCCCGCGCCCGTTCGGCACGTACAGGCTCCACACGCGAACCCCGCCGCACGTCGCGCCGATCGCGCGGGCCTCCGTGACCGCCGGCTCCCCGAACTGCGGCACGTCGGTGGAGAACCGCGTGCTGACGTCCTCCAGCCCCACGCGCGAGACCAGGGCCACCCCGTTCCACTGCGACAGGCCGTGGTGGGCGACCTCGTACCCGAGGTCGAGGAAGGCCTGCTCGGGGAACTGCTCGTCCTTGCACTTGGTCTCCTGCAGCGCCACGACGTCGACGTCGCTGCGGTCGATCCACGCCAGCACGCGGTCCAGGCGGGCACGGACGGAGTTCACGTTCCAGGTCGCGAGGCGCACGCGCGGGACGTTACCGCCCGCGGCCCGAGGGCACCGTCCGCAGCACCTAAGCTTCGGGACCGTGAGCACCGACCGAGAACGCCTCGCCGACCTCGTCAAGGCCAAGGCCGTCGTCCACGGCAAGGTCACGCTGTCCAGCGGCAAGGAGGCCGACCACTACGTCGACCTGCGCCGGATCAGCCTCGACGGTGAGGCCTCGGCCCTCGTCGGGCCCGTCCTGCTGGACCTGGTGTCGGACTGGGACTTCGCCGCCGTCGGCGGGCTCACCATGGGCGCCGACCCCGTCGCCCTGGCCATGGTCCACGCCGCCAACGCCCGCGGCTGGGCCCAGGCCCACGACGGCGCCGCGCTGGACGCGTTCGTCGTCCGCAAGGCCGAGAAGACGCACGGCCTGCAGCGCCGCATCGAGGGCCCCGACGTCGCCGGCCGCCGCGTGCTGGCCGTGGAGGACACCTCCACCACGGGCGGGTCGGTGCTCACCGCCGTCGAGGCGCTGCGCGAGGCGGGGGCTGAGGTCGTCGGCGTCGTCGTCATCGTCGACCGCGACACCGGCGCCAAGGAGGAGGTCGAGGCCCGGGGCGTGCCCTACCGCTACGCCTACGGCCTGGCCGACATCGGGCTCGCCTGATGGGCGCCGCCGGGACCGTCGTGCTCGTCGTCGTCGTCCTCCTCGTCCTCGCCGTGGTGCTGTGGGCCGTCAGCACGCGCGCCGGACTCGTGCGGATGCGGGACCTGGCCGTCGAGGCCGGGGCCCTCGCCGAGCAGCGCCGCAGCCGCCTCGCGGACCTGTCCGCGCACGTCGCCGCCCAGGAGGCGGGCGAGACCGGCGCCGACCCGCAGACCGTCAAGGCGCTCGCCGACGCCGAGCACCGCCTCGCCGGGGACGTCGCCTTCCACGACGCCGCGGTCCGCGCCTACGACACCCGCCTGCACGCCGTGCCCGCCTCCTGGGTGGGGGCCCTGTCCGGTCTGCACCCGCTGGGCGCCGCGGCCGAGCACCAGCGCTGAGCGTGCCCGCCGACGTCCTCGCCGACGTCCTCCCGGCGCTGCGCTGCCCGCACTGCGCGGGGCGGTTCGAGCTGTCCGGGCGCGTCCTGGGGTGCGCTGCGGGCCACCGCTTCGACCTCGCCCGCCAGGGGTACGTGAACCTGGCCGTGGGCCGGTCCGCCGCCGGTGACAGCGCCGCGATGGTCACCGCCCGCGACACCTTCCTCAGCGCCGGTCACTACGCGCCGGTCGCGGCGGCGCTCGCCGACCGCGCGACCCCCGGGCTCGTCGTGGACGTCGGCGGGGGGACCGGGTACTACCTCGCCGCCGTCGTGGCGGCCACCGGCGGGACCGGCGTCGTCGTCGAACCGTCGACCGCGGCGCTGCGCCGCGCCGCCCGGGCCCACCCCCGCGTCGCCGCCGTCGGCGCGGACGTCTGGCGCGGGCTGCCGTTCGCGGCCGGGTCCGCCGACGTCGTGACCACCGTCTTCGCCCCCCGCGGCGTCGCCGAGGTCGCCCGCGTGCTGCGCCCCGGTGGACGCTGGATCGTGGTGACGCCGCTGGCCGAGCACCTCCAGGAGGTGCGCGAGCCGCTGGGCATGGTCGGGGTGGAGGAGCGCAAGGCCGAGCGCCTGCACGCCGACCTCACCGGCTTCGAGATCCTCACCGAGGACGAGCTGCGCTTCACCCGGACGCTGGACCGCGAGAGCCTGCGCGCGCTCGTGCTCATGGGCCCCAGCGCCCACCACGTCGACCCCGCCGCCCTCGACGCGCGGCTCGACGCCGTCCTCGCCGGCCGGGGCGGGGGCGTCGACGTCACCGTGGGTGTCCGCCTCACGGTCGCCCGGGGTGGGGTCGTTGACGCAGGGCGCTCATAGGTTCGGCGCTTCGCGTCAACGACCCCCCACCCCGGCCGCGCGGACGGCGGGCCCGAGCCCCTCGACGGTGACGGTGAGCGAGGCGGCGGCGAGGTGGGCGGCGAGCGCGTCCGCCCCGCCGAGCGCGACGGCGACGACGGCGTGCCAGCCGTCCGCGGCCCACTGCACGTCCTCCACGGCGAACGCCCGGCGCAGCTCGGCCTCGACCCGGCCGCCGTCGGCGAGGCCGGCGGACACGCCGACCAGCTCGACGCGGCGGCGGGGCACCGTGCCGGCCTCGGCCAGGGCCGCGCTCACCGACCCGCCGTAGGCGCGCACGAGCCCGCCGGTCCCCAGCAGCACCCCGCCGAACCAGCGGGTCACCACGACGGCGACGTCGCTCACCCCGGCCCCCCGCAGGGCGGCGAGCATCGGCGCCCCGGCGGTCCCGGCGGGTTCGCCGTCGTCGGAGGAGCGCTGCCCCTGACCGTCCTCGCCGAGCACCCACGCCGTGCAGTGGTGGCGGGCGTCGGGGAACTCCCGGCGCACCCGGGCCACGACGTCCTCGGCGGCCGCGGCGTCGGCGACCGGTTCCAGGGTGGTCAGGAAGCGGGAGCGTTCGACGACGAGCTCGGTGCGGACGGCGCGGGCCGGGACGGGCAGCGGGTCGCTCACGAGCGCGCGCGGGCCCGCCGGCGGCGGATCCAGGAGGCGAGCGGGGCGATGATCGAGGCGAGGATCGCGACCCCGGCGATGGAGTAGGCGAGCGTGCGGATCCAGGGCAGGGAGTCGGCCGCGTGCCCGGCCAGGACGAGCAGCGCCCCCCAGCACAGCGCGCCGACGACGTTGGCCGAGGCGAACTTGGCGTAGGGCATGGCCGCGGTCCCGGCGATGATCGGCGTGAACGCGCGCAGCCACGGGATGAACCGGCAGGCGACGACGGCGAACCAGCCGTACTTGGCGTAGAACGCCTCGGCCTTGGGCAGGTGGTGGGCGGCCTTGCCGGCGCGGCGCAGCAGCCAGGGCCGCCCGAGCCGGCGGCCGGACCAGTAGCCGACGGTGTCACCCAGGATGGCGGCCAGCGTCACCCCGACGACGAGGACGGGCAGCGACAGCGGTGACCCGTCGCGGGCCGAGAGCAGCCCGGCGGTGAACAGGACGCTGCTGCCCGGCAGCCAGAAGCCGATGAGGGTGCCCGTCTCGGCGAAGACGATCCCGAAGACGAGGACGTACAGGCCCAGCGCGCCCAGCTCCTCCAACGGGGGGTCGGCGAGGTGGGCGAGCCAGTCGGACACCCCGCGATCCTCTCAGGGGGAAGGGCAGCCTCACACGGTCAGGGTGGCGAGCCGGGCCCGCTCGGCGTCCTCCAGGCGGCGCGGCCGGCCGGTGGCGAAGTCGTAGGCGACGCAGACCGTCGAGGCGGTCACGTACGTCGCCGGGGTGCCGGTGACGGGCGGGTCGGGTTCGCGGACCTCGTAGTCGACCTCGAAGCTGGCCCCGCCGATCCGCCCGACCCACAGGTCCACGGCGACCGGCTCCATCCGGTAGTCCAGCGGTGTCTTGTACTCGATGGTGTGCTTGGCCACGACCATGCCCGTCGCCAGCATGGGTGCCGCCCCGTCGGGGGAGGCCATGCCGAAGGCGCGCACGCGGGCCTCTTCGAGCAGCCGCAGCAGTTCGACGTTGTTGACGTGGCGGTAGGCGTCCATGTCGCCCCACCGCAGGGACAGGAGCAGGCGCTGGCGCGGCACCCGGACATCCTGCCGGGTGGGTGTCAGCGGGGGTTGCCGGGGGTCTGGTGCTCGGGGACGGCCGGTCGGGGCGGCAGGTCCTGCGCCCGGCGCTGCTTGGCCCGGTCGCGCAGGTACTCGATGCCGACGGGGATGAGCGACAGCACCACCAGCAGCAGCAGGCCCAGTTCGAGGTTCTCCCGGATCAGCGTCACGCTGCCGAGGGCGTAGCCGAGGAGGGTGATGCCCGTCGCCCACAGCACGGCGCCGATCGCGGAGAACGTCAGGAAGACGCGGCGGGGCATGGCCCCGGCCCCGGCGGCCAGGGTGATGAAGGTGCGCACGACCGGCACGAAGCGGGCCAGGATGATCGCCCGCGCCCCGTAGCGCTCGAAGAAGTCGCGGGTCTGCTTGATGCGCTTGGGCGTCAGCAGCCGGGAGCCCTCCCGCTGGAAGATCGCCGGGCCGGCCTTCTTGCCGATCTCGTACCCCACGGCGTTGCCGAGGAACGCGGCGACCGACAGCAGCAGGCAGGAGACCCACAGCGGGTCCTTGAGGATCCCCGAGTGGGTGAACAACCCGACGGTGAACAGCAGCGAGTCCCCGGGCAGGAAGAACATGAACAGCCCGCACTCGACGAACACGATGGCCACCGAGACCCACAGCGCGGCCATCCCGAGGGAGTCCAGGAAGCTCTCGGGGTTCGCCCAGTCCGGCAGCAGGGCCGGCGCGGCGGCGGGTGCGGCGGACCCCAGGGCAGCCGAGAACTCGGCGAGGAAGGACACGGCCCCAGGGTAAGTCCCGCGGTGCGGACCGAGGGCGGGGCGGGGCGGGAGTTCAACCCGGGGGATGACCCCGGGCGGGCAGGATCACCCACTCGTCGTACGGGCGGGTGGGCGAACGTCACCTCCCCGGTCCTCGACACCGGGGAGGTGACGTTCCCCGCCCCGGGCGCGGTGCGCCCGGTCAGACGGGTGGGTCAGACGGTGCGGGTGGTGGGGTCCCAGTCCTGCGGCAGCAGCTCCGCCGGGGTCACGGTGCTGGACACCGGCACGAACTGCCCGGTCTGGGCGGACTCGATGATCGAGACCATCGCATCGACCA
>NZ_JBGFTU010000033.1:0-22149 GCF_041276425.1 Kineococcus halophytocola | reverse complement strand
CAACAACGTGCGCCCGCACGAGGCGATCGCTTGGAACCGCCCTATGGAGGTCCACACCGGCATCGCCGACCCGATGGTGCCCAACTTTCCCGAACCCCAGAACCTGCCAACTACTTGACGCGAGACATACCCCGCCCCGAACGCCTGCTGGCAGATGGACGCCACCGAGTACGTCCTCACCGGCGGCCGCAAGTGCGTGATCTTCCAGCTCCTGGACGATCACTCCCGCTACGCCCTTGCCTCCCTCGTCGCTGCCGGCGAGACCGCCGCGGCAGCCATCGCCACCTTCGACAAGGCCGTCGCCGCGCACGGTGTCCCGCAGCGGCTGCTGACCGACAACGGCACCGCGCTGAACCCATCCCGGCGCGGGCGGGTGGGCCGGCTCGTCGAGCACGTCTCCCGCCTGGGGGTAGAGACGATCACCGGCAAGCCGTACAAGCCCACCACGCAAGGCAAGAACGAGCGCTTCCACCAGACCCTGTTCCGCTACCTGGACCAGCAGCCCCTGGCCGACAGCTTCGTCGAGCTGCAAGCGCAGGTCGACGCCTTCGACCACGTCTACAACACCCAGCGGCCCCACCAAGGGCTACCAGGTCGGGTCACACCCCTGACGGCGTGGCAGGCCACCGCCAAGGCGGCGGCGCCGCGCCCGCACTTCGAGCGGCCCCAGCCCGCCGTGCCGTTCATCGAGACGTTGGCGCCGCTGCACGACTCCCAGCGTCGTCACGCTCGCGCTCAGTCCCGCCCGAGCGTGGTGGGCTCGCCTACGGACACACCTGTGAACCCGCCGATCGCTGTGCCGCTGGACCTGCACGTCGGTACCCGTCTCAGGACGCTGACCAGCGCCGGCACCTTCATGCTGAACTCGGTGCAGTACAGAGTCGATGGGCAGTACGGCTTCAAGCAGGTCCTCATCACCACCGACGGCGACAAGATCATCGTCACCGACCTCGAGGGCGAGGTCCTCATCGAGCACACCCGCCCCGCCCCGGGAGTGAAGTACGTCGGCAACGGCCGACCCGCGGGGCGGCGGCGACTCAACCCGGCGACTGTCACCGATGTCCTGACACATCGAGTGTCACCAATGTCCTGATGCAGAACTGTCACCGTTGTCCTGATACATCACACACCCGTTCGGCGAGGGCGGTGATGCCGTAACTTCATGTACGGCAACGTTTTACGCGTTGTCGACTGTGGATGGACGTCGTGGGCGGCGGGCTGGTTCCAGTCGTGTGCGCCGAGCCGCGAGGAACAGGTTCCCTGTCCCAGGAGATCGGCGGCGGTCGCCGTCCCGGGCAGGTGACGGCCATCGACAGCACCCGCGTGGTCTGTCCTGGTTGCACCCGGAGGGCGGGACGAGCGCGTGTTCTCCGCGGGTGGGGCTGAGAACGAACCGCACGCGCTGTTGCGTCGCGTTCCACCACCCATCACGTCCCAGCAGGTGTCAGAACGTCACACACCGCCCGACCGCGGCCGTCGACACGACCGTGACGGCGGGGCGGTGCGGCTGAACCGCCGACCGCCCCGGTGACGCTGCTCGCGCGGCTCGGGTCCACCTGCCGGCCACCCGCTCATCCGCGCCCGCAGCGGCGGGACCCCGCCTCCCACCGCCCGGGGTCCTCAGCTCACCAGGACGGTGACGGTGTGGATGAACAACCCCACGAGCCCGCCGACGACGGTCCCGTTGATGCGGATGAACTGCAGGTCCCGGCCGACGTGCAGTTCGATGCGCCTCGCGGCGTCGTCGCCGTCCCAGCGCGCGACGGTGTCGGAGATGACGGTCGCCAGTTCCGGGGCGAACCGGCGCACGACGTGCCCGGCGGCGTCGGTGAGGTGCCGCTCGACGCGGGCCGCGAACGCGACGTCGTCCACGAGCCGGTGCCCCACGTCGACCAGGGCCTCCTCGCTGCGGGTGCGCAGCGAACTGCCCGGGTCGGCCAGGGCGTCGGCCAGGAAACCCCGCACGCTGGACCACAGACCGGCCACCGTGTCCGCGAGGCCGGGGGAGGTGAGCAGGCGCTGCTGGAACTCGTCGGCCTTGGCCCGGGTGTCCGGGTCGTGCTGCAGGGCGTCGGCGTACCGGGCCAGCAGGTCGTCGATGGCCTTGCGGCCGGAGTGCCCGCGGTCCTCGACCATCTCGTCGATCCAGGACTGCGCCTCGGTGTGGACGCGTTTGCCGAGCCGGTCGTTGAGCCAGTCCGGCACCCACAGCGGGGCCCGGTCGGTGACCAGGCGCCGGACCAGGGACTCGTTGCGGCGCAACCACGTCTGCACCTCCACAAGGGTGAGGTCGACGACGGGGTGGTGGGTCCCGTCGCGCACGACCTCCTCCAGGAGCCTGCCCAGGGTCGGGCTCCACGGCTGGGCGGCCAGGCGCCGGACGAGCACCTGGTCGATGACCGCGGTGACCTCCTCGTCGCGCAGGATGCCGAGCGCGCCGGTGAGGATGGTGGAGGCCTCCTCCACCACGCGGCGCGAACCCCCGCGCTCGCACAGCCACGACCCCACCCGCCGCGGGATCCCGGCCCGCTGCACCTTGTCGCGCACGACGTCCTCGGCGAGGAAGTTCTCGGCGACGAAGTGCTCCAGGCTCTTGCCGAGCGCCTCCTTGCGGCGCGGGATGAGCGCGGTGTGCGGGATCGGCAGCCGCAGCGGGTGGCGGAAGATCGCCGTGACGGCGAACCAGTCCGCGACGGCCCCGACCATCGCGGCCTCGGCGGCGGCGTTGACGAACCCCCACCCGCCCGCCCGCCCCACCGTCAGCGCGTAGCCGACCGCGGCCAGGGCGCGCAGCCCGGTGGCCAGCAGCCGCATGCGGCGCAGCGCGGACCGGCGCTCCTCGTCGGTGACCTCGTCGGTGACGCCGACGCCTGTGCCGACGCCTGGGCCGACGGCCGGGGCGGACGGGCGGGTGGTGCTCACGGGATCGACCTCACCGGGTCATCCTCACCCACGGGTCACCCGCTCACGACGCGGCTCCCGAGCGCGCCGCCCGCAGCACCTTCGCGACGACGCTCTCGCCCGCGGACCCGGCCACCGGCGGCAGGCCCACGCCCTCGCAGGTGACGTCCGCTCCGGGGGCGGTGCCCTCGGTGAGGAACCGGTCCACCACCTCGTCCACGCACGGGTTGCCCATGCCGTACAGGCCGTGGTCGCCCTCGTCCTCGACCGTCACGAGCACCGAGGACCCCATCGCCTCGTGCGTCTTCACGGCGCCCTCGTAGGCGGTGGCCGGGTCGCGGCGGGACTGGACGATGAGCAGCGGCGGCAGGTCGGCCCCGTCCACGGTGGGCAGCACGAGACCGTCGCGCTGCCAGTAGGCGCACACCTGCGAGGACTTCGTGTACCCGACGAGCGGGTACCGCTCGCCCTGCTCGTTCCCGTAGGCGTTCCAGAAGTCCTGGTCGGTCGTCCACGGGCTGTCGTTGCACGTGGTCGCGGCGAACGTCGCGGCCATCGACTCCGCGGCCGGGGGCCGGTCGGCGGCGGGGGCCAGCTGCCGGACGAGGTCGGTGAGCCGACCGGACAGGGCGGCCGGCACCGCGGCGGCCGAGACGCCGGGGCCGCGGAACGCCTCGACCACCTGCAGGCCGCTGAGGATCCACGCCAGCTGCGGGAAGGACGCCTTGCCGTACATCGACTGCGTCGCCAGGGCGTCCAGGAGGTTGCCGTCCACGACCAGGCCCGGCAGCAGGTGCAGCGGCCGGGCCGCCAGCCCGGCGCGGAGGCGCTCGTACGTGGCGCCGACCTCGGCCCCCGTGGCGCCCAGGCCGAACGTCGCGTTCCCCGCCGCCGCCCAGGGCGCGAAGTCGACGTCGAAGCGGCGCTGGAAGGCCATCGGCTGGTAGGAGAAGACCTCCTGGTAGCCGGCGGTGGCGTCGACGCTGGAGTCGAGCACGAAGCGCCCCACCCGCCCGGGCAGGTGGGTGGCGAACTGCGCGCCGAGCCAGGTGCCGCCGGAGTAGCCGACCCAGTCGATCGTCTCGCGGTCCAGGGCGTCGCGGACGAGGTCGATGTCGAAGACGGTCTGCTGGGTGTCGACGACGGGGGCGAGCGGGTCGTCCGCGCACGCCTGCGCGGCGTCCTGGACGATCTTCGCGGCCAGCGCGAGCGCCTCGGGGGAGCGGTCGCGGGTGTCCGGCGGCGTCTGGCCCGTGAAGGCCGACCCGCAGGTCAGCGCCGAGCTGGCCCCGGTGCCGCGGACGTCGAGCCCGATGACCTCGGTGCCGCCCAGGCCCGGGACGACCGATCCGAGGGAGGCCAGGGACAGCCCGGCACCGCCCGGCCCGCCCGGGTTGGTGATGACGGTCCGCTCCGGGCGCGGACCCTGGCGCGGTTCCCGGCTGATGGTGACCTGCAACGGCTCCCCGGCCCCGGGGTCGTTCCAGTCGCGGGGGACGGTCACCTGCGCGCACTCCAGGCCGCTGGTCAGGCTGGCCAGCAGGCCGACCTGCTCACCCGAGCACGGGGCCCAGGTGAGCTGCTGGTCGCGGTAGCGCTCGGGGGTGCGGGCGAGGAAGTCCGCCTCGGCCGCGGCGACGGTGGCGGGGCGCGCGGTCCCCAGCGGGGACGGTTCCGGCGCGGTCGCGGCCCCCGCCGGGCCCGCGGCCAGCAGCGGCCCGGCCAGGGCCAGGACCCCCGCGGCGGCGGTCCCGGCGCGGCGGACGGAGCGGGAGCGGTGGTGCATGAGGGTGGGCCCTTCCCAGGAGTCTGCTGTGAGGAGACCATCCACGCGCACGGGGGACACCCCCGCCAAGGGACGAGGGTCGGGGTGCGGGTCCGACCTTCGGACGATGGCGCCGGTAGCGTTCCGGCGTGCCTGGATCTGCCGCCGCCGTCGGCGCGCTGCCGGGGGAGGACCCCCGCACCGCCGCCCGCACCGTCTTCGGGGAGCTCGGCGACCCGCCGCACGTCCCCCACCTGCCCCTGCTCCCGGCCCGGGGTCCGGGGGCGGACCCGCTGGGACGCACCGCGTCCCTGCTCGTGGACCTGCCCGTGGACCGCCAGCCCGCGGGCTGGCGCTTCGTCGACGCCCCCGGCCGCGACGCCGCCCGCGCCGACGCCTTCCTGCGCGCCGACCTCGACGAGCTGGCCGAGGCCGCGGACGGGTGGACGGGTCCGCTGGCGCTCGCGGTCGTCGGGCCGTGGTCGCTGCTGGCCGCCGTGGAGCTGAACCGCGGCGAGCGCAGCGTCTCCGACCCCGGGGCCCGCCGCGACGTCGTCGCCTCCCTGGCCGAGGGGCTGTCCCGGCACGTCGCGGACGTGCGCCGGCTCGTGCCGGGGGCGCAGGTCGTCGCGCACGTCGAGGAGCCCTCGCTGGCCGCCGTCCTGGCCGGGCGGCTGCCCACCCAGTCCGGGTACGGGACGCTGCGGGCCGTCGACCGCGCCGAGGTCCGCGACGGGTTGCGCGCCGTCCTGGCCGCGGTGCGGGCGGCCGGGGCCGACCCCGTGGTCCGGGTGGACCCGGCGCAGGCGCCCTGGTCGCTCGTGCGGGAGGTGGGGGCCACCGGGGTGGCCCTCGACGTGCGCGACCTCGGCCCGGCCGGGTGGGAGTCCGTCGCCGCGTGCGTGGAGGACGGGCTCCGGTTGTGGGCCGGGGCCCTGCCGGTGCCGACGCGGACAGGGCTGCCCGCCCCCTCCGACGCGGCGGTCGTCGACGCGGTCCGTCAGCCCTGGCGGCGCATCGGGTTGCCCGCCACCGCCCTGGCCGACGTCGTCCTCATGCCCGCCACGGGGCTGGCCGACGCGCCGCCGGCGGTGCTGCGGGACCTGCTGACCCGGCTGCGCGCGGCGGCCACCGCCCTGCAGGAGGCCTCCGGTGACTGACCCGGTGAGCGACCTGACGTTCCGCGACGCGACCGCCGACGACGTGAGCGCCGTCGTCGACCTCGTCGAGTCGGCCTACCGCGGGGAGAGCAGCCGCGCCGGCTGGACCACCGAGGCGGACCTGCTGCGGGGCCGGCGGACCGACACCGCGGGCATCGCCGCCGTCGTCGCCTCGCCGGCCTCGTTCCTGTTGCTGGCCCACCGCGAGGACGTGCTCGTCGGCTGCTGCGAGCTGCGCCGGACGGCGGACGAGCCCGGTCCCGTGGCCTACTTCGGGACCTTCGCGGTGAGCCCGGCCGCCCAGGGCGGCGGGATCGGGCGGGCGCTGCTGGCCCGCGCCGACGCCGAAGCCGTCACCCGCTGGGGGTCGGGCGCGCTGGAGATGACGGTCATCGCCCAGCGCACCGACCTCATCGCCTGGTACGAACGGCTCGGGTTCCGCGGCACCGGTGAGCGCCGCCCGTTCCCCTACGGGGACGAGCGGTTCGGGATCCCGCAGCGGGACGACCTGGAGTTCGTCGTCCTGCGCCGCCCCACCGCGGGCACCCCGCGCTGATCAGCGCGCGGAGAGGTCGGCCTGCACCTCGATCGTGAGGAACTCGTCGTCCTCCGGGACACCGGGGGTGCGGCCGGTCGAGAACGGGTAGTTGTTGTCGTTGCCGACGACGATGCGGTGGTCGCCGACGACGTCGATGCTCTCGATCGTGGTGAACGGGAACGTCACGAACCCCGAGTCCTGCGACAGTTCCCCCGCGACCCCGTCGGGGTCCGGGACGGCCATGAGGTTCACGAGCTGGGTCTTGCGCGGGTGACCGGTCGCGTCGGTGACGCTGGTGTCGATGAGGAACACGGCCTTGAACACCGCGGTGGGGCCCTGCCCGCCGTCGCGCTCGAGGACGAGGAACCGGTGGTCGTCGACCTGGGTCATGTCCCCGATCGCGTTGCCGGGGGATTCCAGGCGGTAGGTGAACGCCTCGCCGCGGTAGCGGCCCTGGCGGGTGTCGTACCGGTACGCGCGCAGGTCCTGGCGGTCGTCCCCGGCGACGGGCCCCTCGAGCAGCGGGAACAGGTAGCGGCCGTCGGCCGACTGCGCCATGCCCTCGAACCCCTTGCTGGAGGCCAGGTTCGGCGTGGCGGTGCCCAGTTCGGGGTTGTCCGGGGACTGCACCCCGGGCAGCGGGACGGGAGCCTGGATCAACCGCCCGGCCGCGTCGGTGTGCAGCAGGTAGGGGCCGAACTCCTCGCCGAACCAGAACGTCCCGTCCGGGGCCTGCCGGAAGCTCTCGGGGTCGAAGTCGGCGCCGGTGAGCCGACGGTCGGGGCGGGTCAGCGGCCAGGAGACCTTGCCGAAGGGGTCGGACAGGGTGAACCCGCCGGGGGCGACCTGCAGGGTCCCCGTGCCGTCGCCGGTGTCCACGAGCCGGTGGACGGCCAGGAGGAAGTCGGCGCTGTTGGCCTTGGTCCCGTACCCGTTGTCCGAGAGCACGAGGTAGGACCCGTCGGGCTGGACGAGGTTGCCGGAGAAGCCCTGGACGGGCTGGGCCGGGAACGGCACGGGGACGCCGTTCGCGGTCTCGATCCCGGCGCCGCTGGGCACCGGTTCGCCGAAGGTCGCGGCGGGCAGGAGCTGGCGGTCGAGCAGCCGGGCGCTCTGGGCGGGGAAGTCCGTGGCGGGGGCGTGGTCGTCGGCCGCGGCGCCGGAGGAGGTCAGGGCCAGGGCGGTGGCGGCGGCGAGGACGACCGGGGCCGCGAGGGCCCGGCGGGGGTGGCGGGGGATCATGGCCGTGACCGTAGGGACCCTGAGCGTCCGCTGAGCGACGACGGGGTGAACGCTCGTGGGCACGTGTCGGACCCTCGCGGCAGGATGAGGACCGTGAGCGAACAGAGCACGCCCCCTCCCGGTGCCACGCCCGGCTCTCCCGCGCCCTCCGCGGCCCGGCACCGCTGGCAGGAGCTCGTGGCCGAGATCGAGGCCGCCCGCTTCGCGTACTACGTGCGCAACTCCTCCCCGCTCAGCGACGGGCAGTACGACGAGCTGGAGCGGGAACTGCGCGCGCTAGAGGAGCAGCACCCGCAGCTGCGGACGCCGGACTCCCCGACGCAGACGGTGGGGGGCACGTTCTCGACGGAGTTCGCCGCCGTCGACCACCCCGAGCGGATGCTCAGCCTCGACAACGCGTTCACGCTCGACGAGTTGTCGGCGTGGGCGGCCCGCGTGGAGAAGGAGGTGGGCGAGGGGGCCCGGTACCTGTGCGAACCGAAGATCGACGGCCTGGCCCTCGACCTGGTCTACGAGCAGGGCCGCCTCGTGCGCGGGGTGACCCGCGGCGACGGGCGCACCGGTGAGGACGTGACGTTCAACGTCCGCACCCTCGCCGACGTCCCGCAGCGCCTCACGGGCGAGGACGTGCCGGAGTTCCTGGAGGTCCGGGGCGAGGTGTTCTTCCTCCTGGAGGGGTTCGCCGGGATCAACGCCGCGCTGGTGGAGGCCGGCAAGCCGCCGTTCGCCAACCCCCGCAACGCCGCGGCGGGGTCGTTGCGGCAGAAGGACCCCCGGGTCACGGCCTCCCGCCCGCTGCGCATGCTCGTGCACGGTGTCGGGGCCCGCCGGGGCATGGAGAACGCCTCGCAGTCCCAGGCCTACGAGAAGCTCGCCGCGTGGGGCCTGCCGACGTCCCCGCGGGTGAAGGTGGTCGACACGCTGCCCGAGGTGGCCGAGTACGTCCGGTACTACGGCGAGCACCGGCACGACGTCGAGCACGAGATCGACGGGGTCGTGGTCAAGGTCGACCAGGTCCCGCTGCAGCGCCGGCTGGGGTCGACCTCGCGCGCGCCGCGCTGGGCCATCGCGTTCAAGTACCCGCCGGAGGAGGTCACCACGACCCTGCTGGACGTGCAGGTGAACGTCGGCCGCACCGGCCGGGTCACCCCGTTCGCCGTCCTCGAGGCGGTGAAGGTGGCCGGCTCGACGGTCCGGATGGCGACCCTGCACAACGCCGACGAGGTCAGGCGCAAGGGCGTCCTCATCGGTGACACCGTCGTCGTGCGCAAGGCCGGCGACGTCATCCCCGAGGTGCTCGGACCGGTCGTGGACTCCCGCACCGGCGACGAGCGCGAGTTCGTCATGCCCACCGTGTGCCCCGAGTGCGGGATGCCCCTGGCGCACCAGCGCGCCGACGACGTCGACATCCGTTGCCCCAACTCCCGCTCCTGCCCGGCCCAGCTGCGCGAGCGCGTGTTCCACGTCGCCGGCCGCGGGGCCTTCGACATCGAGGCCCTCGGCTACGAGGCCGCGACCGCGCTGCTGCAGGCCGGGGTCATCCAGGACGAGGGCGACCTGTTCACGCTGACGGAGGAGGACCTGGCCCGGGTCCCGCTGTTCACCACCAAGGCCGGGACGGTCTCGGCCAACGGGCGCCGGTTGCTGCAGCACCTGGACGACCGGAAGTCCCAGCCGCTGTGGCGCGTCCTCGTCGGGCTGTCCATCCGGCACGTCGGCCCCACCGCGGCCCGGGCCCTGGCCGACCGGTTCGCCTCGATGGAGGCGATCGAGGCGGCGAGCGCCGAGGAGATCGCCTCCTGCGAGGGCGTCGGCCCCACCATCGCCGAGGCCGTCGTGGAGTGGCTGGCCGTCGACTGGCACCGCGACGTCGTCCGCAAGTGGCGCGAGGCCGGGGTGCGGATGGCCGACGAGCGCGACGAGTCGACCCCCCGCACCCTGGAGGGCCTGACCGTCGTCGTCACAGGGTCGCTGACCGGCTACTCCCGCGACGAGGCGAAGGAGGCGATCCTGGCCCGCGGCGGGAAGGCGTCCGGTTCGGTCTCGAAGAAGACCGACTTCGTCGTCGTGGGGGAGGCCGCCGGGTCCAAGGCCGACAAGGCCGAGCAGCTGGGGCTGCGGATCCTCGACGAGGCGGGGTTCACGGCGCTGCTGGCGGGTGGGCCGGACGCGGTCGCCGTGCCGGAGGACGACGCGGACGCGTGACGGCGGGGCCGGGATGGCGATCCCGCGCCGCTCCGTCCGCGCGGGTGGGTCACCGCGGGACCCCGGCCCGGCGCAATAGACTCACCGATCGTGTCCGCCATCTCCCGAACCGAGGTCGAGCACCTCGCGCGCCTGGCGCGCATCGACATGTCCGACGAGGAGCTGGACCGCACGGCGGGTCAGCTCGACGCGGTCCTCGATGCCGTCGCGGCCGTCGCGAAGGTCGCCACCGACGACGTGCCCGCCACCTCGCACCCCGTGCCCCTGACCAACGTGACCCGGCCGGACGTCGTCCGCCCGGGCCTGAGCGCGCAGGAGGCGCTCGCGGGCGCCCCGGCGGCCGAGGACGGCCGGTTCCGCGTCCCGATGATCCTGGGGGAGGAGGCGTGAGCGTGAACGAGCTCGTCCAGTGGGACGCCACCCGGCTCGCCGAGGGCCTGCGCAGCGGGGTCGTCTCGGCCGAGGAGGTCACCCGCGCCCACCTGGACCGCATCGACGCCGTCGACGGCTCGACGTCGGGGCCGAACGAGTCCGGGGTGCACGCCTTCCTGCACGTCGACCACGAGGGCGCCCTGGCTCGCGCCCGGCAGATCGACGCCGACCGGGCCGCCGGGGCCGAGCTCGGACCCCTCGCCGGTGTGCCCGTCGGCGTCAAGGACGTCCTGACCACCCGGGGCCTGCCGACGACGGCCGGGTCCCGGATGCTGCAGGGCTGGGTCCCGCCGTACGACGCCACCGTCGTGCGCGAGCTGCACGCCGCCGGTCTCGTCGTCCTCGGCAAGACGAACATGGACGAGTTCGCGATGGGCTCGACCACCGAGCACTCCGCCTACGGCGTCACCCGCAACCCGTGGGACCCCACCCGCATCCCCGGTGGTTCCGGCGGGGGGTCCGCGGCGGCGCTGGCGGCCTTCGAGGCGCCGCTGACGATCGGCTCGGACACGGGCGGGTCCATCCGCCAGCCCGCGGCCGTCACCGGCACCGTCGGCGTCAAGCCCACCTACGGCGCGGTCTCCCGCTACGGGCTCATCGCCCTGGCCAGCTCCCTGGACCAGGCCGGGCCCTGCGCCCGCACGGTCATGGACACGGCGCTGCTGCACGCGGTCATCGCCGGGCACGACCCGTACGACTCGACGTCGCTGCCCGACGCCGTGCCGGACGTCGTCGGCGCGGCCCGGCAGGGGGCGACCGGTGACCTCGCCGGGGTGCGGATCGGGGTGGTGACGGAGCTCTCGGGCGAGGGGTACGAGCCCGGCGTCGTCGCCCGCTTCGAGGAGGCGCTGGCGGAGTTCCGCGCCGCGGGGGCCGAGGTCGTGGAGCTGAGCCTGCCGAACATCGTCCACGCGCTCGCCGCGTACTACCTCATCCTGCCGAGCGAGGCGTCCAGCAACCTCGCCAAGTTCGACGGGATGCGCTACGGCCTGCGGGTCGTGCCCGAGGGCGAGAACGTCACCGCCGAGACCGTCATGCGGGCCACCCGCGCCGCCGGGTTCGGCGAGGAGGCCAAGCGCCGCATCATCCTCGGCACCTACGCCCTGTCGGCGGGGTACTACGACGCCTACTACGGCAGCGCGCAGAAGGTCCGCACGCTGGTCCAGCGCGACTTCGACGCCGCGTTCGGGGACGTCGACGTGCTCGTCTCCCCGACCGCGCCGACGGTCGCGTACCGGCTGGGGGAGAAGCTCGACGACCCGCTGGCCATGTACGCCGGTGACGTCGCGACGATCCCGGCGAACCTGGCGGGCATCCCGGGCATGTCGCTGCCCGCGGGCCTGTCCGACGGGCTTCCGGTGGGGCTGCAGATCCTCGCCCCGCAGCGGGCCGACGACCGGTTGTACCGGGTCGGCGCGGCGCTGGAGACGCGGTTGAACGACAAGTGGGGCGGGCCGTTGCTCGCGCAGGTTCCGACGTGGCAGGGGGTGTCGGCGTGAGCGCCGAACTGGTCGACCTGGTGGATTACGACGAGGCGGTGGCGGAGTTCGACCCCGTCCTGGGCCTCGAGGTGCACGTCGAGCTGAACACGAAGACGAAGATGTTCTCCGGCGCGCCCACGGAGTTCGGCGCCGAGCCGAACACCCAGGTGGACCCGACGTCGCTGGGTCTGCCCGGTGCGATGCCGGTGCTGAACGCCAAGGCGCTGGAGTCGGCCGTCCGCATCGGGCTGGCGCTGAACTGCTCGATCGCGCAGTCCTGCCGGTTCGCCCGGAAGAACTACTTCTACCCGGACATGCCGAAGAACTTCCAGACGTCGCAGTACGACGAGCCGATCGCGTTCGACGGCTACCTCGACGTCGACGTGCCGGCCTCGGAGGACGGGTCGAAGCCGGCGTTCACCTACCGGGTGCTCATCGAGCGCGCCCACATGGAGGAGGACACCGGGAAGTCCCTGCACGTCGGGGGGTCCACGGGCCGCATCCACGGCGCGGAGTTCTCCCTCGTGGACTACAACCGCGCGGGCATCCCGCTCATCGAGATCGTGACCCGTCCCCTGGAGGGCACCGGTGACCGGGCTCCCGACGTGGCCCGCGCCTACGTCGCCGCGCTGCGCGACCTGCTGCGCGCGCTCGACGTGTCGGACGTGAAGATGGAGCAGGGGTCGCTGCGCTGCGACGTGAACCTGTCGCTGCGGCCCTCGCCGGAGGCGAAGCTCGGGACCCGCTCGGAGACGAAGAACGTCAACTCGCTGCGGTCGGTCGAACGGGCCGTCCGCTACGAGGTGTCCCGGCACGCGGCGATCCTGCGGGCGGGGCGGAAGGTCGTGCAGGAGACGCGCCACTGGCACGAGGACACCGGCCTGACGACGTCGGGCCGGGAGAAGTCCGACGCCGAGGACTACCGGTACTTCCCCGAACCCGACCTCGTGCCGATCGTCCCGGACCGGGCGTGGGTGGAAGAGCTGCGCGCCGCCCTGCCCGAGCCGCCGGCCCAGCGCCGCAAGCGGTTGCACGCCGAGTGGGGGTTCTCCGACCTGGAGTTCCGCGACCTCGTCAACGCCGGCGCGCTCGACGTCGTGGAGGCGACCGTGGCCGCGGGCGCCTCGCCCGCCGCGGCCCGCAAGTGGTGGTCCGGGGAATTGGCCCGCCGCGCCAACGCCGACGGGGTCGAACTCGCCGACCTGCGCGTCACCCCGGCCGACGTGGCCGAACTCGCTCAGCTCGTCGAGGCCGGCAAGCTCACCGACCGCCTGGCGCGGGAGGCCCTGGAGGGCGTCCTGGCCGGTGAGGGGTCGGTGGCGCAGGTCGTCGAGGCCCGCGGCCTCATCGTCGTGCAGGACGACGGCGCGCTGAACGCCGCGGTCGAGAAGGTCATCGCCGCCAACCCCGACGTCGTGGAGAAGATCCGCGGCGGCAAGGCGCAGGCGGCCGGTGCCCTCATCGGTCAGGTCATGAAGGAGATGAAGGGCAAGGCGGACGCCGCGCGCATCCGCGAGCTCATCACCGAACGCGTCGGCTGAGCGCGTCGACGACGAGCCCGGTCGCCCGCGCCACGAGCGCGGGGTCGGGCTCGTCGTCGGGGCCAGGCTCGTCGGAGAACACCGCGACGACCCACGGCGCCCCACCCCCGGGCGGCCACACGACGCCGACGTCGCCCTGGTGGCCGTAGCGGCCGGCCCGGCCGGTCTTGTCACCCACGACCCACCCCGGCCGGACCCCGGCCCGGATCTGCTCGTCCCCGGTGGTGTTCCCCCGCAGCCACCCGGTGAAGACGTCCCGGTCGCCCGCGTCCAGGGCATCGCCCACGGCGTACGCCCGCAGGCTGCCGGCGAACGCGCGCGGGGAACTGGTGTCGGCCACCTCACCCGGCACCCACCGGTTCAGCTCCGGTTCCTCCCGCTCGGACTCGGTGACGGTGTCCCCGAGCTCGCGCAGGTCCTCCTCGAAACCCGCCGGTCCGCCGAGCCGGTCCAGCAGGAGGTTCCCGGCGGTGTTGTCGTTCACGGTCACCGCCGCCGCGGCGACCTCGCCCAGGGTCAGGGTTCCGCCGACGTGCTGCCCGGTGACGGGGGAGTGGGGCACGAGGTCGGTGACCGGGACGCGCGTGGCGAGGTCGGCGCCGGAGGCGAGGACGGCGGCCGCGGCCAGCGCCTCGTACGTCGAGGCGTAAGCGAAGCGCTCGTCGGCGCGGTGCGCGACGGTGCGCTCGGACCCGGTGTCCACGGCGAACACCCCCAGCCGGGCCCCGAACTCCTCCTCCAGCGCGGCGAACCCCGGGTCGGGGACCGGAGCGGGGGTCGTCGCCGTGGGTGCGGGTGGCGTGCTGGTCGGTCCGGCGGTGGGAGCGCCGGCGCACCCGGCCAGGAGCACGGCGCAGGACAGCAGCCCCGCGACTCGTCCGCTCACCGCCCCTCCCGGCGGCGCACGACGCGGTTGAGCACGAGGTCGACGGCGAACCCCAGCACCAGGGCGATGACGATGCCCAGCGCGGCCCCGGCCAGCGGTGTCGACTCGATCCAGTGGCCCGCGAGGGACCCGATGGCGATGGAGTACGCCGCCCACGTCAGCGCGGCGAGCGCGCTCAGCCCGACGAACCGCGCCCGCGGGAACCGCACCGCTCCCGCGGTGAGGTTCACGGCGATCCGCCCGACCGGGACGTACCGGGCGGCGAGGATCGCGAACGCGCCCCGCTTGCCGAGTTCCACGGCGGCGCGGGCGAACGCCTTCTCCAGCCGCGGGTGGCCGGCGATCCAGCGGCGCAGCGGGGAGTGCCGGCCCATCGCGTAGGTGAGGTTGTCCCCGACGAAGGCGCCCACGACCGCGCAGGCGAACAACGCCCACCGGTTCGGGTGCCCCGTGTCGGCCGCGATGGCCGACAGGCCGATGACGACCGACTCGCTCGGCAGCGGCGGGACGAAGGCGTCCAGGGCGGCGAGGGTGAGCACCGCGGCCAACACCCACGGGGACCCCGCGTGCTCGGTGACGAGCGCGTTGAGCTGGTCGAACACCTGCTCACCCTGCCACGTCCGCCTCCTGCCGGGCGGGGCGGTCCGCGTCCTTCCACGCCCGGCCCACGCAGGGCGCGAGCGTGACGAGGAGGTACAGGGCCCCCACGACCCACAGCACGGGGACGACGCCGACCCGGTCCGCGCCCCACCCGGCGACCAGCGAGCCCGCGGGCATCCCCGCCCAGGCCCCCGCGGCCACGAGACCGGCGACGCGGGCCCGCATCCGCGGGGCCACCCGCTCGAGCTGCACCGCGCCCAGGACGGGGTTGATGGCCCCGGCGGCCAGGCCGCAGGCGAGGACGACGACGAGGGTCAGTTCCAGGGAGGGTCCCGTGGCCAGCAGCAGGAAGCGCGGGGAGCCGGCCACCAGGAACGAGAACGCGATCACGCGGCGTCGGGACCAGCGGCGGGTGAGGCGGTGCGCCTGCAGCGCCCCGATCGCGGCGCCGACGCCGAACACCGCGCTGACCCAGCCGAACGCCGCCGGCTGCCCCCACGTGTCGCGGGCCACCAGCGGCAGCAGGACCGTCAGGCCGGCGTCGAAGGCGTTGGTGGCCAGGACCAGGAGCACCACGGCGCGCAGCAGCCCGTCGCGGCGGACGACGTCGAACCCCTCCCACAACCGGCGCAGGTAGGCCCCGGCGGGGCGGGCGGCCGTCGACGTGTGCGGCACCGCGAGCAGGACGAGCGTCGCGCTCACGGCGAAGGTCGCCGCGTCCAGCCAGAGCACGGGCAGCGCGCCGAACCAGCCGACGAGGGCGGCCGTCGCGGCCACGCCCAGGAGCTGGGCCACGCGCCCGGCCCCGTCGAGGGCTCCCGTCGCCTTCAGCAGCGGCACGTCGTCGCCCGCGCAGACCTCCGGCAGCATCGCGTGCCGGGCGGCCTGGCCGGGGGCGTCGAGCAGACCCGTGGCCACGAGCAGGAGGACGAGCCCCCAGAACGGCAGGCCGACCGTCCCGGCCAGCAGCGGGACCGCGGCGATCGTCACGGCACCGACGACGTCGGCGGCGATGCTCGTGCGCCGGTAGCCGACGCGGTCGACGACGGTGCCGCCGAACACCCCGCCGACGACGACCGGCACGACCGCTGTCGCCGAGGCGATCCCGAGCTGCAGGCCGCTGCCGCCGGTGGCCAGGACGTGCAGCGGGACGGCCACCTGGGTCGCCGCGTTGCCCGCGGCGCTCGCGGTGTGCGCGGCGACCAGCGCGCGCAGGGGTCTCACGGCCGGGGGAACAGCGCGTGGAGGGCCAGGACGGGGCGCGTCCCGGGCCGGTCGCGGTCGGACCGCGCCAGCCAGCGTTCCCACAGCTGCCCGACCTCCGCGGCCATCTCCGCGAGCTCGGCGGCCGTGAGGTCGAGGGACAGGTCGCCGGACGAGGCGGCCTCGGCCCACTCCGGCGGCAGGTCGTGCTCGGCGTCCAGGTACGCCTCGTGCGCGTCGGCCAGGCCCCGGACGAAGCTCTTGCGCAGCGCGGTCGAAGCCGCCGAGCGCTCGGGGTCGCTCGTGTCCAGCGGGGAGGGGGTGCGGGTGAACGCGTGGACCGAGCGCCACCACCGCTGCCGGCGGTCCGGTGCGTGCTCGGGCGCCTCGGCCACCAGCCCCACCTCGGCCAGTCGGGAGAGGTGGTAGCTGATCGAGCCGGGGGCCTCGTCGACGGCCCGGCTGAGGGTCCCCACGCTGCACGGCCCGTGGACGCGCAGCTCGCCGAGCAGGCGCAGGCGCGTGGGGTGGGCCAGCACGCGCATGGTCGCGGGGTCGGTGAGCTCGACGGCGGGGAGGTCGGCGGGGAGGTCCACAGCCTCACGGTAGAAGCACAAGAGTTCTTCCACAAGACCTCTTGTGGAACTGGGACGGCCCGGTCGCGTCGAGGCGCGTATCGTCCGGCGCGTGAAGGTGCTCTCCATCCAGTCCGCCGTCGCGCACGGCCACGTCGGCAACTCCGCGGCCGTCTTCCCGCTGCAGCGCATCGGGGTCGAGGTCGTCCCCGTCAACACCGTGAACTTCTCCAACCACACCGGCTACGGCGCCTGGCGCGGCCCGCTCATCGACCCCGCCGACGTCGCCGACGTCCTGACCGGGGTCGAGGAGCGCGGGGTCTTCCCCCAGATCGACGTGGTCCTGTCCGGGTACCAGGGCGGGGTCGGCATCGGGGACGTCATCGTCGACGCCGTCCGCCGGGTCAAGGCCGCGAACCCCTCCGCGGTGTACGCCTGCGACCCGGTGATGGGCAACGCGAAGTCCGGGTGCTTCGTGGCCCCCGAGATCCCCGACCTGCTGCGCGACCGCGTCGTCCCCGTCGCCGACCTCATCACCCCGAACCAGTTCGAGCTCGGGTACCTCACCGGGACCGAACCCACCACGCTGGAGTCGACCCTGGCCGCGGTCGACGCCGCGCGGGCGATGGGCCCGTCCACCGTCCTGGTGACCAGCGTCGAACGGCCCGACCGCGAGGAGGGCACCGTCGAGGTTCTCGTCGCCGACGACGCCGGCGCCTGGATCGTGCGGACCCCCATGCTGCCGTTCAAGGCGAACGGGTCCGGCGACGTGACCGCCGCCCTGTTCTCGGCCCACCACCGCAGCACCGGCGACGCGCGGATCGCGCTGGAGCGCACCGTGTCCAGCGTGTTCGACCTCATCGAGGCGACCTACCGCTCCGGGGAGCGGGAGCTGCAGCTCGTGCCGTCCCAGGAGGTCTACGCGAACCCGCGGATGCAGTTCACCGCCGAGCGCGTGCGCTGAGCGGGCGGGGTTCACGCCTCACCGCAGCAGCGGGGACAGGTTCTCCACCCACACGTCGTGGCCGACCTTGACGATGAGGGCGGCCACGACGACGAGGAACACCGTGCGGATGAACCGCGTCCCGCGCGAGACCGCCATGCGCGAGCCCAGGTAGCTGCCGCTCATGTTCGCCACGCCCAGCAGGACACCCAGGCCCCACGCCACGGCGCCGTGCGGGGCGAAGAACAGCAGCGCCCCGAGGTTGGTCGAGAAGTTGACGATCTTCGCCTTGGCGCTGGCCTGCAGGAAGTCGTACCCCAGCAGGCTCACCATGGCGATGACGAGGAACGTCCCCGTGCCCGGGCCCAGGACCCCGTCGTAGACGCCGATCGCCGCTCCCACCGCGATCGCCGCGCGGTAGTGGGCGTGCCCGGAGAACCGCAGGGCCGTCGCGGTGCCCAGCGCGGGCCGCAGGAGCGTGATGGCTGCGACGGTGATCAGGGCCACGACGATGACGGGTTTGAAGACGGCCACCGGCAGGGCCGCCGCGATCGAGGCCCCACCGAAACTGCCGACGAGCGCGACCGCCGCCATCGGCAGCGCCGTGCGCAGGTCCGGTCTGGCCCGGCGGTAGTACGTCATGGCGCTCGTGCTCGTCCCGAAGATGGACCCCAGCTTGTTGGTGGCCAGGGCCTGCACCGGGGTCAGCCCGGGCACGAGCAGCAGCGCCGGGAGCTGCAGCAACCCACCGCCGCCGACCACGGCGTCGATCCACCCGGCCGCGAACGCCGCGAGCAGGAGCAGCAGGAGGACCGGGACCGTCAGGTCGGGGGGGAACACGGCTCCATCCTGCCGCCCCCCGGGCTCACGACGACAACGGCACCGAGACCAGCCGGTCGTCGCCCGGCCGCGGGTCCCCGCGGAACGTGTTCGAGGTCAGGACCCACAGCGACCCGTCCGGCCCGACCTCCACGGTGCGCAACCGGCCCAGGCCCTCCTGCAGGTACGCGTCGGGGGTGCCGGTCGGGCCGTCGGGGTTCAGCGGGACCCGCCACAACCGCTGACCGCGCAGCGCGGCGACGTACACCGCGTCGGGGGTCACGACCAGACCCGAGGGGGAGGCCTCGTCGGTGCGCCACGTCTGCACCGGGGCGATGAACCTCCCGCCGCCGTCGCCGGGACCCTCGACCTCGGGCCAGCCGTAGTTCCCCCCGGGCCGGATGACGTTCAGCTCGTCCCACGCGTCCTGGCCGAACTCCGCGGCGATGAGGCGCCCGGTGGAGTCCCAGCCCAGCCCCTGCGGGTTGCGGTGGCCCAGGGACCACAGGGGGGACCCGGCGGTGGGGTTGTCCGGCGGCACCGACCCGTCGGGGTTCAGCCGCAGGATCTTCCCGCCCAGGGAGGCCGGGTCCTGGGCGGCGGGACGGTTCTGCGCGTCGCCGGTGGCCACGTACAGCTTGCCGTCCGGGCCGAACGCGATCCGGCCGCCGTTGTGGGTGGAGTTCTTCGGGATGCCCGTCAGCACCGGCGTCGCCTCACCCAGGCGGTTCTGCGCCAGCGTGTACCGCACGACGCGATTGTCGTCGCGGGCGGTCTGGTAGAGGAACACGTGCTGGTCGGTGGTGAACTCCGGCGACAGCGCGATCCCCAGCAGACCGCCCTCACCGCCGGGCACCACGTCGGGCACCCGGCCCTCGGGCCCGTCCGCGCCCAGGACGGTGGACACCCCCGGCCCCACCTGCACGACCCGGGCCTCGTCGCGCAGCGTGACCAGCGCCGTCCCGTCGGGCAGGACCGCCAGGCCCCACGGCACGTCCAGGCCGGTGGCGACGTCCACGGGGTCACCGGGGAACCCGACGGCCGCCGCCACTGGGTCCGGTGGCACCGCGGTGCTCGCGCCGGGGGCGGGAGTGGCCACCGTCGGGGTCGGGACGGGGGCCGGGGTCGCGGGGGCCTGCCCCGTGTCCGAGCACCCGAGCAGGAGCGTCCCGGCGAGGGCGGCCGGGACCAGGGCCGTGCGTCTGCGGGTCACCGGTCCATCCTCACCCGGATGCGGCTAGCGTGCCCGCGTGAGCGAGCACGTCGTGGTGAGCGTCCCCTCCGAGTCCTGGGCCCGGGCCCTCGGCCCCCTCGAGGGCGCCGAGGTCGTCGTGTGGGACGGGAGGGCCCCCGCCCCCGACCCCGCACCGGCCCTCGTCGTGCCGCCCTACGTCGCGACCCCGGACCTGTCGGCCCTGCCCGCGGGCGTGCGCGCCGTGCAGCTCCTGACCATCGGCCACGACGGCGTGCCCGAGCAGCTGCCCGCCGACGTGCTGCTGTGCAACGCGACCGGAGTCCACGAGACGTCGACGGCCGAGCTCGCGGTGGGACTGGCGATCCTGTCGCTGCGCGGCCTGGACGAGGACGTGCGCTCCATGGGCGCGGGGGAGTGGAAACCCTCCCGGCGCACCTCCCTGGCCGACCGGCGCGTCCTCGTCCTCGGCTGGGGCGGGGTGGGCCGGGCCGTCGCGCAGCGCCTCGCCCCCTTCGAGTGCTCGGTCACCGCCGTCGGCACCCGCGCACGCGTCCAGGACGGGGTCGCCGTGCACGCCGTGGAGGAACTGCCCGACCTGCTGCCCGCGCACGACGTCGTGGTCCTGGCCTGCCCGCTCACCGACCGCACCCGCGGGCTCGTGGGGCGGGAGTTCCTCGCCGCGATGCCCGACGGGGCGCTGCTCGTGAACGTGGCCCGCGGGCCCGTCGTCGAGACCGGCGCGCTCGTGGAGGCGCTGCGCGGCGGGCGGATCCGCGCCGCGCTCGACGTCACCGACCCCGAACCCCTCCCGGCCGACCACGAGCTGTGGACGCTGCCCGGCGTCGTCGTCACCCCGCACGTCGGCGGGAACTCCACGGCCTTCCGGCCGCGGATGGTCGCGCTGCTGCTCGATCAGGTCGCGCGGCTCGTGGCGGGGGAGGGGCTGCGGAACGTCGTCGTCCGCGACACCCCCTGATCCCCCGGCCACGAGCTCGCCGGGCCGGTCAGAACCCCGAGCGCGGAACCCCCTGCCCCGGGTCGATCCTCGTGGGGCCGGCGGCGCTGGGGCGGATGTCGACGTCGAAGATCGCGGTCGGCAGGTAGACCGTGGCGCAGGAGTTCGGGATGTCCACGACACCGGACAGGCGTCCCTCGATGGGCGCCGCCCCCAGGATCATGTACGCCTGTTCGGGGGTGTACCCGAACGTCGTCAGGTAGTCGATGGCGTGCAGGCAGGCCCGCTGGTAGGCCAGGTGGGAGTCGAGGTAGCGCTGCTCGCCGTCGAGCGTGACGGACGTGCCGGAGAACGCGAGCCACTGGCTGTGCTGCGGGTCGGTGTTCCCCGGCATGAACACCGCGTTCTCGTGCACGCCGTACAGGTCCATCCCACCGGGGATGACGTCGAGGTGCAGGTCGATGAACCCGCCCATCTCGATGGCCCCGCAGAACGTGATCTCCCCGTCGCCCTGGGAGAAGTGCAGGTCACCCACGGACAGGTTCGCGCCGTCCACGTACACCGGGTAGAAGACGCGGCTGCCCTTGGTGAGGTTCTTGATGTCCTGGTTGCCGCCGTTCTCCCGGGGAGGGGCGGTGCGGGCGGCCTCGGCCGCGGCCCGGGTGAACGCCTCACCGGTCAGCCCGCCGAGGATCGCGTCCTGGGGGAGCGGGGGCAGGGCCAGCGGCGGCACGCGGTCGGGGTCGGTGGCGATGAGGGCGGCCTCCCGGCTGTTCCAGCGTCCCAGCAGGTCGTGGGAGGGGGCGGTGCCCATGAGGCCGGGGTGGACGATCCCGGTGAACGAGACGCCAGGGACGTGCCGGGAGGTGGCGGTCTGGCCGCGGAAGTCCCAGACCGCCTTGTAGGCGTCGGGGAACTGCTCGGTGAGGAAACCCCCGCCGTTGCGGGTGGCGAAGATGCCGGTGTACCCCCAGCCCTGCCCGGCCAGGGGAGCGGAGTCCTCCTGCGGGATCGGGCCGACGTCCAGGATGTCGACGACGAGCAGGTCACCGGGTTTCGCGCCCTCGACCGCGATGGGGCCGGACAGGACGTGGACGGTCGAGAGCGGCGCGTCGCGGATGTCGTCGGCCGAGTCGTCGTCGTGGATGGCCCCGTCGAACCACTCCCGGCAGTGCACCCGGACGCTGGAGTCGCGCGCGACGTGGACGGCGGCGGGGATGTCGGGGTGCCAGCGGTTGTGGCCGACGATCTGCTGCTCGGTGAAGCGCTTGGTGGAGTCCAGGGGGAACACGACGTCGGGCATCAGGTCTCCTCGGGTGGACGGGCGGGGTTCAGCGACGCGGGGGCAGGGAGGTGACGACCCGCGGTTCGTGCGCCGACCGCTGCGTGGACTCGATGAGCCGGCGCGCGGCGGGGTCGCCGAACGACAGCAGCGGCGCGGTGAAGACCCGGCCGCAGTCGGCGGCGCAGGTGGGGCAGGGAGTGCCGGGCGGCGCCTGCCCGAGGGGGCGGTGGACGTCGAACTGCCCGTGGTCGCTGCAACGGTAGGCGTACGTGGTCACTCGTGCCTCCACTCGCTCGTGAGAGGTTGTCCTCAAAGGGGGTGATGTGTGCACGGTAGGACCATGAGCGTCCCCACCAGGACTCCCTACCCCTCCGACCTCACCGACGCCGAGTGGGACATCGCCCAAGCCCACCTACCCCACGA
>NZ_JBGFTU010000032.1:0-27635 GCF_041276425.1 Kineococcus halophytocola | reverse complement strand
GCCGGCTGGCTCGGGATTACGAGCGGACGGTGGCCTCGGCGGTGGCGATGGTGCAGATCGCTTACAGCCGGGTGATGCTGCGGCGGTTGACCCGCTCGGCCCCCTCAACCCTTTGAGGACAGCTTCTGAGGCGTTCCACGATGATCCCCGGCGGGAACCGCCGTCAAGACCTCCCGCCGGCCGGTCGCCGGTGTCCCGCGGGCGCGTCGCGGGCGGCTATCCTGGGACCTCTGCCCTGCTCGGGCGCCCCTTCCCGTGAACGGATCCGGACGACGATGGACGCCCTGGTGGACGCCCCTGCGGGTGCTGCGCTGGACAAGCTCACCCTGCTGCAGGTCAGCCACCGCTACGACGTGGACGTGGCCACGCTGCACGCCCTCGTGGGCCGGGGCGCCCTGCCGGCGCCGACGTGGTCGCAGGGTCGCCTGGGCTGGCACGAGGGCGAGGTGCGGACCCGGCTGCGGGCGCTCACGCACCGCCACTGACCTCAGGTCGACCCGCGGGCGAGGAACCGGTGGGGGACGACCCGCACCGGGTCCTCCGGCGAGCCCCCCGCCGACCCCTGCGCCAGCTGCACGACGAGGTCGAGCGCGGCCCGTGCGACCTCGGCGAGGTCGATGGCCAGCGTGGACAGGCGCGGGGTGACGAACTCCCCGAGGGCCAGACCGTCGACCCCCACGACGCGCACCTGCTGCGGTACCCCGACGTCGTGCGCGGCGAGGTCGCGCAGCAGCCGGAAACCCCCGAGGTCGTTGAAGGCGACGAGGGCGTCCGGTGCGCGGGGGGCCAGGTCCACCCACCCGGCGTCGCGGTCGACGACGTCGGCGTGGACCCCCGCCTCGGCGAAGGCGTCGACGAACGCCGCCGCGCGCGGGGACCCGCCGGGCAGGTCCAGGACCAGCGGGCGGCGCGTGCCCCGCTCCAGCAGGTGCCGCACGGCCTCGCGCGTGGCGGCGCGCCGCTCGAACTCGATGCGCCCGTGAGCGGGGTGGGCCCGGGGCGGGTCGATCTCCACGACGGGCAGGTTCGGTGCGCCCGCCCCCGGGGGTTCCAGGGCCAGGCCGGTGAAACCCACGACGGCGTCCGCGGCTCCCACGAGGTCGGCCACCGAGCCGGGTTCGGCCATGACGACGTTCCACCCCCGGGTGGCGGCCAGTCGCAGGACGGTGGCGGCCAGGTCGGCGTAGTAGGGGTTCGTCAGGTCCCCGACGAGGAGGCCGAGGGTGCGGGCCGACGGTTTGACCAGGCCGCGGCCGAACCGCGACGGGTGGTAGTTCAGCTCCCGCGCGGCGGCCAGGACCCGGTCGCGCGTGCCGGGGTTGATGCCGGGCATGTCGTTCACCGCCCGGGTGACCGTCTGCCGGGAGACCCCGGCGGGGCGGCTCACCCCTCGCGCAGGTCCAGCCAGGCGACCTGCTGCTCGTCGAGCTGCACGCCCAGGCCGGTCATCGAGGACCGGGCCTCGGCGATGGTGCGGGGGCCGAACAGGGCGAACACCGGGAACGGCTGGGCCAGCACGTACGCCAGGGCGATGGCCGTGGCCGGGACGCCGAGTTCCCGGCCCAGCTTCTCCGCGCGCGCCTTGCGCTCGAAGTTCGCCTCGGAGTAGTAGCAGCGCACGAGTTCGGCGTCGCTGCGGTCCTCGGGTTCGGCGCGGGCGAAGAACCCGCGGGCCTGCGAACTCCACGGCAGCAGGGCGATGTCGCGCTCGGAGAGCCACTGCTTGGACGCGGGGTCGGTGACGTGGCGGCAGCCCGCCCACGGCACGTCGTACGCCTCGGCCAGGCCGAAGTGGTTGGACAGCACCGAGAACGGCCGCTTGCCGTTCGCGCGCGCGTACTCGTTGGCCGCGTCGACGCGGGCGGTCGACCAGTTCGACCCGCCGTAGACGGTGATGCGCCCGGCCGCGGCGTGCTCGTCGAGGACGTCGACGAACTCCCCGACGGGGATGTCCTCGTTGTCGCGGTGCATCATGTAGATGTCCGCGTGGTCGTGGCCCTGCCGCTCGAAGGACTCCAGGAGCTGGCGGGTGAGGGACTCGGGGTCGCAGTGCGGGGTGTGGCAGCCCTTGACGATGACGTTGAGGTCGCCGCGGTTGCCGCGGTTGGTCATCCACCGGCCGAACAGCTTCTCGTACGTGCCCGAGCCGTACAGCCACGCCGTGTCGAACGTGTTCCCGCCGGCCTCGACGAACGCGTCGAAGACGGCCGAGGCGTGCGCGAGGTCGGGCTGGTTGTCGCAGCCCATGACCAGGCGGGAGACCTCCCGGTCCAGGCCCGGGATGCGGCCGTACGTCATGGCCGTGGGTTCGGCGCGCCGCAGCGGCAGCCCGGAGACGGTGGGGATGTCGGCGGTGTCGGTCTCGAACGGGTAGCGCAGCCCGATCGCCGCGCGCCAGCGGTCCAGCACGGCGTTGACGGCCAGCGTGTCGTCGAGGGTGAACGCGGGGGTCCCGTCCGCCACGAGCGCCTTCGCCTCCAGGGCGTAGGGCTTGTTCCCGGGCAGTTCCGGGTCGAACGCGAACTCCTCCGGCGCGGCGCCGGGCCGGGTCAGCACGACGCGGGTGTCGCCGAGGATCGTCCACGGGTCGGGCAGGTGGATCCGGCCCGCCGAGCCGTAGACCGTGATCGTCTGCGGGTCGGCCAGCGCGACGCCGGTGCGCACGGCGGCCGTGACGCCACCGGTGAACGTGATCGAGGCCGTGGCCCACTCGTCGACGCCGGTCTCCCCGACCGTGCCGTGGGCGGAGAACTCCTGCACCGCGGCAGGACGGCCGAGGGCCGCGCTCGCGACGAGGTGCGCGGCCGAGACGGGGTACCCGCCGACGTCGAGGATGCCGCCGCCGGCGAGGTCGGCGTCGTAGAGGCGCCCCTGCTTGGCGCCCGTGGCGAACGCGAAGCTGGCGTCGACGTGCGCGACGGTGCCGATCGCACCGGAGCGGACGAGGTCGAGGAGCTTCTGCACCTGGGGGTGGTGGGCGTACATGTACGCCTCCAGGACGCGCACGCCGGAGGCGCGGGCCGCGTCGACGACGGCCATGACGCTGCCGTTGTTCGGCGCGAAGGGCTTCTCGCACAGCACGTGCTTGCCGGCGCGGATCGCGGCCAGGGTCAGCCGGGCGTGGGTGACGTGGACGGTGCCGACGTAGACGGCGTCGACGTCGTCGCGGGCCAGGACGGCGTCGTAGTCGCCGGCGAACGGCTCGGCGTCGAACAGGGGGGCGAACTCGGCGGCGAAGGCGCGGGCGCGTTCCTGGCCCCCGGGCGTGGGGGAGCCGCCGACGGCGACGAGCTGGGCGCCCGCGAAGGGCAGCTGGGAGGCGAAGCGGTGGGCGATGCCACCGGGACCGAGCACGGCCCAGCGGGTGGGGGTCGACATCAGGCGCTCCTTCGAGCCGGGGGAGGGTGTCGTGAACGTTCACGACGTCACCGGCGACGCTAACCCCGCCCGCGCGGTGCGGTCAACGCCCCGCCGCCGGGGGCCGCCTAGACTCCCGGCGTGAGCCCAGCCGATGAGATCGACGTCAAACCGCGCAGCCGGCAGGTCACCGACGGGCTGGAGGCGACCGCCTCGCGCGGCATGCTCCGCGCCGTCGGCATGGGGGACGAGGACTGGGACAAGCCCCAGATCGGCGTCGCCTCGAGCTGGAACGAGATCACCCCCTGCAACCTGTCCCTGGACCGCCTGGCCAAGGCCGTCAAGGACGGGGTGCACGCCGCCCGCGGGTACCCGCTGGAGTTCGGCACGATCTCCGTCTCCGACGGCATCTCCATGGGTCACCAGGGGATGCACTTCTCCCTCGTCTCGCGCGAGGTCATCGCCGACTCGGTCGAGACGGTGATGAGCGCCGAGCGCCTCGACGGCTCGGTCCTGCTGGCCGGGTGCGACAAGTCGCTGCCGGGGATGCTCATGGCCGCCGCGCGCCTGGACCTGGCGAGCGTCTTCCTCTACGCCGGGACGATCCTGCCCGGCCGCGCCAAGCTCTCCGACGGCAGCGAGCACGAGGTCACCCTCATCGACGCCTTCGAGGCCGTCGGGGCCTGCGCGCGCGGGCTCATGTCCCGCGAGGACGTCGACGTCATCGAGCGGGCGATCTGCCCGGGCGAGGGCGCCTGCGGCGGGATGTACACCGCGAACACGATGGCCGCCGCGGCCGAGGCGCTGGGCATGTCGCTGCCCGGCAGCGCCGCCCCGCCGGCGACCGACCGCCGCCGCGACGGGTTCGCCCGCCGCTCCGGGGAGGCCGTCGTGAACCTGCTGCGCCAGGGCATCACGGCCCGGCAGATCCTCACCAAGGAGGCGTTCGAGAACGCCATCGCCGTCGTCATGGCCCTGGGCGGCTCGACCAACGCCGTCCTGCACCTGCTGGCCATCGCCTACGAGGCCGAGGTCGACCTCACCCTCGCCGACTTCGACCGCGTCGCGGGCAGGGTGCCGCACCTGGGCGACCTCAAGCCGTTCGGCAGGCACGTCATGGTCGACGTCGACCGCATCGGCGGGATCCCGGTCGTCATGCGCGCGCTGCTGGACGCCGGTCTGCTGCACGGGGACACGCTCACGGTCACCGGCAAGACGATGGCCGAGAACCTGGCCGACATCGCGCCGCCGGACGTCGACGGCGTCGTGCTGCGCGCGCTGGACGACCCGATCCACGCGACCGGTGGCATCACGATCCTCACGGGCAACCTCGCCCCCGGCGGGGCGGTGGTGAAGAGCGCGGGCTTCGACTCCGACGTCTTCGAGGGCACGGCCCGCGTCTTCGAGCGCGAGCGCGCGGCCCTGGACGCCCTGGAGGACGGCACGATCTCGGCCGGCGACGTCGTCGTCATCCGCTACGAGGGCCCCAAGGGCGGTCCGGGGATGCGCGAGATGCTGGCGATCACCGGCGCGATCAAGGGCGCCGGGCTGGGCAAGGACGTCCTGCTGCTGACCGACGGCCGCTTCTCCGGCGGCACGACGGGGCTGTGCGTGGGGCACATCGCCCCCGAGGCCGTCGACGGCGGGCCGATCGCGCTGGTGCGCGACGGGGACCGCATCCGGCTCGACGTGGCCGGCAAGACGCTGGAAGTCCTCGTCGATGACGAGGAGCTCGCCGCACGCCGCGAGGGCTGGGCCCCGCTGCCGCCGGTCTTCACGCGCGGGGTGCTGGCCAAGTACGCCAAGCAGGTCCAGTCCGCCTCCGTCGGCGCGGTCTGCACCTGACCCGCCGCGGACCCGGCCCGTCCTCGTTCTGAGACGGGTTGTCCACGATGTGAGACGCGGCGCGCTGTCGGCTGACAGCGCGCCGCGGGACGGCTACCTTTCCACCCATGCGGTTCCTCGTAGCCATCGGACAGCGCGCCGGCTGAGTCAGTTCGGCCGAGCGCGCGACCCCTCACACGCCATCCCTGGCTGAGGGGTCTTTTTGCGTCCGGCGGACCGAACACGCCGGGCGTCCGGGAAGCACGACCACCGTGAACGGCACCGCCCGAGGAGGACACCGAGATGCCAGAGCAACTGCCCCTGGACCCCACGCTCCCCGTCGCCGAGCTCACCGGCGCGCAGAGCCTCATCCGCTCCCTCGAGGCGGTCGGGGTCGAGGTCGTCTTCGGCTACCCCGGCGGCACGATCCTGCCGAGCTACGACCCGCTCATGGACTCCCCGCACGTCCAGCACATCCTCGTGCGCCACGAGCAGGGCGCCGGGCACGCCGCCGAGGGCTACGCCCAGGCCACCGGCAAGGTCGGCGTCTGCATGGCGACCTCCGGGCCCGGGGCCACCAACCTCGTGACCCCCATCGCCGACGCCTACATGGACTCGGTGCCCCTCGTCGCCATCACCGGGCAGGTCGGCACGAAGGCCATCGGCACGGACGCCTTCCAGGAGGCGGACATCACCGGGATCACCATCCCGATCACCAAGCACAACTACCTGGTGACCGACCCGGCCGACATCCCGCGCACCATCGCCGAGGCGGTCCACCTCGCCTCCACCGGCCGCCCCGGCCCCGTCCTCGTCGACATCCCCAAGTCGGTCCAGACGGCGAGGACGTCCTTCGCCTGGCCCGAGACCGTCGACATGCCCGGCTACCGGCCCGTCGTGCGCCCGCACAGCAAGCAGATCCGCGAGGCCGCCCGCCTCATCGCCGCCGCCGAACGCCCCGTCCTGTACGTGGGCGGCGGGGTCCTCAAGGCCGAGGCCTCGCAGGAGCTGCGCGCCCTGGCCGACCTCACCGGCATCCCGGCCGTGACGACGCTCATGGCCCGCGGCGCCCTGCCCGACTCCCACCCGAACCACCTGGGCATGCCCGGCATGCACGGCACCGTCGCGGCCGTCACGGCCCTGCAGAAGGCCGACCTGCTCATCACGCTCGGGGCGCGGTTCGACGACCGCGTGACGGGGGAGCTGTCGAGCTTCGCTCCCGAGGCCAAGGTGATCCACGCCGACATCGACCCGGCCGAGATCGGCAAGAACCGCGCGGTCGACGTCCCGATCGTGGGCGACGCCAAGCTCGTCATCGCCGAGCTGACCGCGGCCCTCGCTGCCGAGTTCGACCGGGGCCGGGCCGACCTGAGCGCCTGGCGCGACCTCACGCAGTCCTGGAAGGCGACCTACCCGCTGGGGTACGCCGACTCCGAGGACGGCACCCTCGCCCCGCAGTACGTCATCGAGCGCCTCGGCGCGATCGCCGGCCCCGAGGCCGTCTACGTCGCCGGCGTCGGGCAGCACCAGATGTGGTCGGCGCAGTTCGTCCGGTACGAGAACCCGCGCACCTGGATCAACTCCGGGGGCCTGGGGACCATGGGGTTCTCCGTCCCGGCCGCGATGGGTGCCAAGGTGGGCCGCCCCGACGCCGTGGTGTGGGCCATCGACGGTGACGGCTGCTTCCAGATGACGAACCAGGAACTGGCGACGTGCACCCTCAACGGCATCCCGCTGAAGGTCGCGATCATCAACAACTCCTCCCTCGGCATGGTGCGGCAGTGGCAGACGCTCTTCTACTCCGAGCGCTACTCCAACACCGACCTGCACTCCGGTGACCACCACGGGGTGCACGCCGCCCCGGTGCCGGACTTCGTCAAGCTCGCCGACGCCTACGGCTGCGTCGGGCTGCGCTGCGACCGGCCCGAGGACGTCGACGCGACGATCGAGAAGGCCATGGCCATCAACGACGTCCCCGTCGTCATCGACTTCCGCGTCCACCGCGACGCCATGGTCTGGCCGATGGTCGAGGCCGGCGTGAGCAACGACGCCATCCAGTACGCCCGCGGGGTCTCCCCCCAGTGGGACCGCGAGGAGTCCGGCGACACCGTCTCCGGCCCGGAGAAGGTGATCTCCTGATGTCCCAGCACACCCTGTCCGTCCTGGTCGAGAACCGACCCGGCGTCCTGATGCGCGTCACCTCGCTGTTCGCGCGCAGGAACTTCAACATCCACTCCCTCACGGTCGGACCGACCGAGCGCGCCGAGATCTCCCGCATGACCATCGTCGTGGACGTGGAGCGGCAGCCGCTGGAGCAGGTGACGAAGCAGCTCAACAAGCTGATCAACGTCCTGAAGATCGTCGAGCTCGAGGACGACGCCTCGGTCCAGCGCGAGCTCCTGCTCGTCAAGGTCCGGGCCGACGCCTCGGCGCGCGGGGAGGTGCTCGACACCGTGCAGCTCTTCCGCGCGCACGTCGTCGACGTCGCCCCCGACGCGGTGACGGTGGAGGCCACCGGCAGCCCCGACAAGCTGGCCGCGCTGCTGCGCGTGCTGGAACCGTTCGGCATCCGGGAACTGGTGCAGTCCGGTTCGGTGGCGCTCGCCCGTGGTGGGCGCGCGATCTCCGACCGCGCGCTCCGCTCCGCCTGACCCTTTGACCACCGCACGAACAGAACCTAGGAGAGAACCCCACGTGGCCGAGATGTTCTACGACGACGACGCCGACCTGTCCAAGATCACCGGCAAGAAGGTGGCCGTCATCGGCTTCGGCAGCCAGGGCCACGCCCACGCGCTGTCGCTGCGCGACTCCGGCGTCGACGTCGTCGTCGGCCTGAAGGAGGGCTCCAAGAGCCGCGACAAGGCGCAGGAGCAGGGGCTGGCCGTGGCCACCCCGTTCGAGGCCGCGAAGGCCGCGGACGTGATCATGGTCCTCGTGCCGGACCACCTGCAGCGCGGTCTGTACGCCGAGGCGATCGAGCCGAACCTCACCGCCGGCAAGGCGCTGTTCTTCAGCCACGGCTTCAACATCCGCTTCGGCTACATCAAGCCCCCGGCCGACGTCGACGTCGTCATGGTCGCCCCCAAGGGCCCGGGCCACCTGGTGCGCCGCGAGTACGTCGACGGCCGCGGCGTCCCCGTGATCGTCGCCGTGGAGCAGGACGCCACCGGGAACGCGTGGGACCTGGCCCTGGCCTACGCCAAGGCGATCGGCGGCCTGCGCGCCGGCGGCATCAAGACGACCTTCACCGAGGAGACCGAGACCGACCTGTTCGGTGAGCAGGCCGTCCTGTGCGGTGGCGCCTCCGCGCTCGTCCAGACCGGGTTCGAGGTCCTCACCGAGGCCGGCTACCAGCCCGAGGTCGCCTACTTCGAGTGCCTGCACGAGCTCAAGCTCATCGTCGACCTCATGTACGAGGGTGGCATCGCCAAGCAGCGCTGGTCGGTCTCCGACACCGCCGAGTGGGGCGACTACATCTCCGGCCCCCGCGTCATCGACGCCTCGGTCAAGGAGCGCATGAAGGACGTCCTGAAGGACATCCAGGACGGCACCTTCGCCAAGAACTTCATCGAGGACCAGGACGCCGGCGCCCCGAAGTTCAAGGAGCTGCGCGCGAAGTCCGAGCAGCACCCGATCGAGGCCACCGGCCGTGAGCTGCGCAAGCTCATGGCGTGGGTGAAGTCCGACGACAGCGACTACGTCGAGGGTTCCGCCGCGCGCTGACCCCGAGGACGACGAGACCCCCGCACCGGGCTCCGGTGCGGGGGTCTCGTGCGTCGGCCCGACTGCGGGGTCAGCCCTTGAACGTGCGGGCGATCCCGACGACGCGGTTCGCGAGGTGGTCCAGGGCGGTGAACTCGACGTCGCCGAGGGGGATGTCGTTCCCGCCGCCGGTGACGTGGCTGACGCCGTAGGGGTTGCCGTCGACGAACTTCGACCCGTCGGTGTACCCGGGCGGGACGATGATGCCGCCGAAGTGGTAGATCGAGTTGTAGAGCGCGAGCAGCGTCGTCTCCTGGCCGCCGTGCGCGGTCTGGGAGGACGTGAAGCCGGCGTACACCTTGTCGGCGAGCTGGCCCTGGGCCCACTGCGGGCCGAGGGAGTCGATGAAGACCTTGAGCTGGCCGGCGATGTTGCCGTAACGGGTGGGGGAGCCGAACAGCACGGCGTCGGCCCAGACGATGTCGTCGGCGGTGACGCCCTCGGCGCCCCGCGACTCCTCCGCCTCGGCCTGCTGGGCGTCGGTGGCGGCCTTCTCGCCGCCGGTGGGCTGCCGGTCGACCTGGCGCAGGCGCACCTCGGCGCCGGCCTGCTCACCGGCGGCGGCGAGGCGCTCGGCCATCGCGCGGACCGTCCCGGTCGCGGAGTAGTAGACGATCGCGAGCTTCACATCGCTCACTGGGTCCTCCAGTTTCGTTGAACGTGCAAGGGCCTCTCCAACCTAGTCCTCTCCCGTCGCGAGCGCACTGCGGGCGTGGCATGTTGACCACCGGGCGAGCGGGAGGTGACAGGTGCGCACACGCCGGACGAGGGACGCGGTGACCGGGTGGGCGCTGCTCGCCCCGAGCCTGCTCGGGACGGTCGTCTTCCTCCTCGTCCCGGTCGGCGTCGCGCTGTGGCTGAGCCTGCAGCGCTGGGACCTGGTCTCACCGGCCCGCTGGGCGGGTCTGGACAACTACGCCACGGTCCTCAGCGACGCGGGCATCCGGCACTCCTTCGCCGTCACCCTCCTGTTCACCGTCCTCGTCATCCCCGTCCAGACGGCGCTGGGGTTGTTCGTCGCCGTGCTCCTCGCGCGCCGACTGCCGGGGTCCACGTTCTTCCGCGTCCTCTACGTCGTCCCGTGGGTCTGCGCCCCGCTCGTCGTCGGTCTGGTGTGGCGGTGGGTGTTCGACCCGTCGACGGGGGCCCTCAACGCCATCCTCGGCACGCGCGTGGAGTGGCTGACGAGCCACACGCTCGCGCTGCCCGCGGTCGCCTTCGTGACGGTCTGGACGCAGGTGGGGTACGTCGCCTTGTTCTTCCTCGCCGGTCTGGCGGGGATCCCGGCGCAACTGGCCGACGCCGCCCGCGTCGACGGGGCCGGACCGTGGCGGGTGTTCTGGAGCATCACCCTGCCGCTGCTGCGGCCCACGACGTCGTTCGTCCTCATCACCGGGATCATCTCCAGCTTCCAGGTGTTCGACACCGTCTACGCCATGACGGGCGGGGGCCCGGGCGGGGCGACCTCGCTGCTGGCCTACGAGATCTACTCCGAGGCCTTCACCGCCCTGCGGATGGGCCGGGCGGCCGCGATCGCGGTGGTCCTGACGGTCGTCCTCGTCGTCCTCACCCTCGCGCAGCGGTGGTGGTTCGGACGCCGCACCACCTACGAGGTGGCCTCGTGACCCGCCGAACCGCAGGCGTCGTCGGCACGTACCTCGTCCTGCTGGCCGGGGCCGTCCTCGCGCTCGGGCCCTACGTGCTGAGCCTGCTGACCTCCCTGAAGGAACCCGCGCAACTGGCCCGCCGGGCGACGCTCACGTGGCCCGCGCCGTGGACGGGGCAGAACTACGCCGACGTCCTGGGCGGCCAGTACACCCTCGTGCCGGCGCTCGTGGTGACGGTCCAGGTGGTCCTCGTGCTGCTCGTGGGTCAGCTCGTCTGCTCGGTCCTTGCCGCCTACGCCTTTGCGCGGGTGCCGTTCCCGGGGCGGCGGCTGCTGTTCGGCGGCTACCTCGCCACGATGATGGTGCCGCAGGTGGTCACGATCGTCCCGCTGTACGTGATGTTCGCCCAGGCGGGGCTGCGGAACACGTTCTGGGGCATCGTGCTGCCGACCTTGTTCGGGTCGCCGTTCGCGGTGTACCTGTTGCGCGAGCACTTCCGCGCCGTCCCGCAGGACCTCGAGGACGCGGCCCGCCTCGACGGCTGCGGCACCCTGCGGATCCTGCGGCACGTCGTCGTGCCGCTGTCCCGTCCGGTGCTGGCGACGCTCGCCGTCATCACCGTCGTCAGCCAGTGGAACAACTTCCTGTGGCCGCTCATCATCACGACCGGTCCGACGTGGCAGACCCTGACGGTCGCCACCGCCAACCTGCAGAGCCAGTACAACGGCAACTGGACGCTCGTCACCGCCGCGACGACCCTCGCCATGGCGCCGCTCGTCGTCCTGTTCCTGCTCGTCAACAAGCATGTCACGGAGTCCATCTCGCTCACCGGATTCCGCTGAGCCACGGGAGGAAGCGACATGAGCACTGTCACGAGGCGGAACCTGCTGCGCGGTGGACTGGCGGCGGGCCTCGGTACCGCGGCCCTGAGCGGCTGCTCCATCGCCGACGACGGGACCTCCAGCGGCGGGTCCTCCGGCAGCGGGACGACCGTGACCGTCCGGCTCTGGGACGACACCGTGCAGCCGGCCTACGAGAAGAGCTTCGAGGCGTTCCGGGCGAAGAACCCCGGCATCACGCCGAAGATCGAGATGGTCCCGTGGGCCAGCTACTGGGACAAGCTGCCCGCCGACGTGGCCGGCGGCACCCTGCCGGACGTCCTGTGGATCAACAGCTCCAACTTCGGCGTCTACGTCGACTCCGGCACGTTCCTCAACGTCGGCGAGGAGCTGTCCGACGCGGTCGGCGGGTGGCAGAAGACGGTGGTCGACCAGTACACGCGCAAGGGGTCGCTCTGGGGCGTCCCGCAGCTCTCGGACGCCATCGGGTTGTTCTACAACCGCCAGCTCGTCCAGGGCGCGGGTGTCGACCCGTCGAACCTCACGTGGAACCCCGCCGGGACCGGCGACACCTTCCTGCCGGCGGCGAAGGCGCTGACGCGCGCCGAGGGGGCCAGGACCCAGTACGGCTTCAACGCGGCCTACGACCTGCAGGCCATCTTCTACGACTTCGTCGGCTCCAACGGGGGCCGGTGGCAGGCCGACGACGACAGCTACGTCTTCGGCGACGACCCGAAGTCGGTGGAGGCCATGCGGTACGTCGTCGACCTCATCAACCGCGACGAGGTCTCGCCGTCGGCCGCCGACACGAACGACAACGGGGACTTCTCCCGCGACCAGTTCACCCAGGGGACCATGGCCCTGTTCCAGTCCGGCACCTACAACCTCAAGAACGTGGCCGACGGCGCCCAGTTCGACTGGGGCATCGCGCCGGGGCTGACGGGTCCGGCCGGCCGTGTCCTGGTCACCAACGGCATCGTGGCGGTGGGCAACGCGAAGACGAAGGACAAGGACGCCACTCTCAAGGTCCTGGAGTGGCTCGGAAGCGAGGAGGGTGCGGCGCCCATCGGCGCCGAGGGGGCGGCCTTCCCCGCCGTGACCGCGGCCCAGCAGACCTACCTCGACTACTGGAAGGGCCAGGGCGTCGACGTCCAGCCGTTCCTGGACGCCGCAGCCGCGACGGACGTCATGCCGGCCCCGCACGGGCCGCGGGCGCAGACCGGCCAGGCGGCGGCCGACGAGGTCCTCAAGGAGGTGTTCCTGGGCCGCGTCCCCGTGGCCGAGGGCATGAAGCAGGCCCAGGACGCGGCCAACGCGGCGATCCGCGGATGAGCGGGCGCACGAAGGGCGCGCACCAGCTCCCGACCAAGGACTGCGCCGTCTGCGGACGGACCATCACCTGGCGCAAGAAGTGGGAACGCGACTGGGACGGCGTCAAGTACTGCTCCGACGCCTGCCGCCGCCGGGCCAAGTCCTCCAGTGGTCTCGACGCGGACCTCGAGACCACCCTGCGGCGCCTGCTCGACGAACGAGGCCGGTCGAAGACGGTGTGCCCCAGCGAGGTCGCCCGGGCCGTCGGCGGCGAGGACTGGCGCGACCTCATGGAACCGGCGCGGTCGGCCGCGCGGCGGCTCGTCGCGGCGGGCGAGGCCGAGATCACCCAGGGTGGGCGCGTCGTCGACCCCTCGACCGCGAAGGGACCCATGCGGGTGCGCCTGCGCTGACGGGGAGGCGTAGCGTCCGGACGACCGGACCCGTCGCGCGTCAGGAGTTCCCATGCACATCGGTCTGCACGTCTCCGACTTCACCAACCCAGGCGGCCCCGCCACCCTGCGCGAGGACCTGGTCCGCGTCGTCACCGAGGCCGAGGAGTCCGGCTTCCGCTCCGTCAGCGTCATGGACCACCTCTGGCAGATCCCGCCCATCGGGGACGTCGAACGCGCGATGCTGGAGGCCTACACGACGCTCGGGTTCATCGCGGCCCGTACCGAACGGGTCGAGCTCCTCGCCTGGGTCACCGCCGTGACCTACCGGGAACCCGGCCTCTTGGCCAAGCTCGTCACGACCCTCGACGTCCTCTCCGGCGGGCGCGCTTGGCTCGGCATCGGCGCCGCCTGGTTCGAGCAGGAGGCCACCGGCCTCGGGCTGCCCTTCCCCCCGACGGCTGAACGCTTCGAGCGGCTCGAGGAGACCCTGCGGATCTGCCGGCAGATGTGGTCGGACTCGGAGGAACCCTTCACCGGGACGCACTACACGCTGGGGCGCACTCTGAACAGCCCGCCGGTGCTGCGCCGCCCGCACCCGCCGATCCTCATCGGCGGTGGGGGAGAGCGGAAGACCCTGCGCCTGGTCGCCCAGTACGGCGACGCCTGCAACCTCTTCGGCATGGACGACGTCGCGCACAAGCTCGACGTCCTCAAGCGGCACTGCGAGGAGGTCGGCCGCGACTACGACGAGATCGAGAGGACCGTCATGGACGTCGCCGACCCGGCCGACGTCGACGCGTTCGTCGAGAAGTGCCGCGGGTTCGCCGCGCTCGGCGTGACCCACGTCCACGGCGGTTTCCGGGGGTACTACGAACCCGGCAGCGTCCGCCGGTTCGGTGAGCAGGTCGTCCCGCGGCTGGCCGAGCTCGGCGCCTGAGTCAGGCCCAGCGGCTGCGGGGGACCGGCAGGCCCAGGTTGCCCCGCAGCGTCGCCGACCGCAGTTCCGGGGCCAGCACACCGCGGCGCACGAGCAGCGGCACGACCTGCTCGGCGAACTCCTCAACCCCCTGCGGTACGGAGGAGAAGGCGAGCGTGAACCCGTCCGCCGCACCGGAGGTGAACCGCTGGGTCATTCAGTCGGCCACCTCCTCGGGGGTCCCCGGCAGGAACCGCCGTCGCAGCATGACGCGGTACAGCTCGCGCAGCGTGAACCGGTCGCGGTCCACCAGCTTCCGGATCCCCTCGTACACGGTCTGGACCTGGTTCGAGCCGCCCGCGAAGTCGAACCGGAACTCCTCGTCGAGCGGTCGGTCGGACAGGTCCACGCCGAGGTGGTGCGACAGCCAGTCCAGGCTCAGCCGGTCCGGGGTCAGGGCCTCGATCTCGTCCACCCGTTCACGCGCCTGCGCGGTCGTGGCGCCGAGGACGGGGGAGAGGGCCGGCAGGACCAGCAGGTCGGACCGCGCGCGGCCGGCCGCGACGGCGCGGGACTTGTAGTCCTCGTACAGACGTTGCGCGCCGGGCAGCGGGGCCGACCCGGGGACGAAGACCGCCTCGGCGTGCCGTCCCGCCAGCCGTCGGCCGTCCTCGGAGGACCCGGCCTGGAACAGCACGGGCCGCCCCTGGGGTGGCCGGGGCAGGTTCAGGGGACCACGCACGCGGAAGAACTCGCCCTCGTGGTCGAGCACGTGCATCCCGGCCGGGTCGGCGTACCGGCCGCTCGCCACGTCCGGGGCCACGGCCCCGTCGTCCCAGCTGTCCCACAACCCGTGGACGACCTCGACGAACTCCGCGCCGCGGCGGTACCGGGCCGCGTGGTCGAGGTTGCGGTCCAGGCCGAAGTTGCGCGCCTCCTCGTCGCTCGCGGACGTCACGAGGTTCCAGCCCGCGCGGCCGGAGCTGAGGAAGTCCAGGGACCCGACCTGGCGAGCGGTGTGGAACGGCTCGTTGTACGTGGTGGAGACCGTCGCGACGAGACCGATCCGTTCGGTGCACCGCGTCAGCGCGCCGAGCAGTCCGAAGGGCTCTGGGCGCAGGTTCGCGACGTGCTCGACCCCCGACGGGAACCGGTCCCACACGTAGAGCTCGTCGGCGTAGAAGACCGCGGCGAACCCGGCCCGCTCCGCGGTCCGGGCGAAGTCCTCGTAGTAGCCGACCGAGAGGTAGTCGGCGGGCCGGCCGCCCGGCAGCCGCCAGCTCGTGAGGTGCTCGCCGCCGGGGTAGAAGAGCATCGCCGTGAGGATCACGCCGCCGCACGCTACCCCGATCGTGTGAAGCGCTTGACAGCCCGGGCCGCGGTGCTCTCCACTGGAGGGGCCATCCAGAGCGGCCGAGAGACCTGGCTCGTCGACGCCGCAGCAACCGCCCCGCCGGGGTCGGTGCTCCCGCCAGGACCGATGGGAGAGGACCACCGATGGAGCACGCACCGCTGACGCGGCGTCTCGTGATCGACCTGCTGCGCAGCGCCGGGATGACCTGTCGGGCCTGACCGCCCCGACACCTCACCCGTCCTGCCCCCGGAAGGCCCTGCGATGCCGCACGTCCCCAGCACCCCCCTGTCCTTCGCCACCCGGCAGGTCCACGCCGGCACCGAACCCGATCCCGTCACGGGCGCCCGCGTCACCCCCGTCCACCTGACGGCAGGGTTCGTCTTCGACGACTTCGAGCAGGCCCGGGCCCGCTTCGCCGGGGAGGACGACGGGTTCGTCTACACCCGCATGGGCAACCCGACGACGGCCGCCGTCGAACGACGGCTCGCCGCCCTCGAGGGTGGGACGGACGCCCTGCTGCTCGGCACGGGGCAGGCCGCCCTCACGGTCGCCCTGCTCGGGGTCCTCGGGGCGGGGGACCACCTCGTGGCCGCCGCGGACCTCTACGAGGGGTCGCGCGGGTTGTTCCTGGAGAACTTCGCCCGGCTCGGGATCACCGTCGACTTCGCGGCCGGTCCCGAGGACTGGGAGCGGCTGGTGCGTCCCACGACGCGCGCGTTCTTCGCCGAGTCGATCGCCAACCCCAAGAACACGGTCCTCGACGTCCCGGCCGTCGCCGCCGTGGCCCACCGCCACGGCGTCCCGCTCGTCGTGGACAACACCTTCGCCACGCCGTACCTGCTGCGCCCGCTCGAGCACGGGGCCGACGTCGTCGTGCACTCCGCCAGCAAGTTCCTCGCCGGTCACGGCGCCGCCCTGGGGGGCGTGGTCGTCACGGGGGAGGGGTTCGACTGGTCGGGGTTCGAGCACCTCACCGCCCCGGTCGGCGTCCTCGGCGGGGTGAGCTGGGTCGACCGGTACGGGCCGCGGCGGGCCTACGTCGAGCACACCCGCGGTGTCGTCGCGTCCCGCCTGGGACCGGCCATCTCGCCGTTCAACGCGTTCCTCGTCCAGCAGGGCCTGGAGACGCTCTCGCTGCGGGTGGCCCGCCAGAGCGCCACGGCCGAACTCCTGGCCCGCTGGCTGCTGGAGCGTCCCGAGGTCGTGTCCGTCGACCACGCGGCCCTGCCCGACCACCCGTCCCACGCCGTCGCGCAGCGTCTGCTGCCGCTCGGCACCGGGGCGGTCCTGTCCGTCACGCTCGCCGGCGGACGGACTGCAGCACAACGGTTCGTGGACGCCGTGCAGCTGTTCACGCGGATGACCCACGTGGGGGACGTATGCTCGCTCGTCATCCACCCGGCCAGCACCACGCACGCGCACCGCACCGAGGCCGAACGGCTCGAGACGGGGATCTGGCCCGGGCTGCTGCGCCTGTCGATCGGCCTGGAGGAACCCGCCGACCTCCTCGCCGACCTCGAACTGGCCCTGGCCGCCACGCGCGAGCCCGCCCTGGTGGAGGTGGGGTCCTGATGGGCCGGCTGCAGCACTTCGGGTACTTCTTCTCCCGGGGCTTCGGCCCGCAGGGCTGGGGCCGGGACTACCAGGCGTGGAACGACGACTGGACGCGCCCGGACCTGTACGCCCACGCCGTCCGCGACCTCGAACGCGCCGGGTTCGACCTCGTCGTGGTCGAAGATGCCGTCTCGCTGGGGAACCCGGCCACGCTCGACCTGCGGGTGCGCGCGGCGTACGGCGGCCCGAAGCACGACCCGCTCCTGCTCGCGCCGTACCTGTTCGCCGCGACCACCCACCTCGGGGTCGTCCCCACGGTCAACGCCGGGATCACCCCGCCCTACCTCGCCGCGCGGCAGGCCGCCACGCTGCAGCACCTCTCGGGCGACCGGTTCGGGCTGAACCTCGTCACCGACGTGGGCAGTGCCCGGCACGTCGGGCGCGAACCCGTCGCCCACGACCTCGCGTACGACCGGGCGGAGGAGTGGATCGACGTCGTCCGCCGGTTGTGGCACAGCTGGGACGACGGCGCCCTCGTCGCCGACCCCGTCACGGGGCGGTTCGCCGACGGGTCGCGCATCGACGCCTTCCAGCACCGCGGCGAGCACTTCGCCCTCGACGGTCCCCTCAACGCGCTGCCCTTCGCCGGCGGAGAACCCGTGCTGGTCTCCCCCGGGGGTTCGCCGCGCGGGCTGGCTTTCGCAGGAACGCGCTCGGACGTCCAGCTCGCCCTCGCCCCCCTCGACGTCGCGCAGGTTCGCGCCTACCGCTCCCAGGTCCTGGACGCCGCCGCGGCGGCAGGGCGCAAGGCCGACGACCTCCGGGTGCTGTTCGTCGTCAAACCCGAGCTGGTGAGCAGCCGGGAGGAGGCCGACCGGGTCGTCGCGGCGTCCCGCACGCCGTCGGAGGCGGTGCTGCGTGAGGTGGCGCTGCACTGGTCCAGCGACCTCGAGACCGACCTCACGGTGCTCCCGCTGGACCGGCCGCTGGACCCCGCTGTGTTCGGGGACCACGTCTCGCGGGGCACGATCGCCGCGCTGCGAGGCGGGACGCCCGACGCACCGTTGCGCGAACTCCTGGCGCACAAGGCCCGCAAGGGACGGCTCGCCGACCGCAGCGGTCTGGTCGGGACCGCCGAGGAGTTCGCCGACCTCGTCGAGGAGTTCGGCGAGGACGCCGGCAACGACGGGTTCCTGCTCTCCGGTGACCTGCACCCCGTGACGCTGCACCGGTTCCTCGACGACCTCGTCCCCGTCCTGCGCCGGCGCGGGGTCCTGCGCACCGGGTACGGCGGGGGAGGCCTGCGCGGCAACCTGTTCGATTTCTGAGCGTTCAGCCGGCCAGGAATTCCCGGACCCGCCGGCGCAACCGGTCGAGGTCGGCCGCGGTCCGCGCGGGGTCGCCCGGGTGCTCCAGCGAGTGGTCGGCCCCGTCGAGCTCGAGGACCTCCCGGTCGCTCTCGTGCGCCAGCGTCCGGTCCCACGTCGGGTCGCCCGTCCCGCCGACCAGCAGGGTCCGCGGGTGCGAGCGGGCCGCGGCCAGGCCCACCTCGGGGTGGTCCAGCAACGGCGTCAGCCAGATCCCCGCCACCCCGCGGTCGGCTGCGACCGGCAGCGCCAGCGTCGTGAGGGACTTCGCCACGACCAGGCACGGGCGCAGGTCGTCGAGGAGGAACCGGGCGAGCGCGGGAACGTCCTCGGGGGCGGGGGGACCCTCGGTCCAGGACAGCGCCAGGACCCGCCGGCCGGCGGCCACGAGCTCGTCGCGGACCGCCCGCAGGACGGGCCGGTCCACGTCGTAGCCGCGCCCCGGCAGCACCAGTGCGGGTGCCCCCGGGGCAGCGCCTGCCGGTGGGCCCTCCTCGACGACGCGCACGGGTCCTCAGCTCGGGTCGGCGCCCAGCACGACCTCGAACTCCAGCAGCGAGGCGCCGGTGGCCACCGGCCGCTGCCGCTCACCCGCGTGCGCCTCCCGGGCCCCGCCGCCGGACCAGGCCTGGAACGCCTCCTCGGTCTCCCACTTCGTGTAGACGAAGTAGCGGGTCTCCCCGGCGACGGGGCGCAGCAGCTCGAACCCGAGGAACCCCGGGGTGCCCTCCACGGCCCCCATCCGGTGCGCGAAGCGGCGTTCCAGCTCCGCCCCGGACCCCTCGGGCACCTCGATCGCGTTGATCTTCACCACAGCCATGGGGGCAGGATCCCAGGATCAGTCCGCGATCGCGGCCACCGGGGGTGTCCGCGCCGCCCGCCGGGCCGGCAGCACCGAGGCCAGGACCCCCGCCGCCGCCGCGACCACGACGATGCCGGCGACCTGCAGCCAGGGCACGGTGAGCTGGACGGGGGTCTCGCGGACGAGCACGGACGTCGTGCCGGCCAGGCCGTAACCGGTCCCCAGCGCGACGCCGAGAACGGCGGCGACCCCGGCCACCAGCAGCGCCTCCCAGGCCAGCAGCGCCCGCAGTTGCCGGCGGGTCAGCCCCAGCGCCCGCAGCAGCCCGGACTCCTGGCGCCGCTCCACGACCGACAGCGCCAGGGTGTTGCCGACCCCGATGAGGGCGATGAGCACCGCCACCGCGAGCAGCCCCGTGACGACCAGGAGCATCGTCGTGAGCACCTCGTCCAGGGAGCCGCGCACCGAGGCGATGCCCGACACCTCGCTGGCGGGCAGCACGCGGGCCAGCGCCTCGGCGATGTCGTCCGTGGCCGCCGCCTGGGTCTTCGTGTCGCCGTCGACGAGGCGGATCCACGCGCCCGTCGGGGCGAGGGAGGGGGCGAGGCGGCGCGCGTCGGCCACGGTGACGGTGGGGCCCGCCGAGGAGTCCGGGGCCACCCGCACCTGCAGGGGCACGCCCGGCCCGGTGCCGAGGCCGGTGCTCGCCTCGACCACCTGCAACGTCAGCGCGCTGCCGTCGGCGGTCCCCGTGGCGTCGGCCAGCCGCTGCGGCACGACGACCGACCCGTCCCGCGGCAGCGGGGTCCGACCCTGCGAGCGGACGACCCCCGCGGCTTCGGCCGGGTCCACCGCGGTCAGCGTCGTGGACAGCGCGCCGTCCGTGGTCGTGACGTCGAGGGAGGCCGTGAGCGCGAGCGCGGTGACGTGCCCCGTGTCCCGGACGGCGGCCACCGCCGCGCCGCCCACCGGGTCGGGGGAGGTGACGACCACGTCCGTCGGGTAGCTCGCGTCGATGCCGGCCGCGGCCGAGGACCGCGTCGAGGCGGCCCCGACGACCATCGCCGTCGTGAGCGTGACCCCGATGACGAGCGCCGTGGCCGTCGCCGCCGTCCGGCGCGGGTTGCGCACGGCGTTGCCCGCGGCCAGCCGCGCCGGGACCCCGCCGACGCGCCGGAAGGGCCACCCCGCCAGCGCCACCGCCGCGGGCACGAGGCGCTGGGCGAGCAGCAGGACCCCGAGGAAGCTCAGGGCGCCCGCGCCGACGGCCGGCAGCAGGTCGCCCCGGCGGGCGAACAGGACGAGCGCCGCGGTGGCGGGCAGCGCCAGCACGAGCCCGGCGAGGAGCCGCAGCAGGCCGGCCCGCGAACCGACCGGGACCGCCGCGACCGGCCGCAGGGCGGCCAGCGGCGCCACGCGGGTCGCGGCGCGCGCCGGGGCGGCGGCCGCGACGACCGTCACCACCGTGCCGAGCACGAGCCCGGCGGCGACCGCGGTCGGCGGGACGACGACGTCCCCCAGGGGGATCGGGGAGTCCACCCGCCCGGCGACCGCCGCGACCGCGGCGGCCAGCCCGCTACCCGCGAGCACCCCTGCGGCCGAGGCCAGCAGGCCGACGGCGGCGGCCTCGAGCAGGACGCTGCGGCCGACCTGCCCGCGGTCGGCCCCGACGCAGCGCAGCAGCGCCAGCTCCCGCGTCCGATGGGCCAGCAGGACGGCGAAGGTGTTGGCGATGACGAGCCCGGCCACCAGCACGGCGACCGCGCCGAAGACGAGCAGGACCGACGTCAGCGACGCGGCGTCACCCGTGAAGGAGTCCGCGACCTCCTGCGCCGCAGCGGTTCCGGCGAGCACGCGGACCGGCCGGCCGGACGCCGCGGCGCTCACCGCCGCGAGCACGTCCTGGCCCGGGGAGGCCGCGACCCGCAGCCGGTCGACCGTCGTCGCGCCCCAGGCGACGACGGTGGCCTCGGGGGCGAAGACCCTGGGGTTCAGGCCGGCGCTCGGGTCGCCGGCCAGGTCGACGGTGCCGACGACGGTGACGTCCTGGGTCACCGGGTCCGGAGCGGGGTCGCCGACGCCGCCCGCCGGGTAGCTCGTCACGGTCACGGTGGTTCCCGGCGGGACGTCGAGGCGGTCCGAGACCGCGACCTCACCGGCGCTCGCGGGCAGGCGGCCGGCCGCCACCCGCTCCCAGCGCAGGGTCCCCTCGGGGCTCAGCGCGGACACCTTCGCCGTGGTGGCACCGGAGCGGCCGGGCAGGCGCACCGCGACGTACGTGGAACGGTCGGCCGCGACCGAGGTCACCCCGGGCAGGCCGGCGAGGCGGTCGCGCAGGGCGGGCAGCGGATCGGCCTCCTGCGTCCCCTCGCCGGTCCCGTCGGGCTGGACGACGGCGGCGCTGGACACGTACTGCGCACCGGTGGACTGCAGCACACCGTTCTTCGCGGTCGCGTCGAGGGACAGGGTCGCCACGACGAAACCCACCGCGATGACGATCGCGAGGCAGGAGGCGGCGACGCGCGCGCCGTGGGCGCGCAGCTGGGCCAGGGTCACCCGGAGCACGGTTCAGGCCCCCAGGTCGCGCAGCGCGTCGAGGACGGCGTCGGGTGTGGGGTTCGCCAGGCCCCCGGCGATCCGCCCGTCGGCCAGGAGCACGACGCGGTCGGCGTAGCTCGCGGCGACGGGGTCGTGCGTCACCATGACGACCGTCTGCCCCACCTCCCGCACGCTGCCGCGCAGCAGGCTCAGCACCTCCGCGCCGGATCGGGAGTCCAGGTTCCCCGTGGGTTCGTCGGCGAAGACGACGTCGGGGCGGGGCAGCAGGGCCCGCGCGACCGCGACGCGCTGCTGCTGGCCGCCGGAGAGCTCGTGCGGGCGGTGGTGCAGCCGCCCGGTCAGGCCCAGTCGGCGCACGACGTCGTCGAACCACGCGGGGTCGGGGGAGCGCCCGGCCAGCCGCAGCGGCAGCAGGACGTTCTCGGTGGCGTCCAGGACCGGGAGCAGGTTGAAGCTCTGGAACACGAAACCCACGCGCTCGCGGCGCAACCGCGTCAGGTCCGCGTCGCGCAGCGCGGTGAGTTCGGTGTCCCCGAGGAACACCCGTCCGGCGTCGGCGGTGTCCAGGCCGGCCAGGCAGTGCATGAGCGTGGACTTGCCCGACCCCGAGGGGCCCATGATGGCGGTGAACTCCCCGCGGGCGAACTCCACGTCGACCCCGGCGAGGGCGTGCACGACGGCGTCCCCCCGGCCGTACGTCCTGCGCAGCCCCTCGGCCCGCACCGCGGGCCGGGCGGCCTGCAGCACCGTCGTCGCCCCGCCCGGCTCGATGGATTCGGACACGTCGTTCCCCCTGTCTCGCAGACGTTCGCAACACCTGCGAACGTCCACGAAACTAGGGGGCCGGAACCGTCCGGTCGTCGGGTCCAGAGCTGATCCCGCGGTGCCCGCCCGTCATCCCCCGGGTGGACGCCCCGAGGTCGAGGGGGCGGTCACAGGCGGACGCGGTGCGTCCCGGGCAGGCGGTGGGTGCCGGCCGGGACGGACGTGCCCTCCGCGCCGGCCCAGCCGACCGTGACGCCGCGGACCGAGGCCGACAGCAACCGGGTCGCCCGGGTTCCGCACACGCCGATCCGGCTCGGCGTCGGCAGGGTGAAGGCCACGCTGACGCGCGCGCTGTCGGCGTCCAGGCGCGTGAACCCGGAGACGTCGGCGGGACCGGCGAGGTGGGAGGGTTCGGTGACGACGGGCACGGAGGCCACCCGCGGCAGCACCTTCCCGGCGCACTTCACGACGACGTCGACCTTCGTGCCGCGCGTCTCGACGAGCGAGGCGACCGGTTCCTCGCACGACTCCGACCAGGCCGGGTCCCCGGGCTCGCACGAGGGGACACCGCCGAGCGCGGAGAAACCCGTCAGGGTCAGGGTCACGGTCCCGTACCCGCACAGCGCGGAGCTCCAGCCGGCGAAGCAGTCGTCGGTCATCGGCCGGGTCTGCGCCGGGGCGTGCAGCTCCAGCGTGGCGGCGCGGGCGGACAGGTGCGCCCCACCCGTCGCGGCCGAGGCCGGGTCGGCGCCGAGCAGGCCGGCGGTGGTCAGTGCCAGCAGGGCCGGCACGGTGGTCAGGACGCGCGCCAGCGCACGGCGGTGAAACATCTGAGACCCCCCTCAGTGGCCGCGGACCTCGCGACCGTCACACATCGTGCCTTAGATGTGACGCGGAGGTGATGCGTTTGCGGCAACCGGTCACCGTGCGTCGCGAAGGACCTCACCCGGTTGGACCAACCCGGCCGAGAAGGCCAGGACGACGGCCTGCACGCGGTCCCGCGAGCGCGTCTTGGCCAGCACCCGCCCGACGTGCGTCTTCACCGTGGCCTCCGAGACGACGAAGCGCGTTGCGATCTCGGAGTTCGTCAGCCCGTGGGCCATGCACTCCAGCACCTCCAGCTCGCGCGGGGTGAGGTCGGGCGGCAGACCCGGCGCGGCACCGGCCGACGTCGCCGCCCCCGCCCGCAGCAACGGCCCGACGTGCTGCAGCAGCCGCCGCGTCGAACTGGCCGCGATGACCGCGTCCCCGGCGTGGACCGTGCGCACGGCGGCCAGCAGCTCCTCCGGCGGGGCGTCCTTGAGCAGGAACCCGCTGGCCCCCGCGCCGATCGCGGACACGACGTACTCGTCGAGGTCGAACGTGGTGAGCACCACCACCTTCGGCCCGTCCTCACCGAGGCGGCCGGTGATCTGCCGCGTCGCCTCGATGCCGTCCAGGCCGGGCATGCGCACGTCCATGAGCACGACGTCGGCCGGGGTGGAGGTCACGACGCGCACGGCGTCGGCGCCGTCGGAGGCCTCCGCGACGACCGTCAGGTCCGGTTGGGAGTCGATGACCATGCGGAAACCCGCCCGCACGAGCTGCTGGTCGTCGACGAGGACGACCCGGACGGGGTTCTCGGGAGCACTCACCTCGGGAACGGTCACCTCGGGCTCTGTCACGTCAGGAACTGTAGGGAAGCCTCGCGCGCACGGAGAAACCCCCTCCGGGCCGCGGGCCGCTCACCACCGACCCGCCGTGCAGCCGGGCGCGCTCGGCCATGCCGACCAGCCCCTGCCCACCGGGGCTCGGCTGGACCATCGACGCCGCCCCGCGCCCGTCGTCCTCGACGCTCATCCGCAGGGCGTCCGCCTCCCAGCGGACCTCCACGCGCGTGCGCGCCCGGGGGCCGGCGTGCTTGAGGACGTTCGTCAGCGACTCCTGCACGATCCGGTAGGCCGCCAGGCCCATCGCCGGCGGCAGGTCGCGGACCTCGCCGCGGACCTCGGCCGTGACCTCCAGGCCGCTGGCCCGGACCTGGTCCACGAGGTCGCCGATCATCGTCGCGTCCGGCTGCGGGGCGCGGTCCTCGCCCGGCCCGGTGCGCAGCACCCCGAGCAGGTTGCGCATGTCCGTCAGCGCCTGCCGGCCCGTCCCGGAGATCGTCTCCAGCACCTGGGCGGCCACCGCGGGGTCGGCCTTCGCCGCGTACCGCCCGCCGTCGGCCTGGGCGATGATGACCGACAGGGAGTGCGCCACGACGTCGTGCATCTCCCGGGCGATGCGCTGGCGCTCGGCCGTGGTCGCCAGCCGCGACTCGTTCTCCCGCTCGTTCTCCAGCAGCCGCGCCCGTTCGACGAGGGCCAGCTCGTTCTGCCGCTGGGCCCGGCGCAGGCTGCCCAGGGCCCAGCTCGCCACGACCGAGAACGCGATGAGCGCCGCGAGGACCACGACCGCGCCCCACCCGGTGTCGGCGAAGAAGCGCACCGAGCACAGCAGCGCGCCGGCCAGCCCCAACAGCAGGCCACCGCGGGAGGCCCAGCGCCGGCCGTAGCCGGCGAGGGCGTAGACCGCCATGAGGACGCCGACGTTGCCGAAGGACGGGGTCGACAGCGTCAGCTGCGCGAGCCCGAAGAGGGCGATGAGCCCGCCGCACACCTCCGGGAACCGGCGGCGCACCGCCAGCGGCAGCGTCATCCCGGCCGCGACGACCACCCCGCGCAGGGACAGGTCCGTCACGGTCGCCAGGAGGCTGAGCCCGGCCAGGGCCAGGGCGAGGAGGGCGTCGATGAGGACGGAGTTCGCGCGCGTCCAGGCCACCACCGCGTCGAAGACGGTGCGCCCGGGGTTCTCCTCCTGCACCGCCTCAGCGTAGGAGGGGGTCGTCGGCCGGTCGTCGTCCCCGGGGACGAGGTCGGGGGTCCGACCACGGGGGGACGGCGGGGCCGGGTGCTCCGATAACCTCCGGCGCATGGCGGACACCGTGCGACTCGCAGTCATCCCCGGCGACGGCATCGGCCAGGAGGTGACCGCCGAGGCGCTCAAGGTCCTGTCCGCGGTGCTGGAGGGGTCCGGCACGACCGTCGCGACCACCGAGTACGACCTCGGCGCGCGCCTGTACCACCGGACCGGGGAGACGCTGCCCGACAGCGTCCTGGAGGAGGTCCGCGGGCACGACGCGATCCTGCTCGGCGCCGTCGGCGACCCCAGCGTCCCCAGCGGCGTCCTCGAGCGCGGGCTGCTGCTGAAGCTGCGCTTCGCCCTGGACCACTACGTGAACCTGCGGCCCTCCACGCTGTTCCCCGGGGTCCCCACGCCGCTGGCCGACCCGGGTGAGATCGACTTCGTCGTCGTGCGCGAGGGCACCGAGGGGCCCTACGTCGGCAACGGCGGCGCGCTGCGCGTCGGCACCCCCCACGAGATCGCCACCGAGGTCAGCGTCAACACCGCGTTCGGCGTCGAGCGCGTCGTCCGCGACGCCTTCGCCCGCGCGGCCGCACGACCGCGCAAGAAGCTGACCCTCGTGCACAAGCACAACGTCCTCGTGCACGCCGGTCACCTGTGGCGGCGCACCGTCGAAGCCGTCGGCGCGGAGTTCGGCGACGTCACCGTCGACTACCTCCACGTCGACGCCGCCACGATCTTCCTCGTGACCGACCCGGCGCGGTTCGACGTCATCGTCACCGACAACCTCTTCGGCGACATCCTCACCGACCTCGCCGCGGCCGTGACCGGCGGCATCGGGCTGGCCGCCTCGGGCAACGTCAACCCCGACCGGACCGCGCCGAGCATGTTCGAACCCGTGCACGGCTCGGCCCCCGACATCGCCGGCCAGCAGCTCGCCGACCCCACCGCCGCCGTGCTGTCCGTCGCGCTGCTGCTCGAGCACCTCGGGCACGCCGCTGCCGCGCGCCGCGTCGAGGCCGCCGTGAGCGCCGACCTCGCGCGCCGCGCCGCCGGGCAGGTCGGGCCGCGCCCGACCGCCGGGATCGGTGACGCCCTGGCCGCCGCCGTCGTCTGAGGTCCGGCCCCGCCGCCCCGCGGGGTACCGTCGAACCACCCGTCCCGCACCCCGAGGAGTCCGCATGACCGCCACCCCGACGACCGGACCGACCGCCGGGTTGACGTTCCCCGTGACGCCGTCGGCCGTGCCGGTCCCCGAGCAGCGCCGCGCCGAGATCCTCGCCGCCCCGGGGTTCGGGAAGTTCTTCACCGACCACATGGCGGTGGCGACCTGGACCCGCGAGCAGGGGTGGCACGCCGCCGCCGTCGTCCCCTACGGGCCGTTGCAGCTGGACCCGGCCGCGGCCGTCCTGCACTACGCCCAGGAGATCTTCGAAGGGCTCAAGGCCTACCGGCACGCCGACGGCAGCGTCTGGACGTTCCGCCCCGAGGCCAACGCGGCCCGCATGGCCCGCTCCGCGCGCCGGCTCGCGCTGCCCGAGGTGGACGAGGCGACGTTCCTGGAGGCGATCACCCAGCTCGTGCGCACCGACGAGGCGTGGGTTCCCACCGGCGGGGAGTCCTCCCTGTACCTGCGCCCGTTCATGGTCGCGACCGAGGCGTTCCTCGGGGTCCGCGCCGCGCACGAGGTGAAGTTCCTCGTCATCGCCTCCCCGGCCGGTTCCTACTTCACCGGTGGCGTCAAGCCCGTCTCGATCTGGCTGTCGCAGAACTACACCCGCGCCGCCCTCGGCGGGACGGGCTCGGCCAAGTGCGGCGGGAACTACGCCGCCAGCCTCGCCGCCCAGGACGAGGCGTCGGCCAACGGCTGCGACCAGGTCTGCTTCCTCGACGCCACCGAGCACACGTACGTCGAGGAACTCGGCGGGATGAACCTCTACTTCGTCCACGACGACGGCTCGATCGTGACCCCCGAACTCACCGGGACGATCCTGGAGGGCATCACCCGCGACTCCATCATCGACCTGGCCAAGGACCTCGGCCACGAGGTGACCGAGCGCCGCGTGAGCATCGACGAGTGGCGCGAGGGCGTCGCCTCCGGCCGGATCACCGAGGTGTTCGCCTGCGGGACGGCGGCCGCCGTCACCCCCGTCGGCAGGCTCGTCTCGCCCGACGGTGAACTGTCCCACGGCACCGGCGCGGCCGGTGAGGTGACGATGACGATCCGGAACACGCTGCTGGACATCCAGTACGGCCGCGCCGAGGACACCCACGGCTGGCTCCACCGCCTCGTCTGACCGCCCGCCCCGTTCGGTGTCGTTGAGGCGCACACGCGGG
>NZ_JBGFTU010000031.1:0-29281 GCF_041276425.1 Kineococcus halophytocola | reverse complement strand
GGGGTGGGTGGGGTGGGCGAGGTGGTGGTCTCGGACCGCGAGTGCCTGGACGTCGACGACCCCGGCGACCTGCGGCGGGCCGCCGCGGTGGTGGCGCACCGACCGGAGGGCGGGGTCGCCGGGGCCGACGTAGGGTCCCCAGGGTGCGCGCCGTGATCGTCGATCCCCCCGGTTCCCTCCGCCTCACCGAGCTGCCCGACCCGGTCGCCGGGCCCGGTGAGGTCGTCGTGCGGGTGGCGGCGGCGGGGGTCAACCGCGCCGACGTCATGCAGCGGCAGGGGAAGTACCCCTCTCCTCCCGGTGCCCCCGAGCACCCGGGGCTGGAGGTGTCGGGGTGGATCGAGCAGCTCGGGCCGGACGTGACGGGCTGGCAGGTGGGCGACGCGGTGTGCGCGCTGCTGGCCGGCGGCGGGTACGGCGAGCGGGTCGCGGTGCCCGTGGGTCAGGTGCTGCCCGTGCCGCAGGGCGTGGCCGTGGAGGACGCCGCCGCGCTGCCGGAGGTGGCGTGCACGGTGTGGAGCAACGTGTTCACCCTCGCCGGGCTCCGGCCCGGGGAACTCCTCCTCGTGCACGGCGGGTCCAGCGGCATCGGGACGATGGCGGTCCAGCTCGCCCACCAGGTCGGGGCGCGGGTGGCCGTGACCGCCGGGTCGGACGAGAAGCTGGCCCGCTGCGCCGAGCTGGGCGCCGACCTGCTCGTGAACTACCGCACGGAGGACTTCGTCGAGCGCGTCCGCGCGTTCGAGCCGGCCGGCGCCGACGTCGTCCTGGACGTCGTGGGGGCGCCCTACCTGGGCCGCAACCTCGACGTGCTGGCCACCGGCGGGCGGCTCGTCGTCATCGCCACCCAGGGCGGGACGCGGGCCGAGCTGGACCTCGGCCTCCTCATGCGCCGGCGGATCTCGGTGCACGGCACGACGTTGCGGGCCCGCCCGGCGCAGGAGAAGGCCGCCGTCGTGGCCAGCGTGCGCGACCACGTGTGGCCGCTGGTCGACGACGGCGGGGTGCGGCCGGTCGTCTTCGACCGGTTCCCGCTGGCCGAGGCGGCGCGGGCGCACGAGGTGCTGGAGGGTTCCTCGCACGTGGGCAAACTGGTCCTGACGACCGGGGCGCAGGCCCCGGCGTGAGCTCGGCCGAGGAGTTCTGCCGGCAGTTCCCCCCGCACGTCCTGCGCGACTACGCCCTCGTCGCCGACGGGGCCCGCGGGGCCGTGGTCGGGCCGGCGGGGGACATCGCGTGGATGTGCGCCCCGCACTGGCACGACGACGCCGTGTTCGCGGCCCTGCTGGGGGGCCGGGGCGGGTTCTCGGTGACGCCGTCGCACCCGTTCACGTGGGGCGGGTGCTACGAGCCGGGCACGCTCGTCTTCCGCCACCACTGGACGTCGCGGGGGGACGGCACGATCGACTGCCGCGACGCGATGGCCATGCCCAGCGACCCCGACTGCGCGGTCCTGCTGCGCGAGATCCGCGCCGTCGAGGGCGACGGGGAGGTCGACGTCGTGTTCGACCTGCGCGCGCAGTTCGGCACCCGGGCCCTGCGGTCGTTGCGGCGCGACGACGCCGGGCGCTGGACAGGCCGGACCGGGGACCTGCACGTGCGGTTGTCCGGGCTGGGCGAGGCCGCCGTCGACGACGGGGTGCTGCGCGCGCACCTGCGGGTGCCGGCCGGTGAACGGCACCACCTCGTCCTGGAGGTGGGCACCCGGCTGCGGCCCGAACCACCGGACCCGGAGCACACCTGGACCTCGACCGTGCACACCTGGCGCTCGGCCGTCCCCGAGGTGCGCGACAGCGTCGCCCCGACCGAGGCGGCGCACTCGGTGGCGGTGATCCGCGGGCTGACGTCCGACGACGGTGGCATGGTGGCGGCGGCCACGATGTCGCTGCCCGAGCACGCGGACAAGGGCCGCAGCTACGACTACCGCTACGCGTGGATCCGCGACCAGTGCTACGCCGGGCTGGCCCTGGCCGACTGCGGCGGGGCCGAGGACCTGTTCGAGACGCTCGTGGGTTTCGTGGTCCGGCGGGTCCTGGCCGACGGCCCCGACCTCGTCCCGGCCTACACGGTGCTCGGTGAGCCCGTCCCCGACGAACGCTCCACGGGGCTGCCCGGGTACCCCGGCGGCTGGGACATCGCCGGCAACCACGTCCGCGGGCAGTTCCAGCTCGACGCGTTCGGGGAGGTCCTGCAACTGCTGGCCGCGGCTGCGCGCCTGGACGTCCTGGGCAACGACGGCCGCCGTGCCGTGGAGGTCGCGGTCTCGGCGATCGAGAAGCGCTGGGAGGAACCGGACGCGGGGATCTGGGAGATCGAGGACGACTGGTGGGCGCACTCGCGGCTGGAGTGCGTGGCGGGGCTGAAGGAGATCGCGCGGTTCTCCGCCCCCGGGGAGGCGGCGCGCTACGCCGCGCTGGCCGACACGGTCCTGGCCCGCACGTCGCGGGACTGCCTGCACCCCACCGAGGGTCGCTGGCAGCGCAGCCCCCGTCAGCCGGGGGTCGACGCGGCCCTGCTGCGCCCGGCGCTCTACGGGGCGGTGCCCACCGACGACCCGCGCACCCGCGCCACCCTGGCCGCGGTGCGCCGGGACCTGGTGGAGGACCACCACGTCTACCGCTACTCCCCCGACTCGATGCCGCTGGGCACGACGGAGGGGGCGTTCCTGCTCTGCGGGTTCCTCGTGGCCCAGGCGCTGCACGTCGAGGGGCAGGAGGTGGAGGCGTTCCGGTTCTTCGAGCGCAACCGCGCCGCCTGCGGCCCGGCGGCCCTGCTCAGCGAGGAGTGGGACGTGCGGCAGCGGCAGTTGCGCGGCAACCTGCCCCAGGCGTTCGTGCACGCCGCCCTGCTGTCGACGTCGGTGCGCCTGGCGCGCTGACCGGTACGGGTCCGGGGCCGGAGAGCAGGGCCGGGGGCGCCGGGCCGGGAGGGCGGGAGCGTTCCCCGCCGGCCCGGCCCGGCCGCCCTCAGCGGGGCCGGTGCCCGCGGTCCGGCGACCGCACCGACCAGCACAGGTCCGGGCCGGGTCCGGCCACGTCCAGGCGCACCAGCCCGCACAGGCCCCGCCGGTTCTCGAAGCCGTGGGGCAGGTCGGTGACGCGCTCCACCTCGGCCTGCACGCTGACCCGCACCTGCTCGTCGCCGTGGACGAGCAGGACGCCGTCGTCGGTGACCTCCACCGACGTCGTCGTGCCGGTACCGGGGTCGCGCAGGTAGGGGATGAGCAGGGTGCGCCAGCCCGTCCACCCGGCCAGCGTCTCGCTCACCTCGATCCCGTCCGGCCCGACCTGCACCGACCACGCGTGGTGCCGGCCGGTGACGTCGGGGCCACCGCGGTGGTCCGGCCCGCGCCGGCCCGGCCCGCCGTCCGCGGCGGGGGCGAGCAGTTCGGTCTCGAACCCCAGACCGGACTCGGCCAGGGTGCGCAGCGGGACCTGCAGCCGCCGGGGCGTCGCGCACAGCGCGGTCAGGGGCGCGGCCCCCGGCTCCTGACGCACCGCCAGGCCCGGCACCAGCAGCGGACCGCCGGCGAGGTGGCGCACGGCGCTGGCGAACGGCAGCCGGTGCCCGGCGCCGAAGGTCAGGTCGTTCAGCCCGCTCGCGTCGTAGGTGTCGTCGGCGACGGCCTGGACGGCCACCGACACCCGGCCGCGGTGGGCCGCGCCGCGGTGGGTGGGCGCCCCCTCGGCCAGGGCCGTGGCCGGCCGGTCGTCCAGCTCCGCCGCCGAGGGGGGTTCGTCCTGACCGAACCCGGCCCGCACCGCGCTCGCCAGGAAGGCCAGGGCCAGCGGGGAGTAGTGCCCGTCGGCGGTGTAGGTCTCGTACCCCACCCGCGACTGCGGCGGGAGCACGTTCTGCACCGGGGAGAACACCCCGCCGGGGCGTTGCCACCGCGCCAGGGAGGTGTAGGCGCGCCAGGCCGCGAGCCGGGCGGCCTCCAGGTCCGCCGCCGAGCCCAGTCCCAGCGCGCGGTGCGCGGTGAACAAGGCCACCTGCGCGCCCAGCACCCACGTCTGCCCGGCGCTGCGGAACCCCGAGGCCAGCGACCCGTCCGACACCTGCATCGCCAGGCTCCGGCGCAGGCCGGAGACCAGGAACTCCTCCAGCCGGGCGCGGTTGCGCCCGGACCAGCCGTCGGACAGCAGGTCCAGGAGGTGCACGCGCGTGAACAGGTCGTAGGCGTTGGGCAGACCGGGCTCGGTGTACATGCCCAGGTCGGTGTCGAACCCGGTGGGACCGCCGGCGAAGAACACGTCGAGCCAGTCGTCGAACTGCTCGGCCGTGGTGGGCGACAGGCCCGCGCGCATGCGCAGCCACTCCCCGCTCATCCACACCGCCGCCCAGTTCGACGGCGGCAGCGCCCGGAACGCCCCCGGCACGTCCACGCCGGCCAGCCGCTGCTCGCGCTCGCGGTCCTGCGGGTCGTCCGGGTCCCGCAGGGCCAGGTGGGTCCGCAGCAGCGGCGGCCAGGTGAAGTCGCGGTGGTTGAGCCGGTGCAGCACGCTGCCCGTCACCCGGTCCACGATCGAGGCGTGCGGGGCGGCGTCGGGGTCGGCCGTGTGCCGCAGCGCCGCGTCGAACGCGCGGTGGGCGTCCTCGCGGTGGACCGGGTCCGCGCCCGCGCGGTCGGCCAGCACGGCGCAGCACCAGGCGTGGTAGGCGGTGCCGTACTGGGTGGGCTCCCCGACGACGGGGTCGTGCAGGGTGCCGTCCTGCTGGAGGTGCGGCGACCAGGCGGTCACTGCGGCCTCCAGCAGGTCCAGCGGCGGGATCAGGTCGCTCACGAGCTGGTGGCCCCTGCTTCCTGCATGGCGTCCTGGTACTGGGTGCGCATCGCGTCGCCGGCCGCGTTGCGCCACGTCGAGATGACGTTCTCCAGGTTCGAGAACGGCTGGCGTTCCTGGACGATGGCGTAGACGCCGTCGAGGAACGCCAGGTCCGCGGCGGCGTTGAGGCTGGCCGCGGCCTCGGAGTAGAAGCCGACCACGGGGTTGGGGATCCCGACGGGGATCTCCAGCGACTGGTAGTCGTGCTGCGCCTCGGCGTCCTGCGGGCGGCCCGGGACGTAGATGTTGTAGGGGCTGTCGGCCAGGTAGCGGATGGGCAGCACCGTGTTCGTGGTGCCGGTGGGCGTCAGCACCGGGTTGCCCTCGGCGTCGCGCGCGTGGTCCACGCCCTCCTCCCCGTAGAGGCGGTACAGGTACTCCTCGGTGCCGAACGGCGCGGCCAGCCAGTTGGCCACCCGCAGGGCCAGCTTGATCTTCTCCGGGTCGTCCTGCTTCGACAGGGCGTTGAAGGAGTAGTACCCCGGGCCCAGGGCCCAGTCGGCCAGCCCGCTGCCGTCGCGCTTGTTGACCGGCATCAGCCCGAGCTCGAAGCCCGGGTTGTCGGCGTTGTCCAGCACGTACTGGATGTACCCGGGGTACCCGTCGGCGGCGTTGATCGCCACCGTCCCGGCGTTGAACAGCTGCTTGAACGGGTTGGCGTCGTTGAAGCTGTCGGGGTGCATGACCCCGGACTTCCACATCGCGATGAGGTCGGTGACCGTCTGGGCGAACTGCTCGGTCTCGTACATGTGGGTGAGCTTGCCGCCCTCCTCGGCCCACACGTTCGGCTCACCGTTCATGCGGCCCAGGAGTTGGCGCGGCTGGTTGACCAGGGCGAACGCCCAGCGCCGCTGCCCGGGGTCGGTCAGCGCCTTGGTGGTCTCGACGAACTCCTCGTAGCTCTGGGGCGAGGTGGAGACCCCGGCCGCCTCGAACAGGTCGGCCCGGATGAAGTGGTAGGTGCCGATGGCGCCACGGGGGATGGGGATCCCGTAGATGCCCCCGTTGTGGGCCGTGGGCGCCCAGCTGCGGGTGGGGATGTTGGCCAGGTTCGGGTAGTCGTTGATCGCGTCACCCGACAGGTGCTCGCTGAGGTCGGTGAACCGCGCCCGCAGCAGCTGCGGCAGGTTCGGGACCGGCGCGTTCGGGATCTGGACCATGTCGGGCAGGTTGTTGCCCGCGACGGTGGTGGGGAACGTCTGCGTGTAGTCGGCGGCGCTGACCATCTGCAGCTGCAGGTCGACCCCCAGCCGCTCGTTGAGGCCGGCCCAGTAGCTGTTGCTGCCCGGCCCCGGGGGGACGGCGTAGTAGATGTTGGCCATCCCGGTCAGCGTCTCGCCGTTGCCCGGCTTCTCGGTGACCGACACCGGGTTGTCGCTGGGGAAGTTGAAGAACGCCGGGTCGACGCCCTCCTCGGTGCCGGGGAGGTCCGGCGTCAACCCGGTGTAGGGCGTGTAGGACGGCATCTCGGCCGAGCCCCCCGCCGATCCGTCCGCACTGCCCCCGCTCTCACCGCCGGAGCAGCCCGCGAGTCCGAGCAGGGCTGCGGAACCCCCTGCTCCGGCGATCAGGCTGCGTCGGCTGAAGGCGCTGTTCGACATGGATCCTCCTCGACCCGATGGGTGTCCGGGCTGTGTGTTCCGGTGGGTGGGTGGTGCGACGGCGACCGGCTCGGCCGCTCGGTCGGCCGGTCGGGGCGGACGATCAGCCCTTGACGGCGCCGATCATGACGCCCTTGGCGAAGTGGCGCTGGATGAAGGGGTAGACGAGCAGGATCGGCACGACGGCGATCACGAGGATGGCCATCTGCAGCGGGAGCTGCGGCGGCAGGACCTCCCCGGCGGCCTGCTCGCCGCCGATGGTCGTCTGGTTGACGACGTAGGTCCGCAGCACCAGGGCCATGGGCCACTTGTCCGAGGACTGGATGTACAGCAGGGCGTTGAAGAAGGCGTTCCAGTACGCCACGGCGTAGAAGAGGCCGATGACGGCGAGGACCGCCTTGGACAGCGGCAGCACGATCCGGAACAGCGTGGTGGCGGCGCCGACCCCGTCGATGGCGGCGGACTCGAAGAGCTCCTTGGGCAGTTCCTGGAAGAACGCCCGCATGACGATCACGTTGAAGGCGTTGACCAGCACCGGCAGGATCAGCGACCACAGCGAGTCCAGGAGGCTGAGCTCCTTGACCACCAGGTAGCTGGGGATCAGGCCGGGGGCGAAGAGGATCGCGCCCAGGACGAGCATCAGCATCGGCTTGGCCCCGAGGGCGCCGGGACGGGAGAGCCAGTAGGCCAGGCCGGCGGTGGCCGCCAGCGAGAGCAGGGTCCCCACCACGGTGATGCCGATGGAGATGGCGACGGCGCGGGTGACCACGCCCCCGGACAGCACGGCGGTGTAGGCGTCGACGTTCGCCCCGCTGCCGGGCCACATGACCATCCCGCCGCCGGAGGCGTTGATGGTGGACTGGTCGGCCAGCGACGTGGCGATCACCGACCAGAAGGGGATGATGACCAGCAGGACGGCGATGCCCAGGAAGAGGAACTTCACCGCCTGCACGACCGGGGACGGTTTCTCCATCCACGGCGGCCGGTTGCCGTCCTTGCGGAACGAGGGGATCGTGTCGTCCCCGATGGTCGGGGACTGCGTGGTGCTCACTTCTCGTACACCCCTCTCTCGCCGAAGGCGTGGGCCAGCTTGTTGGCGCCGATCACGAGCAGGACTCCGACGAGCCCCTTGATGAGACCGGCGGCGGCCGAGGTGCCCCAGGCGCCGCCGAGGATCCCGTTGTTGTAGACCCAGGTGTCGAGGACCTCACTGGCCTGCAGGCCGACCGGGCCCTGCTGCAGGACGATCTGCTCGAAACCGACCGACAGGCTGCTGCCCAGGCGCAGGATGAGCAGCAGGATGATGAGGCCCCGCAGGGCCGGCAGCGTGATGTGCCACATCCGGCGCCACGAACCCGCGCCGTCCACGGCCGCCGCCTCGTACTGCTCCTGGTCGACCCGCGAGATCGCGGCCAGGAAGATGATGGTGCCCCAGCCGGCGTCCTTCCAGATCACCTGGCTGGTGAGCAGGGCCTTGAAGAGCTCGGGGACCCCGATGATCTGGACGATGGGCAGGTCGTTCTGCACGAGGAAGGTGTTGAGCATCCCCGCGTTGCCCAGCATCTGCTGGAACAGGGCGACCACGATGACCCACGACAGGAAGTGCGGCAGGTAGAGGATCGACTGCAGGGTCCGCTTCAGCCGTTCCCCCGCCAGGCTGTTGAGCACCAGGGCCAGCACCAGCGGCACGGGGAAGACGAGCACGGTCTGGATGAGCGTCAGGACGACCGTGTTCCACAGGGCGTTGAGGAAGTCGGGGTTGCCGTCCCACAGGAACGAGAAGTTGGAGAACCCCACCCAGGGGGACTCCGAGATGCTCAGGTACGGCTGGTAGTCCTTGAACGCGATGACGTTGCCCAGCAACGGGAGGTACTGGAACACGATGAGCGCGATGCCGCCGGGCAGCCCCAGGGCGACCAGGAGCAGCTTGTCGCGCGAGAGGGGACGCCGGGGCCGGCGGGGCGTGGAGCCGCCGCGTCGCGCCGTGGTGCCGCGGGACGCCGTGACGGCAGGTTTCGCCGCCTCGGGGGAGTTCGTTCCTGCTGGTTGAGTTCTCACCGTTGAGCTCCTGCCGCGTCAACTGGGGGAGGCCGGGATCGACCGGACTGTGGGGACGAGCACCGTGGCTGCCGACGTTGGTTGCCTCGCAACAGAAAGGGTAAGCGTTTACCCGTTCTTGGAAGGGCCAAACCTAGCACGCTGACCGGGTGCGGGAAAGGCTTTCGATCGATCGATCAGGACTGTTCGCCCGGCTCCTCGCCGGGGGGTCCGAGCACCCTGAGCGCCCACTCGTGGGAGATCCGGTGCGACTCGCGGACCGACCCGACGCTGGGGTGGTCGACCTCGATCGTGTAATCGCCGTCGTAGTCGGCCGGCAGGGCGGCGAGCACCGCCTCGAGGTCGAGGACACCGCGGCCCGGTTCGGCCCACAACCGCCCGCTGGTGGAGACGGTGCGGTAGTCCCCGCCCGTCCCGCGCGCCGCGTCCAGGTGGTCGGGGTGGACGTCCTTGAGGTGGATCCCCCCGATCCGGTCGCCGTAGCGCCGGACGAGGGCGACCGGGTCGGCGCCCGCCCAGCGCAGGTGACCGGTGTCGGGGCCGAACCCGAGGAGTTCGGGACCCAGCGCGTCGAGCAGCGTGGTGATCTCCTCCTCGGTCTCGAAGACCCCGCCGACGTGGGAGTGGTGCAGCGGGTGGATCCCCTCGGAGATCAGCACCTCGCACACCCGGCCCGCGTTCTCCACGGCCCGTTCCAGGCGCCCGGCGTCGAAGTCGGCCCCGACCGCCGGAGCGGCCAGGCGCGCCGGGACGGCCATGGACGACAGCATCGTGCGGTCCAGGCCGAGTTCGGCCTGGACCGCGGCGAAACGCCGCGCCTCCTCCAGCACCCCGGCCATGTCCACGGTCTCGTCCAGCGGGTTGCTGAACAGACCCACCGACGGGCTCAGGCCGAACCCCTCGATCCAGCGCGCGTACTCGTCGGCCCCCATGCCCTCGGGGACGTCGGCCTTGACCGCGGTGAAACCGATGTCCCGCAGGTCGGCGAAGGCCACCTCGAACACCTCCCGCGTCTTGCCGGCCCCGGCCCAGTAGGGGATGGGGTTGGCGGCGATCCGGCCCGGGCGGGCGGCCGGGCTCACGCGCTGCGCTCCAGGGCGGCGCGCAGCACCGGGTGGGCGAAGGGCAGCCCGGCGGCGAACCGCTCCACCTCCCCGGCGGCGCAAGCGGTCAGGCGGCGCAGCTCGTTGCCCAGCGACCCCGCGACGTGCGGGGTGAGCAGGACGTTCGGGCAGTCCCACAACGCGTGGCCGGCGGGCAGGGGTTCGGGATCGGTGACGTCCAGCACCGCGTGCAGGCGCCCCGCGCGCAGTTCCACCACGAGCGCCTCGTTGTCGACCACGGCGCCGCGGGCGGTGTTGATGAGCGTCGCCCCGTCCGGCAGGCGGGCCAGCAGGTCGGCGCTCACCAGACCGCGCGTCTCCGGCAGCAGGGGGGTGTGCACGCTCAGGACGTCGCTGCGCTCGAACAACTCCGGCAGGCCCACCGGTTCGGCCCCCAGCGCGCGGATCGCGGCGTCGGGGACGTAGGGGTCGTGCACGAGCACGCGCAGGTCGTGCGGGCGCAGCAGTTCGACCACGCGGCGCCCCACCAGCGAGGCGGACAGGATGCCCACGGTGCGCCCGAAGTTCCCGGTCGCCTCGTCCAGGACCACCGCACCGGCAGCGGCGTCGGTGAACGTGTCGCGGCTGCTGGCCCGGCGGTAGTTCTCCGCCGAGGCCAGCACCTGCTTGCCGGCCAGCAGCACCGTGGCCAGCGTGTACTCGGCGACGGGCACGGCGTTCGCCGCCGCCGCCGAGGACACCGCGATGTCCCGGCCCCAGACCGCGGGGGTGACGTGGTGGCGGACCGTCCCGGCGGTGTGCACGACCGCGCGCAGCCGCGGTGCGCCGGCGACGGCCGCGGCGCTCAGGGCGGGGCACCCCCACCCGGTGACCAGCACGTCGATCTCGGCCAGCGTCCTGCGGGCCGGGACGGAGTCGAACTCCTCCAGCACGCCCGGGACGACGTCGGCGACGGCGGCCAGCCGGTGCAGGAACTCGTCGGTGACGACCCGGTCGTGGGCGGCGCGGCTCATGGCCAGGGCCAGGCAGGGCCGCTTCACGCGGGGCTCGCCGTGGTGGCAGCGGGGTCGTGCGAGGGGGTCATGCGGGCTCCGCAGGAGGTCTGGCGGCTCACCCTCGAGCCGTCGGTCCCGTCACCCTGCCGTCCGCTCCGGGACCGGTCAAGATCGATCGATCAGGGCTGATCGATCGCTGTGACGTGCTCGTGACGAGCCCGCGGAGCCCGCCCTCGCCTCACCCCGTCCCCACCGGCCGGCAACTGCCCCGGTCCACCAGCCGGGGGCCGATCTCCAGGTGCCGCCAGGGGGCGGAGGGGTTCACCGACCGCCACGCCACCAGCTCCACCGCGGCGCGCCCCACCTCCCGCTTGGGCGGGGCCACCGCCGTCAGCGGGACCTCGCCCACGCTCGCCACGACGTCGTCGTAGGCCACGACGCTGACGTCCTCGGGGACGCGCAGACCGGCCCCGGTCAGCCGGGGCACCAGGGACAGGGCGTCGGTGTCGGAGTGCACGAAGACGGCGGTCGCCCCGTGCCGGCGGACGACCTCGGCCGGGTCGGGGGCCCGCAGCCTGCGCTCGGCGTCGACGTGGTCGGAGCTGAGCACCGGCTCGGCGAGCACCGGCAGCCCCAGCGACCGCAGGGCCTCGGGGAAGCACCCCCGCACGGTGCGGGCGGTCGGGGAGTCGTCGCGGCAGAAGGCCAGGACGCGCCGGTGCCCGAGCGCCCGCAGGTGGCTCAGCGCCCGGTGCACCCCGGTGGCGTGGTCGCTGCGGACGGCCTCGCGCCGGGCCAGCGGGGAGCCGCGGGGGGCGAACCGGTCCAGGAGGACGACCGGCAGCCCCTCGGGCCAGAACCCGGCCGCGCTGTCGGCGGCGGCCTCCTCGGGGGTCCCCCACTGCGGGGCGTAGAGGATGCCGGAGACCTCCGGGGAGCGCGCCGCGCGCTCCACCGCGGCCCGGGTCGCGACGAGGTCGCGGGCCACCTCCAGGACGTAGCGACCGCCGAAGGCCGTCACCGCCTCGCGCGCGCCGGCGAGGATCTCCCCCTGGTAGGCGCCGGTGAAGGCCGAGACCGCGACCACCGTCGCGACGGGCGGCAGGACGGGACGCACGACGCTGACGACGCCGTGCCGGCGGGTCAGGCGGCCCGCGTCCGCCAGCGCCTCCACGTCGCGGCGCACCGTGACGGCCGCCGCGCCGAGCTCGGCCGCCAGGTCGGCCACCCGGACGCTGCCCCGCTCGGCGACGAGCGCGGCGATGCGCTCACGCCGGGTGAGGGGCCCGCCCGCTCGTCTGTCCGCCACCGCTGTCCCCTTGCCGTCCGTCGCGGGAGAAGGGCTGCACGCTATCCCGGTCCCGGCCCGTCCCGTCCCGCTCGTCCCGCGCGCGGGCCCGGGGGGTCTCGGGCAGCATCGCCGGCATGGACCACGTGAAACTCGGCTCCTCCGGGCTCGAGGTGTCCCGCCTCGTGCTCGGCTGCATGAGCTACGGCGACCCCGCCCGCGGCAACCACGCCTGGACGCTGCCGGAGGAGGACAGCGTCCCGTTCCTGCACCGCGCCCTCGACGCGGGCATCACCTTCTTCGACACGGCCAACGTCTACTCCGACGGTTCCAGCGAGGAGATCGTCGGCAGGACCCTCCTGGCGGCCGCCCCCCGCGACCAGGTCGTCATCGCGACGAAGGTCCACGGCCGGATGCGGCCGGGCCCGAACGGGGCCGGTCTGTCCCGCCAGGCGATCCTGACCGAGGTCGAGAACTCCCTGCGTCGCCTCGGCACCGACCACATCGACCTCTACCAGATCCACCGCTTCGACCCCACGGTCCCGCTGACCGAGACGCTGCAGGCGCTGGACGACGTCGTCCGGGCCGGCAAGGTCCGCTACCTCGGGGCCAGTTCCATGTGGGCGTGGCAGTTCGCCACGGCCCTGCACCTGCAGGAACGGCACGGCTGGGCGAGGTTCGTCTCCATGCAGGACCACTACAACCTGCTCTACCGCGAGGAGGAGCGCGAGATGCTGCCGCTGTGCGCCGCGGAGGGGATCGGGGTCATCCCCTGGAGCCCGCTGGCACGGGGCAAGCTGACCCGCGACTGGGACGCCGTGACGAACCGGTCCGAGACCGACGAGTTCGGCGGGACCCTCTACCGCGACTCCGACGCCGGGATCGTCGCCGCGGTGGCCCGCGTCGCCGAGCGCCGGGGCGTGTCCCGCGCGCAGGTCGCGCTGGCGTGGGTGGCGCGGAACCCGGTCGTGACCGCGCCCATCGTGGGCGCGACGAAACCGCACCACCTCGACGACGCCCTCGCCGCGCTCGACCTCGTCCTCACCGACGAGGAGGTCGCCGAGCTCGAGGCGCCGTACGAACCCCACGAGGTCGTCGGGTTCTGAGACCCCGCGGGCGACCCGCGGTCCGGGTCAGACGTCGCGGCGGGTGGTCTCGCTGCGCGTCGTCCCGGACACCGGGTCGGCCGTGGTCACGCTCGTCGTCCGCTGGTCGCGGGGGCGGAACATGGCGAACTCCAGGACGACCCCGAGGACCCCGATGACCATGAGGATGACCCCGACGGTCTGCAGGTCGACACCGGCCACGGAGTAGGTGACGGCGAAGGTCAGGATCGCCCCGACCGCCAGCAGGAAGATGCTCGTTCCCAGACGCATGCTTCGACTGTGACGCAGCCGCTCCGGCGGCGCGAGCCGACCGACCGGCGAACGGGTGACGACCGGGTGGCGCCGGCCGGTGCCGCACCCCCTCACCCGGTGACGCGCACGACCTCCTCCCCCTCCCCCACCGGGGGCTGGAACCGGGCGAGGAACCCGTCCAGGGTCGCCGCGTCGACGGGGAAGGCGGCGTTCGCGTCGAACCGCGCGCTGCGCGCGGCCAGCCGGTGCAGCAGGACCTCCCGCGGCACGTCGAGGTGGACCAGGCGCCAGCGCCCACCCGCCTCCTGCACGATCCGCTTGTACCGGTCGCGGCTGCCCCGGCTCCAGAACCCGTAGTCGACGACGACGTCCCGGCCGTGCGCCAGGAGGTGGCGCAACCGCTGCAGGAGCACGTGCTCGGCGACGTGGCTGTACTCGTCGTAGACCTCGACCGGGTAGTCCAGGCCGTAGCGGCCGAAGCGCGACCACAGCTCCTCGTCGATGGACAGCCGGACGAACCCCTCCCGCTCCAGCGCGCGGGCCCGCGTCGTCTTGCCGGCCCCGACCGTGCCGCACAGCAGCACGGCGACCGGCGCCGGCGCGTTCACCGGGCGAGGTCCAGCACGGCGCGGGCGTGCGAGGCGTGCGTCACCAGGGTCGAGACCGTGCCGCTGCGCAGGACGCTGGCCGTGGCCTCGGCGCGGGCGGGCAGGTCCCCGCACGCCATCGCCGTCACGTCGGGGGTGGCGCCGAGCTGCGCGCCGGTGACCCCGATGACCCGGTCGGCCAGCGCCTGCACCTCCCGCCCGTCCCGCCCGAGCAGGACACCTGTCACCTCGGCCACGACCCCGGCGGCCGTGAGCGCCTCCTGGTCGGCGGTCCCCAGGGAGTCCAGGGCGGTGGACTCCCCCGGCCGCCAGGCCCCGACGGAGACGACGGCCTTGGTCAGCCGGTCCAGCTCGGCCAGGGCCTCGCTGATGCCCGACTGCGAGCGCAGGCCCTCGGCCGTGGCGGCGTCGGGCACGGCCAGGGGCGCGTAGAAGGTGGTGGCCGAGGAGCGGGTGGCCTCGGCCGCGCGCCGGACGAGGTCGACGGCGCTGCCCTCGACGTCGGGGCGCGGGAGGGCGCCGGCCAGCTGGACGAAGCGGCACCCCAGGTCGGCTCCGAGGGCGCTGGTGAGCAACGAGATCGTCCGCCCCCAGGCCAGCCCCACGACGTCCTCGGCGGTGACGCTCTCCTCCAGCAGCCCCGCCGTGAACTCCGCGACGCGGCGGCGCTGCCCGAGCAGCGTGTCCTCCCCCGTCCTGAGCACGTACGCCGCCCGCAGCCCGAAGGCCCCCCGCAACGACTCGGCCAGGTCCCCGTCCAGCGAGCTGGGGGCGACCACCTGGATCTGCACGAGCCCGGAGTCCTGCGCCTCCGTCAGCAACCGAGCCACCTTGAACCGGCTGATCCCGAGCTGCCGGGCGATCTCGACCTTCGTCAGCCCCTCCACGAAGAACCGGCGGGCCACGACGGCGGCGAGGGCCTGCGCCCCCAGCGACGGGCGGCCGGCGGTGCCGGTGCGGGTTGACGTCTTCGCCATGGCAGCTCCTCGTCGTCGTGGCCCGGGTGCCGCGGACGGCGAGCACCAGGGTGCCGTGCCGACCACCCCCGGTGCGCGCCGGTCCACCCGGGGACCGCGCGGACCCGCGAGCGGTTGACAGCGGTCCCGCACCCCGGCACCATCGTCACAGCTGAGACTAGCCCGCTCAGATGAGCGGACGCAACACCGGCGCCGCGCCGGCCACCTGGCCCGAGCGCGTGCTCCGACCGCACCTGTCGACGACGACACTGGAGAGATCACGATGGCTGGACGTCACGGCATCCACCGGCCCACCACCCTTCCCGGGTCGAGGTCGCTCATCAGCCGCCGAACCGCCCTCGGTGGCGCAGCCGGACTCGGTGGGGTCGCCTTCCTCGGCGCCTGCTCGGGCGCCGGTGGCGGCGGCGGAGCGGGCGGCGGCGGTGGGGGCGACGACGACGGGACCCTGAACGTCATCATGGTCAACAACCCGCAGATGGTGGACCTGCAGAAGCTGACCGCCGACAACTTCACCAAGGACACCGGCATCACCGTCAACTACACGGTCCTGCCCGAGAACGACGTGCGCGACAAGATCAGCCAGGAGTTCTCCAGCCAGGCCGGGCAGTACGACGTCGCCTCGATCTCGAACTACGAGGTGCCGTTCTACTCCGGGAACGGGTGGCTGGCGCCGCTGGACGACTACATCTCCGCCGACTCCGCGTTCAACCAGTCCGACATCATCAAACCCCTGGCCACGGCCCTGACCGGTGAGGACGGGAAGGTCTACGCCGAACCGTTCTACGGCGAGTCGTCCTTCCTCATGTACCGCAAGGACGTGTTCGAGTCCAGGGGCCTGACGATGCCCGACCAGCCGACCTGGGCCGAGGTCGCCGACTTCGCCGCCCAGCTCGACGGTGCGATGCCGAACATGAAGGGCATCGCCCTGCGCGGCCTGCCCGGGTGGGGTCAGGTCTTCGCGCCCCTGACCACCGTCGTCAACACCTTCGGCGGAACCTGGTTCAACGAGGACTGGACCGCGCAGGTCAACGCACCCGAGTTCGTGGAGGCGACGAAGTTCTACGTCGATCTCGTCCGTGCCCACGGTGAGAACGGCGCTCCCCAGGCCGGCTTCACCGAGTGCCTCAACGGCATGACCCAGTCCCAGGTGGCCATGTGGTACGACGCGACGTCCGCCGCCGGCTCGCTGGACGCCGAGGGGTCCCCGGTCGCGGGGAAGATCGGCTACGTGGCCGCCCCCGTCGACAAGACCGACTCCTCCGGGTGGCTGTACACCTGGGCCTGGGGGGTCCAGAACGCCTCCAAGCGCAAGGACAACGCCTGGAAGTTCATCTCCTGGGCCTCCAGCCAGCAGTACGAGGAGCTGGTGGGTTCCCAGATCGGGTGGGCCAGCGCTCCGGCCGGCAAGCGCAACTCGCTGTACGAGAACACCGACTACCAGAAGGCGGCGGCGCCCTTCTACGAGGAGACCCAGACCGCCATCAACGCCGCCGACCCGGAGAACCCGGGTCTGCAACCCCGACCGGCACCCGGCATCCAGTTCGTCGCCATCCCGGAGTTCGCCGACCTCGGCACCCAGGTGTCCCAGTTCGTCTCCTCGGCCATCGCGGGCCAGACGAGCGTCGAGGACGCCTGCGACCAGGGTCAGGCCCTGGCCACCCAGCTCGTGAGCGACAAGTACAAGAAGTGATCCCCACCCGCAGCCTCCGGTCCGCCGGAGGCTGCGGTTCCCCCAGTGGACCCGTCGGTACCCGAAGCGTGGAGGACGTTCTTCCATGAGTGCCAGCACCGCCCCCAACCACACGAAGGTCGGTCCCGACCGACCTCAGCTCCGAGCGGGATCGGCGCGCCGGGCCGCCGACTGGGCCCGCCGGGCTCCGCTGATGCCCGCCCTGCTCTTCGTCATCGTCGCGACGCAGCTGCCGTTCCTGGCGACGATCGTCATCTCCTTCATGAACTGGAACTCCTACTACCCGCAGGACCGAGGGTTCGGGGGTTTCGACAACTACGTGGCGGTCTTCTCCAACGCCCAGTTGCGGCAGTCCGTCGTCAACACCTTGATCCTCACGGTGACGGTCGTGCTCGTGAGCCTGGTGCTCGGGATGCTCATCGCCCTGCTGCTGGACCGGAAGTTCGCCGGTCGCGGCGCCGTCCGCACGATGATGATCGCGCCGTTCCTCGTCGTCCCCATCGCTGCCGCCCTGCTGTGGAAGCACGCCCTGTTCAACCCGAACTACGGGTTGCTCAACGGAACCCTCAACGCCGTGTGGCAGTTGTTCGGCTCCGACTCCGCACCGCAGGTCGACTGGCTCTCCACGGCCCCGAAGATCGCCATCGAGGTCTCGCTCATCTGGCAGTGGACGCCGTTCATGATGCTCATCCTGCTGGCCGGGCTGCAGTCGAAACCCGCTGACGCCGAAGAGGCCGCCCGGATGGACGGGGCCACGGGCTTCCAGATCTTCCGCTACCTCACGTTCCCGCACCTGCGGCAGTACCTGGAGCTCGGCGGCCTCCTGGGCGCCATCTACATCGTCCAGAACTTCGACGCCGTCTTCACCATCACCGCCGGTGGCCTCGGGACGGCCAACCTGCCGTACACGATCTACCAGACGGTCTTCTCCGCGCACGACTACGGGTTGGCCTCCGCCATGGGCGTCGTCACCGTCATCGCCACCATCGTCATCGCGACCTTCGCGCTGCGCGTGGTCTCGAGCATGTTCAAGCAGGAGGTCGGCCGGTGAGCACCGTCTCGAACGTGGGAGTCGCCAGTACCCGCCCCGGGCAGTACCTGCCCACCACCCGCAAGGAGCGTCGCGCCCGCGAGCTGAACCGCAGCAAGCCCGTGTGGGGGTTGCTGGCCTGGATCGTCGGGGTGCTGTTCGTGCTGCCCGTCCTGTGGATGGTGCTGACGTCGCTGCACTCTGAGACCGACGCCGCGACGAACCCGCCGTCCGTCGCCGCCGCGCTCACGCTGGACGGGTACCGTTCCTTCCTGTCCGCCCAGCCGGTCGCCCCGCTGCTGAACTCGGCCATGGCCTCGGTCATCTCGACCGTCCTGGTCCTGGCCCTGGCCATCCCGGCCGCCTTCGCCCTGTCCATCCGGCCGGTCCGCAAGTGGACCGACGTCATGTTCTTCTTCCTGTCCACGAAGTTCATGCCGCTCGTCGCGGGGCTCCTGCCGCTGTACCTGTTCGCCACGCAGACGGGGCTGCTGGACAACATCTGGCTGCTGATCCTGCTCTACACCGCGATGAACCTGCCGATCGCGGTCTGGATGATGCAGTCCTTCCTGGCCGAGGTCCCCGGCGAGATGCTCGAGGCGGCCTCGATCGACGGTGCGGGACTGATCCGGATGCTCTGGTCGATCGTGCGTCCGGTGGCCATGCCCGGTGTCGCCGCGACGGCCCTCATCTGCTTCATCTTCAGCTGGAACGAGCTGCTGCTGGCCCGGACCCTCACGGCGACCGTCGCCGGCACCGCCCCGGTGTTCCTCACCGGCTTCGTCACCAGCCAGGGGCTGTTCCTGGCCCAGCTGTGCGCGGCGGCTACCGTGATCTCCCTGCCCGTGCTCGTGGCCGGTTTCGCCGCCCAGGACAAGCTCGTGCAGGGCCTGTCCCTGGGTGCGGTCAAGTGAGCCGGACCGACCACGCCGCCCGATCCGACCTCCGGGAGCCGACCGTGACCCTGCCCCTGACCACCGCCAACCTCGCCGAGATCGGCCGGGACGTCCCCGTCCCGTCCTACGACCGCGCGCAGGTGACGCCCGGCATCGTCCACCTCGGCGTCGGTGGGTTCCACCGCGCCCACCAGGCGATGTACCTGGACCGGCTGATGAACGACGGGAAGGCGCTGGACTGGGGCATCCGCGGGATCGGGGTGCTGCCGCACGACGCGCGCATGAAGGAGGTGATGGACGCCCAGGACGGCCTCTACACCCTCGTCCTGAAGGACCCCGACGGCTCGCGCGAACCCCGCGTCATCGGGTCCATCCTGGACTTCCTGCACGCCCCGGCCGACCCGGACGCGGCCGTGGAGGCGATGGCCGACCCGCGCATCCGCATCGTCTCCCTCACCGTCACCGAGGGCGGCTACAACATCGACGCCGTCACCGGGGAGTTCGTCCTCGACGCGCCGGAGGTGGCCGCCGACCTCGCCGACGGCGCCGTCCCGGGCACCACCTTCGGCCTGGTGACCGAGGCCCTGCGCCGCCGCCGGGACCGGGGCGTGCCCCCGTTCACCGTCATGTCCTGCGACAACGTGCAGGGCAACGGGCACGTCGCGCACCAGGTCTTCGTCGCCTTCGCCAGGGCCAAGGACGCCGAGCTGGGCGCCTGGATCGACGCCAACGTGCGGTTCCCCAACTGCATGGTCGACCGGATCACCCCCGGCACCACCGACGACGACCGGGCCGAGGTCCGCGAGCGGTTCGGCGTCGAGGACGCCTGGCCCGTGGTGTGCGAACCGTTCGTGCAGTGGGTCCTGGAGGACGACTTCGGCCTGGGCCGACCGCCCTACGAGGACGCCGGCGTCCAGGTCGTCGACGACGTCGAGCCCTACGAGCTGATGAAGCTGCGCCTGCTCAACGCCAGCCACCAGGCGCTGTGCTACTTCGGGCACCTCGCGGGCTACCGCCTCGTGCACGAGGTCGCGCAGGACCCGCTGTTCGCGGACTTCCTGCTGCAGTACATGGAGCGGGAGGGGTCCCCGACCCTGCCACCGGTCCCGGGCATCGACCTGGACGCCTACCGGCACGAGCTGGTCCACCGGTTCTCCAACGGCGAGGTCCGCGACACCGTGGCCCGGCTGTGCAACGAGAGCTCCGACCGCATCCCCAAGTGGCTGCTGCCCGTCGTGCGCGAACAGATCGCCACCGGTGGGGAGTTCTTCCGCGCCGCCGCCGTCGTCGCCAGCTGGGCCCGCTACGCCGAGGGCGTCGACGAGCAGGGTGAGCCCATCGAGGTCTCCGACCGGATCGCCGACCGGCTCGTCGCCACCGCCCGGCGCAACCGGGAGGAGCCGACGGCCTTCATCGCCGACCGGACGCTGTTCGGCGACCTCGTCGACGACGAGGCGTTCGTCGCCGAGTACACGGGCGCGCTCGCGTCCCTGCACGCCAAGGGCGCCCGGGCGACGCTGGAGGAGATCGTCGCGCGCTGAGCGGCCCCGCACCCGCCCCCTCCGCCCCCGTCCCGCGCGGAAAACACTCTTTCCGCCCCCTCGATGACCTCGGCAGGGCGGAAAGAGTGTTTTCCGCGCGGGTCGGGGGCGCCTCTACCATGGCCCCATGGCTTCCAAGGTGGTCCCCGCACGGGGCATGCGCGACGTCCTGCCGGTCGAGAAGGCTCGCCGGGAGCACGCGCTGCACGTCATCCGCGAGGTCTACCGCTCGTTCGGCTTCGACGAGGTCGAGACGCCCGCGCTGGAGGAGCTGTCCCGGCTGGAGTCGGGGCAGGGCGGTGAGAACGAGAAGATGCTGTTCAAGGTCATGCGCCGCGGCCTGGCCGCCGAGGAGCCCCTGCTGCCCGCCGACGCGGCCGACCTCGGTCTGCGCTTCGACCTGACCGTCCCCCTGTCCCGGTACGTCGCTTCGAACGCGGCGACGCTGCGGATGCCGTTCAAGGCGCTGCAGATCGGGCCGGTGTGGCGGGCCGAACGTCCGCAGAAGGGCCGTTACCGCCAGTTCGTCCAGTGCGACATCGACGTCCTGGGTGAGGCGGGCAGCCTGGCCGAGGTCGAACTCGTCACCGCGACCCACACCGCCCTCACCCGCCTGGGCCTGACGGGGACGACGCTGCGCCTCAACGACCGGGGCGTCCTCACCGGGCTGCTCACCGGCTGCGGGTTCGCCGAGGCCGACCACGGCAGCGTCCTCATCACCGTGGACAAGAACGACAAGGTCGGCCTCGACGGCGTGCTGGCCGAACTGCGGTCCAAGGGTTTCGCGGAGGAACCCGTCGCGGCGCTGGAGAAGGCGCTCACCGACCTGCTGCCGCTGCGCGACGTCGCGCGGCTCGGGGACGGCGCCCTGCCCGACGCCGTACCCGCCGCGTCGATCACCCGGTTGCAGGAGATCGCCGCGGCCGTCGCCGTGGCCGCGCCCGACCTCGACGTGCAGTTCGACGTCACGCTCGTGCGCGGGATGGGCTACTACACCGGCCCGATCTTCGAGATGTCCCTGCCGGGCGGAGGGTCCTCGATCGCCGGGGGCGGGCGGTACGACGGGATGGTCGGCCGGTTCACCGGCCGCGACGTGCCGGCGGCGGGGTTCTCGATCGGGTTCGAGCGCATCATCGACGAGGTGTCGCTGCCCGCCGACGCGGCCCCCGCGGTGGCGCTGGTGCACCCCGCCGGGGCCGACGCCGGTGAGCTGCTGCGCAAGCAGCGCGAGCTGCAGGCCGGCGGGGCCCGGGTGGCGCTGGTCCGGCAGGCCAAGCGGATGCAGCCGCTGTTCGACGCGCTGGTCGCCGAGGGGTACTCCCAGGTCGTGCGGGCCCGGGTGGAGGACGGCGAGCTCACGTTCTCCGAACCCACCCCCCTCGAGGCCAGCTGATCACGGGCCCCGGCCGTCACTGCGGCCGGGGTCCACTCAGGTGCTCGCTGAAGAAGCTGAACACCTCCGGCATCGCGGCCTTGAACGAGGTCGTCAGGTGCTTCCCCCCGTCCTGGAGGAACACCTGCGCCGTGGACGGGCTGCGCACGAGGCCGGCGAACCGCTGCGCCTCCCGGACGTCCTCGGGGCTGGCCGTGCCCGCGACGAGGAGCCAGGACAGCGCACCGGGGAACGTCGGCGCCAACGCCGTGGGGTACTGCGCCAGCGTCGCCGCGTCCTGGTGCGGCAGTTTCGTCTCCATGCTGAAGTACCCGGCGATGCCGGCCACCGCCGCGTACCGACCGGGTTCGCGCAGCGCGATGGCGGCCGCGCAGTAGGCCCCCGACGACGCACCGGCGGTGCCCCAGCCCGCGCCCGGCGGCAGCACCCGGAAGTCGTGCTGCACCATCGCCGGGACGTCGGTGTCGAGGAAGGTGCCGACCCTCGGCTGCCCCGGGATGTCGGTGCACTCGGTGTCGACGTCCCTGGAGACCTGCATCTCCGGCATGACGAAGACGAACGGCAGGACGGACCCGTCGCGCGCACCGGACTCCACGACCTCCTGTGCCGAGTAGGACCGGTCGGTCCAGTTGTTGTACGTGGCGCCGTCACCGCCGGGGTAGAGGAAGAGCACCGGGAAGTCGTCGTGGGCGTGGGCCGGGTCGTCGTACTGGGGCGGGGTCCAGACCCAGACCTTCATGGTCACGCCCGACGCCGCACCGTGCAGGGTCGTCTCCAGCACCTCCCCGGCCCCGAAGTCCACCGGCGTGAACCCTTGCCCGTCGGGCACGTGGGTGCGGGCGGAGGTCGGTGCGGACGGGGACGGCGAGGCGGAGGTGACGCTCGGACCGGCCCGCAGGACCCGGTGGTCGGGACCGGTGCCGGAACAACCGGTGAGGAGGAGGACGGCCCCGAGCACAGGGGCGAGGGCGGGAAGGGAACGGAACCTCACGGGCCCGATCCTGACGGGCGGCCGGCTCGACCGGCTGCGGGGCCGCCGACCTGCACGGTTCCACCACCGGTCCCCCCCGCGAAACGGTGCACGGGGGGACCGGGGCGGCTCACACGGGGGTCAGCCCGGTGGCCGGGGCGCCCTGCCGCGTCGCGGCGAGGGTGAGCAGCCGGCGGTCCTCGAGGGCCTCGTCCTGCGAGGAGCGGACCTCGCGCGCATCGAGGAAACCGCGCAGCCGTCCCGGGTCGTCGGTGATGATCCCGTCGACGCCGTGCCGCAGCAGGTCCGCCCACAGGCGGGGTTCGTCCACCGTCCACGGGTACGTCGCCACCCCCGCCGCGTGGTACTCGGCGACGACGTGGGGGCTGGCGACCAGCCCGCCGACGTAGGGGTTGACGGCGACGACACCGAGGTCGGCCACGGCCCGCCCGGCCTCGGCGCGGGCCTGGCCCACCGGGGTCGACAGGGCCGTGAACGGGTCGTGCGCCAGGTCGCGCAGCGACTGGCCCAGGGCCCCGGGCGCCGGGGGTGAGCCCGGGGTCAGGACGAGCAGGGCCCGCCGGACGTCCGGGGCGACGTCGCGCAGGGCCGCCACGGTCTCGACCTCGAAGCTCTGCACGACGCTGCGCCCGGCCACCCCGGCCGTCCGCAGCGTCGCCACCGCACCGGCGACCGCCGCCGGGGACCACGTCCCCTTGAACTCCACGAGCAGGCCGCCGGACCCGTGCAGCGCGACGAGGTCCACGACCTCCCGCAGCGTCGGGACCCGCTGACCGGCGAACGCCGGGGAGAACCACGCCCCGGCGTCCGCGGCCCGGACCGCCGAGCTGGGCAGGTCCGCGACGGCCCCGCTCCGGTCGGTCGTCCGGTCCAGGGTCTCGTCGTGCAGGACGACGGGGACCCCGTCCCCGTCCAGGCGCACGTCGAGCTCGAGCAGGTCGGCCCCGGCGCGCAGCGCGGCCTCGAAGGCGGCCAGGGTGTTCTCCGGGGCGCTGGCCGAGCTCCCCCGGTGCGCGACGACCAGCGGGCGGCCGGACGGGCGCGGGGACGGGTGGGTCACGGGATCGACGTCTCCCTGGTCGGGGCGGGTGCGGGCGGGCGGTGGGTGGGTCAGGCGTCCAGCAGGGGTTCCACGTCGGCGGTGTAGGCCTGCTCGACCTCGGCCTGCGCGGTGCCCCAGGCGTCCTTCGAGGGCGCGCCCTGGAGCATGACCTTCTCCCACGCGGTGACGGTGGACTGGTCCCCGCCCGGGACGAAGACGCGGGCGTAGTCCTGCGTCCGGGTGTTCGCGAGCTGGTCGACGGCCGTCTTGAACAGCGGGGTCTGGGCGTAGACCTGCTGCATCGTGGCGGAGTTCACCGCGCCCGTCGTGACCGGCATGTACCCGGTGTTCTGGGAGAAGTAGGCCGTGTTGTCGTCCTCGGCCAGGAAGGCCAGGAACGTCGCCGCGGCGAGCTGCTGCTCGGGGGAGCGCTTGGCCGGGACGGCGAAGCCCGCACCGCCGGTGGGGACGAACTGCCCGGCCGGGCCACCGGGCAGGAACGCGTTGCCGACCTCGAAGTTCGCCGCCTTGAGGATCCCGGACAGCGACCCGGTGGACCCGATGACCGAGGAGTACAGCCCCGCCCCGAAGTCCGAGGCCTGGTCGGAGGAGGACACCGCGGCCCACCCCTGGGTGATGTAGGAGCGGAGGTAGTCGCTGGCCGCGAGCACCTTCTCGCTGTCCACCGTCATGGTCCACTCCTCCGACAGCGCGCCACCCATGCCCCAGATCACGTTCTGGTGGATCCAGGAGGCGTTGCCCGTGCCCTTGCCCAGGCCGTAGGGGGCCTGGGCCCCGGTGCCGGCGGCCTGCAGCTTCGGCAGCCACTCCTCGAACTCCGACCACGTCTGCGGACCGCGGTCGGGCAGGCCGGCCTTGGCCCAGTGGGCCTTGTTGTAGTAGAAGACCGGCGTCGAGCGGCAGTACGGCACCGCCCACTGCGAGCCCTCGTACTGGTAGTCGGCGTACAGGCCCTTCTGGTAGTTCGACGTGTCGACGCCGGCGGCCGGCAGCAGGTCCTGCAGGGGGGCGAGCTGGCCGTTCAGGGCGTAGCGGAACCACCAGACGTCGCTGAGCAGGACGAGGTCGGGCAGGTCGGAGCCGGTGAGGGCGGCCTGGAACTTCTGCGAGATCTCGTCGTAGTTCGAGCCGGCCGTGACGAACTCGACCTTGATGTCGGAGTTGTCCTTGTTCCAGCGGTTCAGGAACTCGGCCTCGACGGCCTGAGAGGAGCCGGGGTGGTTGGTCCAGACGGTGACCTTGTCGGCCGGGGTGACCTTCGACCAGTCGGTCGCGGACGCGCTGGCGGTGCCGGAGGACGAGGACGCGGTGGAGGGGCCGGAGCAGGCCGCGAGGCCGAGACCGGCCGCGCCGAGGCCGGCGAGGCCGAGGACGCCGCGTCGGGGCAGCACGAAGGAGGAGGTGTTCACGGGGTTCTCCTGGGAACGGTGTCGGAGGCGGGGACGGGTCAGTTGGCGAGCGCACCCGTGGCGAGACCGGCCACGAGACGGCGCTGGAAGAAGAGGAAGACGAGCAGAATCGGCAGCATGACCAGCACCGTGCCGGCCATGAGGACGCCCCAGTTGGTGATGCCGTCGTTGTTCTGCAGCAGGGTCAGCCCGACCGGCAGCGTCATCCGCTCCGAGCGGTCGGTGATGAGCAGCGGCCAGAGGTACTGGTTCCACTCCCCCACGACCGAGACGAGCGCGACGGCCGAGACGGTCGGGGCGGACAGCGGCACGACGAACTGCCACAGCCGCCGCCAGTGCCCGGCGCCGTCGAGCGTGGCGGCCTCCAGGACCGAGGCGGGCAGCGTCTGGAAGTGCTGGCGGAACAGGAACGTCCCCAGCGAGCTGGCGAGCCCGGGCAGCACGATCCCCTGGTAGGAGTTCAGCCAGCCGATCTGGGCGATGAGGGTGTAGTTCGGGATCAGCGTCACCTGCGGCGGGACCATGAGGGCGGCCAGGACGACGAGGAACACCAGCCGCTTGGCGGGGAACTCGACGAACACCAGCGCGTACGCGCACATGAGCCCGAGGACGACCTTGAGCCCGGCGCCGGCGACGGTCGTGATGACGCTGTTGAGCAGGAAGTGCGCGAACGGGACGGTTGCGAACACGTCGGCGTAGTTCTGCCACTGCAGCGCGTCGGGCAGCCACTGCGAGGGGATCGTGTAGATCTCGTTCCGCTGCTTGAACGACGCCAGCAGCATCCAGAGCATCGGCACGACCATGACCAAGCCGGCCACGACGAGCCCGGCGTACCCGAGGACGTCGACGCGGCGGCGGCGCGGCCGGGCGGGTTCGGCGCCCCCCGAGCGCGGGGCCGGGATCCGGCCGGCCCCCGAGGTGGTCCTGTCCTGGACGCTCACCGGTAGTGCACCTTCCGTTCCACGACGGCCATCTGCAGCAGCGTCACGACGAGCAGGGCGAGGAAGAGCAGGGTCGCGATCGCGGAGGCGTACCCGGCGGAACCGTTGACGAACGCCTCCTGGTAGACCTGGTAGACCATCGTCGTGGTGCCCTCCAGGGGTCCGCCCTTGGTCATGGCGCGGATGATGTCGAAGGACCCGCCGGCGTTGGACTCGATGAACACCGTGACGCCGAGGAAGAACGTCGTCGGGGACAGCAGCGGGAAGACGATGGACCAGAACGTCCGCAGCGACGAGGCGCCGTCGATCTGCGCGGCCTCGAGGATGTCGTGCGGGACGGACTGCAGCGCGGCCAGGTAGATGACCGCGACGTACCCGACGTACTTCCACAGGTAGACGATGCAGACCATCGCCAGCGCCCAGTCGGGGTCGTTGTACCAGTTCGGCGAGCCGATCCCGACGGCCCGCAGCAGCCCGGAGACCAGGCCGTACTGCGGGTCGAAGACGAACAGCCAGCACATCCCGACGGCCACCCCGGACAGGACGTAGGGGGCGAACACCACGGTGCGCACGACCGTGCGGCCCCGCAGGTTCCGGTCCAGCAGACGTGCCAGGGCCAGGCCGAGGGCCATGCACCCCCCGACCGTGACCACGGCGAAGACCAGCGTCGTGAACAGCACCGTGGGGGTCTTGGGGTTCGCGAAGTAGTTCGCGTAGTTCTGCAACCCGACGAACGTCGCGGTGTCGGACCCGAGGTTCCAGTGCAGCAGCGAGTACTGGACGTTCTGCACCAGCGGCTTGTAGACGAACAGGACGAGGAGCGCGACGTTGGGCCCGGCGAGCAGCAGGAAGGTTCCCCACGAACGCCACGGAGTTCTCCGGGTGCGCGGTGGGGGAACCTGGTGGAGGGTCGTCAACGCGACCTCCTCCCAGGACGAGGAGCGGGCTGGACGTCAGGAACAGTAGTTCGCGTTCCGCGGCGCCCGGACCACTCGCGCCCCGGCGCGGTCAACGGTCACCGACTGTTCACCTGCCCCCGTCGCCCAGGTCGTCCCCGACACCGGCCGTTCACCGCGCTCACCCCGGCTGGCAGTGCGGGCACCACCACGTCCGGCGGCGCTCGGGGTCGCCCGGGACCTCCGCCTCGACCAGGACGGTGGTGCCGCACCGCAGGCACGGCTGCCCCGCGCGGCCGGAGACCCAGTGCCGCCGGCCCGGGCGGGTGTCCCCCGTCGTGACCTGCGGGGCCCGCGAGGGCCCCACCGAGAACGTGAGCATCCGCACCGCCAGGCCCACCAGCGGCGGCAGGTCGACGTCGCCGACCGGCGCCCACGGCGAGCGCCCCCGCAGGAAGCACACCTCGTCGGCCCACAGGTTGCCGATCCCGGCGAGGTTGCGCTGGTCCAGCAGCGCGGCCTTCAGCCCGCGCTCGGGCCGGCGGGCCAGGTTCCGCACCGCGCGCTCGACGCGTTCGCCGACGGGCAGGGCGGCGTCGAGCAGGTCCGGCCCCAGGTGCCCGACGACGGTGTGCTCCAGCGCGGTCGGCACGAGTTCGACCACCGGCATCCGCAGGGCCACCGCGGTCGGCCCGTCGGTCTGCAGCACCACGCGCACGTCGGGCTCCAGCCGGGCGGGCAGCCGCCGGCCCGGGCCCAGGACCGTCCACTGCCCGTCCATCCGCAGGTGGGTGTGCAGCGTCGTCGGCTCGGTCAGGACGGCACCGGACTCCGGGACGAGGCGGGTCAGCAGGTGCTTGCCCCGCGAGACCGTCCCCACCAGCCGGGTCCCGGACAGGTCGGCCGTCGCGAACCGGGGCACGCGCAGGTCGCTGCGGCGCACGGGTCGGCCCGCCAGCCGGGCGTGCAGGCGGCGGGCGAGCAGGAACACGGTGTCGCCCTCGGGCACCGGCCCACCGTGCCCGAGGGCGCGCGGTCCCGCGCGGTGGACGTCCCCGGGACGGGCCCGCGCACCGCGACGGGCGAGGACTGGCTGCCGCGCCCGCCGCGGGTGAAGCTGAGCCATGAGCTCGCGCCGGCTGACCACGCTCGTCGCCCTGTGCGTGCTCGTCCTGGGGACCGTGGCCGTGCTCGCCGTCGCCGCGCTGCCCGGCCCGCGGCGGGTGCCGCCGCGGGCGGTGGTCCCGGTGCAGTTCCCCGGGTACAGTTCGCTGACCTCCTCCCTGGCGGCCGACCCCGTGGGCGCCGCCGTGGCGGTGTACCGGCAGGAGGCGGTCCGCGGGGTGCGCGGGTCGACCCAGACCCTCCTGCTGGGCGCGGACGGCCGCAGCGCGCGGCGGCTCGTGGAGGCCGGTGAGCGCGGCGGGTCCCGGGCCCCGGCCGCGGTGGTCCTGTCCCCCGACGGCCGCACGGTGGCGGTCGGGGACGGCCCCTGGGCCGGTGCCCCCGGGGACGCGCCGGCCCCGGCCGCGCTCCCCCCGGGCCGGCGCGCCGTGGTCCCCCGCACCCCGGCCCCGGCCTCGACCCCGGCCACCGGCGGCACCACCGGTCCCCGCTCGACCCTGGCCCTGGTGGACCTGTCGACGGGGGCCAGCCGGGTGCACGTCGTGCCGCGGGTCCCGACCGTCGTGCCGGTGTCCTGGAGCGGGGACGGTTCCCGGCTGGCCTACCTGGGCACCGACGCCGGGGGCGGCTCGGAGGCCGGGGCCGACGCGGCCCCCGCGACCGGGCAGCTGTTCGTCCTGGACACCGGCACCGGCCGGGCCGCGGCCGTCCCCGGCGCCGAGGAGGTCCTGGCGGCGGCGCTGAGCCCGGACGGGACCCGCCTGGCCTTCCAGGCACCGGACCGTCCCGTCGTGCGCGTCGTCGACCCGTTCGCCGACCCGTTCGACGACCCCTTCACCGACGCCGGGCGCGGGCGGGGCGAGGGCGTGGAGCTGGCGGTCCCGGCGGGGGCGGTGCTGGCCGGCGGGCCGGCCTGGTCCCCGGACGGGTCGCTGCTGGCGCTGACGACCGGGACCGGCACCCCGGGGGCGCGGATCGCGTTCGTCGCCACCCGGCCCGGAGGGGACGTCCCGGCCGCGGTGCCCGGGGCCGGTGTCCTCGGCTGGGCCTCCCCCCGGGCCCTGCTGCACCGGCCGGTGCCCGCGCAGCAGGACCGCGACGCCGACCTCGTGGTGCTGCGCACCGACCTGGGCACGGGCGCGAGGTCGGCCCACCTGCGCGTCCCGACCGCCCGGGGCCACCACCGGGCCGGGGACCTCACCCTGGCCGGCGGGCTGCTGCCGGGGGCCGTGCCCACGACGTCGCGGGCGGTGGACCGCGGACCGTGGCCGCTGCCGGCCCGGCTCGGGCTCGTCCTGGCGGGGGCGGTCCTGGCCGTCCCGGCGACCGCGGGGCTGCTGCGGCAGCGGGACCGGCTGGCCGCGCTGACGGCGGTGCCGGAGTGGGCTCGCGACCCGAGCCGGGGCTGAGAAGCTGTCCTCAAAGGGTTGAGGGGGCCGAGCGGGTCAACCGCCGCAGCATCACCCGGCTGTAAGCGATCTGCACCATCGCCACCGCCGAGGCCACCGTCCGCTCGTAATCCCGAGCCAGC
>NZ_JBGFTU010000030.1:0-30220 GCF_041276425.1 Kineococcus halophytocola | reverse complement strand
TCCCGTGGTAACGATCATGAACTCGACACTCAAGACCGTAGCCACCAGGACGGCGTGCGTCCTGCATCTCAGCTGTTCAGAGGCGTCGCAACAGCCGACCTGACCTCACACATGCGTCACAAGAGCCGAAAAAACCCGAGATCATCGACTCCACGGCGGTCGCATTCATCCGGGTGATTGCTGTGCATCGCAACCGACGCGGACAGCACCTGGCCCTTGAGGGTATGGCCCACATGACGAAGGAAATCTTGGAGGCCGTCCCGGCAGGGGTGGACCACGTCCTCTTGCAGGCTGAAGTCCACGCATCCAACGTAGCCAGCCAGGGCCTGCTGACCAAGCTGCACTGGCGGCCGACGGGCGCGCCCACATCAGATCTCTACGAAGAGTGGCGACTGACTTTCGGTGTCTGAAGGTGGTCGGGAGCGTTCGTGAGCGAGGTGCGCGGCGAGAACGGTCGTGCGGGAGTTGCTCGCCGCCGAGCCTCACGTCGACCGCTTCACCCTGATCAGGCTGGCGGTCCAGCGGGTGGAGCAGCTTCGCCCGCACGACGACGAGCGCGCTCGGACGGCAACACGACCGGGTCATCTGGGGGGCCGCCCAAGGGCAGAGCCGGCGTCTACCGAACTCGATGTCCTGAGCGCCCACATCGAGTACGCGCCGGCGTTCCCCGGTCGGTGGCACGGAGAGGACCTCCGAGTGGACGGCGGAGCTGTCGAGGAGCCGCACCACCACCAGGGGGTCGCACTGATCCTGGCGCTCAGGACGCCCCGAGGTGACGCCCCGAGGTGACGCCCCGAGGTGTCGACGTCGTGGGGCACACCGCAGCGGCCTTCGTCCCCACAGCGCCCCCCTCGACCCGGCTGGGTGATGTCTCCCCAGGTCAGAGGTGGTGCAGGTCGGAGGCAGTGCGGGAGAAGGGACTCGAACCCTCACGCCCGGAGGCACAGGAACCTAAATCCTGCGTGGCTGCCAGTTACACCACTCCCGCTCGGCCGCCAGACTACTGGTCCAGCCCGAGGTCCCTGCGGAGCTTGGCGACGTGGCCCTTGGCGCGGACGTTGTACTGCGCCAGTTCCACCACGCCCCGCGGGTCCACCACGACGGTCGAGCGGATCGTGCCCACCGACGTCCGGCCGTAGTTCGTCTTCTCCCCCCACGCCCCGTACGCCTCGTGCACCGCGTGGTCGGGGTCGGACAGCAGCGGGAACGTGATCTGGTCCCGCGCGGCGAACGCGGCCAGCTTCTCCACGCCGTCCTTGGAGATCCCCACCACGGTGAACCCGGAGGAGTCCAGCGCCTCGAGGGAGTCGCGGAAGTCGCACGCCTGGGTGGTGCACCCCGGCGTCATCGCGGCCGGGTAGAAGTACGCGACGACGCGCCGTCCCGCGGCCCGCAGGTCCGCCAGGGACACCGCCCGGCCGTCGTGCGCGGTCAGCGTGAAGTCGGGGGCGTGCTCACCGGGCACCAGGCGCGTCATGGACGGCGACCCTATGCCCCCCCGCGAGCCCCCGCAGGAGACCCGGCCCCGTCTCCGGTACGGTTCGCGGGACGTCCAGAGGAACACAGGAGGTGGCCGTGGCGGCCAGCGACGGCAAGGCCGAGATCACGACCAGCGACCCGCGCGCCCTCGAGCGCGAGGTGGAGGCTCGTCGCGCCGCGCTCGCGGGCACGATCGACGAGCTGACCGACCGGCTCGCACCGAAGACCATCGCCCGGCGCTCGCTGGCCGACGTCCGCGGCCGGGTCCAGTCCTTCGCCTTCGACCACCGCGGGGGCCTGCGCGTCGAGCGCGTCGCCGCCGTCGGGGTCGTGGTCCTGGGGGTCACGACGGTCCTCGTCGTCCGCGCGGTGCGCACGCGCCGCTGAGCCCCGTGAGCGCCTCCGACCAGCTGCCCGTGCGGATGCTGCACGACCGCGTCCTCGTGCTGCCCGACGACGCGGCCGAGCGCAAGTCCTCGGCGGGCATCCTCATCCCGGCCACGGCCGCCGTCGGCAAGCGCCTGACGTGGGCGGCGGTGGTGGCCGTGGGGCCGCACGTGCGGCAGGTCGCCACGGGGGACAAGGTCCTGTTCGACCCCGAGGACAAGGCCGAGGTCGAGCTGCACGGGCAGGGGTACGTCCTGCTGCGCGAACGCGACCTGCACGCCGTCGCCGCCCCCGGCGGGGACGACGGCCGCACCGGTCTGTACCTCTAGCTCCGCACCTCCAGCTCCACGACGCGAAGGTCCCACCGCTGAACCGGTACTCCCCGCTCGACGTCGGCGGCCCGTCCCCGATCGACATGGTGCGCGCGGTCCCGCGCATCCTGCGGGCCCCGCACCTGTTCCTCACCGAGGTCACCGCCCGGCACGGGAGGGCCGCCGCGATCCCGTTGCCGCGCACCCCGGTCCTCGTCCTGGCCGACCCCGCCGGGGTGCGGCGCGTGCTGGTGGACAACGCCCGCGGGTACGGCAAGGCGACGATCCAGTACAACGCCCTGGCCACCGTCACCGGTCCCGGTCTGCTGGCCGGGGACGGGGCGCGCTGGCGCACCCACCGCCGCGTCGTGCAACCCGCCTTCCACCACGCCGGGCTGCGCGACGTCGCCGGGCACGCGGTGCACGCGGGGCGGGGCCTGGCCGCCGCGGCGGACGCGCTGGCCCCCGGGGAGCCGCTGGAGGTCCTGGAGGCCACCTCCCGCGCGGGCCTGGAGGTCGTCGGGCACACCCTGGCCGCCGCCGACCTCTCCCGCGACGCACCGCTGCTGGTCGAGGCCGTCGGCCGGGCGCTCGAACTCGTCGTGCGCCGCGCCGCCAGCCCCGTCCCGGGGACGTGGCCCACCCCGTCCCGTGCGCGCCTGGCCCGCGAGGTCGCGACCGTCGACGACGTCTGCGCGCGCGTCCTCGCCGACCGGGCGGCACGACCCCTGGAGGACCCCCACGACCTCGTCGGGCTCATGCTCGCCGCCGGGATGGAGGACCGGCAGGTCCGCGACGAGCTCGTGACGTTCGTCGTGGCCGGGCACGAGACCGTCGCCAGTTCCCTCACGTGGACGCTGGACCTGCTGTCCCGCAACCCCTCCGCGCTGGACCGCGTGCACACCGAGGTCGCCGCGCTCGAGGGCGACCCCGGCTGGGACGACCTGCCGCGGTTGCCGTACCTGCGGGCCGCGGTCGACGAGGCGCTGCGGCTGTACCCGCCGGCGTGGGTCATCACCCGGCAGGCGCTCGCCGACGACGTCGTCGCCGGGGTCGAGGTGCCCGCCGGCACGCTGGTCATCGTCTGCACGTGGGCGCTGCACCGCGACCCCGCGCTGTGGGACGAGCCGGCCGCGTTCCGTCCCGATCGGTTCCTGGACGCCCCGCGCCGGGACCACTACGTCCCCTTCGGCGCCGGTCCGCGCCTGTGCATCGGGCGTGACCTCGCCCTCGTGGAGGAGGTCCTCGTGCTGGCCGCGCTGCTGCGCACCCACACGGTCCGGCCCGCCGGGCCGCCCCGACCGGTCGACGCGCTCGTCACCCTGCGCCCGCGCGGCGGGCTGCCCCTGCACGTGGAGCGCCTGCCGGGCTGAGGGCCGTGGGCGGCGGTCCGATCAGGGCATCTCCATCGTCTCGGCGCGGCGGACCTCCGCCAGCGCCGCGTCCAGGGCCCGGCGCAGCGGGCGGCCGGGCCCGGTCGCCAGGTCGTGCACGAGCAGCACCGCGTGCTGGAGCACGAGCGCGTGGCCGAGGCGGGGCACCTCCTCGGGGTCGGGGTGCTCACCGAGCGCGGCGACGAGGACGACGACGAGGATCCGCGGGTCGAGCCCGCCGAACCACGCCGCACCCCCGGCCGTCGCGGCCACCGCGGCGCACAGGTCGTCGGCGTCGAGCCCGTCGGGGTGCTGCTCCTCCAGCGCCCGGCGCAGGACCCAGCCGAGGACGACGCGGGCCTGCTCGGCGTCGAAGGCGGCCAGGTCCGTCGTCGCGGCGGTGAAACCGTCCGCGTCGGCGCGGCCGGCCGCCTCGACGGCGCGCGTGAGGAGGCGGGTCAGCAGGGTCGGGTCGGTCGGTGCGGGAGTCACCGGTCCATCGTCGCGTGCCGGACCGGGACGGGCGGGCGGCAGGTGGCCGGCGCCGCACGGGAACGCCCCCGCCCCCGGTGCGCGGTCGCCGGGGGCGACGTGCGCGGTGGGGACGGGGGCGCCGGGAGTGTGCGGGGGCGGGGACTCAGCAGTTCAGCCCGGTCCGCAGCGCCTGGAGGTTCTCCTGCATCAGCGAGAGGTAGTCCTGGCCCTCCTCGACGCGTTCGACGGGGTGCAACACCGCGGTCTGCACGCCGAGGTCGCCGGCGAGCTTCTCGGCCACCGCGGGGTTCGCCGTCTCCTCGAAGAAGATCGTGGTGACGTCGTTCTCCCGCGCGACCTCCAGGACGTCGCGGACGCGGGCGGGGGAGGGTTCCACCTCCGGGTCCACTCCGGCGATCCCGATCTGCCGCAACCCGTACCGCTGGGCGAGGTAGCCGAACGCCTCGTGCGAGGTGACGAGCGCGGCGTCCCGGCACCCGGCGAGCGCCGTGGCGTAGTCGGCGTCCAGCTGGTCCATCTCGGTGGCGAAGGCGGCGGCGCCGGCCTCGTAGTCCGCGGCGCCCTCGGGGTCCACCTCGCTGAGCGCGGCGGCCACGTCCTGCCCGAGGGAGGCCATCCGGACCGGGTCCAGCCAGAAGTGCGGGTCGTTCTCGTCGTCGGCGTACTGCACGGCGTCGACGAGGTGCTGCGGCGGCCGGGCGCTCAGCGCGGTGTCGATCGCGGGCTGCAGGCCGCTGAGGTGGACGACCACGTCCGCGTCCACCATCTCGGCCACCTGGCGCGTCGAGATCTCCGTGTTGTGGCTGTCGTCGCCGGCGGCCAGGACGCTCGACACGCTCGCGCGGTCGCCGGCCACGGCCTCGGCCGTGTACTGCAGGGGGTGCGACGTGGTCACCACGGTCGTCCCGTCCTCCCCGCCGGCCGGCGGGTCGGTGGACCCGCAGGCGGCGAGGAGGGCGAGGGCGAGGACGCCGCCCGCCAGGGGGGCGGACCTCACTCGGTGACCTCACCGGGGACGGCGGTCAGCTCGTTCGGGGTGACGTCCAGGGTGCCGCTGGCGTAGACCTCGCCGGTCTCGATGTCGACCGCGTGGATCTCCTTGGTCGCCGGCTCGGTGATGAACGCGGTGCCGTCCAGGGTGAAGACCTGCGGCTGGGGGGCCTGCCAGTCCTCCTGGACCTCCCACGGGTCGATGACCGGGGTGGACCGGGTGACGGTCCCTGCAGCGGTGTCGATGAGGTGCAGCTGCCCGTCGGTGCCCAGCACCACGCCCTCGCCGTTCTCCCCGCGACCCAGCGAGCGGTACCAGTAGGAGGTGCCACCGGGCAGCTCGACCAGGCGCAGGGTGGCGTTGGTGGTGTCGATGAGGGAGACGCGCGTGGTGAGGTCGATCTCCGCGTCGGGGTTGGACTTGTAGTCGCCCAGGACGATCGGGGACTCCTCGGTGCCCCACTGGTTGCCGATCCGGCCGTAGGCGTCGGGGCTGGTCACCTTGGTGATCTCGGTGCCCTTGACGATGAGGACGCCGTCGCTGCAGCCGATGACGACGGTCTCCTCGGCGGCGACCGTCTCGCCGTGGGTGTTGGGGCACTGGTCGTTGGAGGCGATCTCAGTGTTCTGCGCGTCGAGGATGCGGATGCCGGTCCGGGCCTCCTCGGTGCCCTCGGTGACGACCAGCGACCCGTCACTGCGCTCGACGGCGACGCCGTGGTGGGCCGCGGGGGTGGTGTACTCGCGGGCCTCGTCCTCCTCCACGGCGTCGTGGGCCACGTGCTCGGAGTCGAAGGACACGACGTGGCCGGTGCCGTCGTCGAACAGCGTCGTCTTGCCCGCGTGGCGGACGACGTGACCGGGCTTCTCCGCCGCGTACACCACGTCGGTGTCGTGCGGCTCGGCCGTGTAGTAGTGCGAGTGGTCGCCGTGGGGCTCGCTCCACGCCCCGGCGTCGAGGACGTGGAAGCCGCCGGTGGCGGACACCATCACGTGCCGGCCGTCCCCGGCCGGGTTCAGGCGCGCGAAACCGTCGTAGGGCACGTCGGCCAGCACCTCGAACGTCGCGGCGTCCAGGACCTGCACGCCGCCGTCGTAGGTGACGGCGACCCGGGTCTTGGCCGCTCCGACCTCGGTGGCCTGGGAGGCGCTGCTGGTCTCGGAGGAGGACGAGGGGGCGGGGGCGGCGGGGGTCTCGGTGCTGCCTCCGCCGCACGCGGCCAGCAGCGTCAGCGAGAGGGGGAGGGCGGTCAGGGTGAGCAGGGGGCTGCGGCGCACGGTGGACGTCCAACCTGGTCGGGAGCTGTGAACGGCCGAACGCTAACACGAGTGAGAAGCGTTATCGAACGGCGCGTCGCGATCTCCGGTCGAGAAGAGAGCCGGTCTGTGGTGGGGTGAGGCCCGTGGACGACGACACCGCCATCGACACCGAGATCGCCGAGGTCGAACCGGTCGAGCACGAGCCGAGCGAGATCACCTACGACGAGCAGCGCTACCCCGCCCGCCCGCGGTCGCTGCGCCGTCCCCGCCCGCAGGCGCGTCTGCGCGGCACGGACGCGCCGCCGCGGCCCCAGGCCGGGGAGGGGGCCGCCGACGGCTCCAACGCCGAGTACGTGCAGTGGCTGCTCGTCCAGTCGATGCTCGCCGACGCCGAGAAGATCAGCCGGCAGTTCTCCGGCAAGGCCAGCATGTGGCAGAACCCCTACGCCAAACCCGACCCGCGCCGGGCCGTCGACTCGGCCGCCGTGTGGTTCACCGCGTACCCCATCTCGCTGGTCACCCGCCCCGACCGGTCCTTCCTGGGCTCCCTCGGCGACCCCGACCTGTGGCAGGCCTTCCAGCGCATCGGGATCGACGCGGTGCACACCGGCCCCGTGAAGGCCGCCGGCGGGCTCGACGGCTGGCGCCAGACGCCCAGCGTCGACGGCCACTTCGACCGCATCTCGACCGAGATCGACCCGATGTTCGGGACCGAGGGGGAGTTCCGCCACCTGTGCGAGGTGGCGGCCGACCACGACGGCAGCGTCATCGACGACATCGTCCCCGGGCACACCGGCAAGGGCGCGGACTTCCGCCTCGCCGAGATGGCCTACGAGGACTACCCCGGGATCTACCACATGGTCGAGATCCCCCCCGAGCACTGGGACCTGCTGCCCGACGTCGCGCCGGGCCACGACGCCGCCAACCTCGACGCCGCGTCCGAGGCGGCCCTGTCCGAGCTGGGTTTCATCATCGGCCAGCTGCAGCGCGTCATCTTCTACGCCCCCGGCATCAAGGAGACGAACTGGTCGGCGACCCGCGAGGTCGTCGGCGTCGACGGCGAGACCCGGCGCTGGGTCTACCTGCACTACTTCAAGCAGGGCCAGCCGTCGGTCAACTGGCTCGACCCCTCCTTCGCCGGCATGAAGCTCGTCATCGGGGACGCCCTGCACTCCCTGGGCGACCTGGGCACCAGCGCGTTGCGCCTGGACGCCAACGGTTTCCTGGGGGTGGAGAAGAGCGTCGAGGGTCCGGCGTGGTCGGAGGGCCACCCGTTGTCCGAGGCCGCCAACCACCTCATCGCCGGGATGGTGCGCAAGGTCGGGGGTTTCACGTTCCAGGAGCTGAACCTCACGATCGAGGACATCCGCGACACCTCCGAGGTCGGCGCGGACCTGTCCTACGACTTCATCACCCGGCCCGGGTGCCAACACGCCGTCGCGACCGGGGACACCGAGTTCCTGCGGTTGTGCCTGAGGCAGGCCCTGGACCTGGGGGTCGACCCGGCCTCGCTCGTGCACGCCTTGCAGAACCACGACGAGCTGACCTACGAACTCGTCCACTGGGCCACGCGGCACAGCGAGGACGAGTACGACTACCGCGGGAGCACCATCACCGGCGGCGCGCTGGCCGAGTCGGTCCGCGCCGACCTCGTCGAACGCCTCACCGGGGAGAACGGGCCCTACAACCTCGTCTTCACCACGAACGGGATCGCCTGCACGAGCGCCAGCGTCATCGCGGCCAGCCGCGGGCACCGGGACCTGGACGCCCTCACCGAGGACGACGTGGAGCAGATCAAGCGGGCCCACCTGCTCATGGCGATGTTCAACGCCTGGCAGCCGGGCGTGTTCGCCCTCTCGGGCTGGGACCTGCTGGGGATGCTGCCGCTGTCGGTCGAGAGCGTGAAACCGCTGCTGACCTCCGGGGACACGCGGTGGATCGAGCGGGCCGGGCACGACCTCATGGGGGTCGCCCCCGAGGCCACGATCACCGCCTCCGGCATCCCGGTGGGACGGTCGCTGTACGGGTCCATCCCCGAGCAGCTGCAGGACGAGAACTCGTTCGCGAACAAGCTGCAGCAGGTCCTGGCGGTGCGGCGGGACAACCGCATCGCCACCGCCCGCCAGATCGACATCCCGCCGGTCGCCCACCCCAGCATGCTCGTGATGGTCCACGAGCTGGACCCGGCCGACCACGACGGCCGCGCCGCGCTGCAGGTGACGGTGCTGAACTTCGGGTCCGAGACGATCGAGGGGTCGGTCCGTTCGGAGCACTTCACCCCGCGGGTGCCCGTGACGGACCTGTCCAACGGTGGGGAGATCGGCTGGGTCGACGACCTCAAGAGCTTCGGCGTCTGGCTCAAGCCCTACGCCGGGCTGTCCCTGCTGCTGCGGGAGAACGAACCCGAGGAGGAGATCCGGCGCTCGTAGCGGACGGGCGGCCCGGCCCGGGCGCGTAGCCTGCTCCCGTGACGTCCGAGGACCCGCTGGCGCTGGAACGGCAGGTCTGCTTCGCCCTGGTCGTGGCCGCCCGCACCGTGCTGTCGGTCTACCGGCCCGTCCTGGAACCACTGGGTCTGACGCACCCGCAGTACCTCGTCATGCTCGCGTTGTGGGGGAGCGAGCCGCTGTCGGTCAAGGACCTGTCCGAGGCGCTGCGCCTGGACCCGCCGACGTTGTCGCCGCTGCTGAAGCGGCTGGAGGCGCAGGGGTTGCTGGAACGCCGGCGCCCGCCGCAGGACCAGCGCACCCTGGCCGTCACCCTCACTGCGCGGGGCCGGGAACTGCGCGAGCAGGCGCTGGAGGTGCCCGGCCGGGTCGTGGACCGCCTGGGTCTGGACGTGGGTGAGCTGGAACGGTTGCGGGACGGGCTGACGCAGGTCATCGAGGCGGCGGCCGAACCCCAGCCAGGCCGCGGGTGACCCGTTCGCGCACCGGGTGCCCCGGATCGCTCAGGGCCGGACGCCCTCGGCCGACAGCCACGGCGGGGGTGGGGCCAGGCCCAGGCGGTGGCGGGCGGCGTGCTCGGACGGGCTGTACGGCCCCAGGGCCAGCCGCAGCGCCCGCAGCGACGAGCGCGCGACGGCCAGCTCTCCCTGGTGCACGGGGGAGGCGGTGGCCCGGGCCCGCCCGGGCACACCGGCCAGGTCGGCCAGGGCGGGGGACAGCACGAGGGCCCCGGCCCTGGCGATGCGGCCGTAGACCAGGCGCTCGGTGCCCGCCAGCCCCGCGGGACGGGCCAGGAACGTGCGCAGGTCGGCCGGAACCGGGGTCAGCCCCGGTCGTTGCTCGGCCAGCGCCTCGGCGAGCCCGCTCCGGGACATCGGCAGGTCCTGCGCGCCCAGGGCGTGGGCGCTGCGGGCCCAGTCGGCGACGTACGCATCGCCCCAGCGCGGCCCGAAGCGGGGACGCAGGTCCTGCCCGCAGAGGTCCTGGGCGGCCAGGAAGGCGTCGGTGAAGGCCAGGTGCACCCAGCGCAGCAGCGCGGGGTCGGAGGCGGCGTAGGGCCGGCCGTCGGGGGCGCGACCGCGCACCCGTTCGTGCATGCCCCGGACGCGGGTGGCCTCCCGCTCGGCCAGCTCGCCGGACCCGAAGGTCGTCACCACGAGCCAGCGGGCGGTGCCGGCCAGTCGGGCCCAGGGGTCGGTGCGGTAGGTGGAGTGGCGCTGGACCCCGGCCAGGGCCAGGGGGTGGGTGCCCTGCCCCAGCAGGGCCGCCACCCCGCCGACGAGGGTCGACAGGTCGCCGTGGACCCGCCAGACCACGCCGCCGGGGTCGAACCACCCGGGCCCGGTCCCCACCGTGGCGATGGACCGCACCCAGTCCGGCGCCCCGCTCGGATCGCCCGAGACGCGGCGACGGAACCGGGCGCGGACGCCGCCGGAGGTGCGCAGCCCGGGGCCCGTCCTACTTCTCGTAGCTGCGCAGGGCGTTGCCCACGCCGAAGAACGTGGGCGCCCAGTGGCCGACGAAGATGCCCCAGCGGTCGGCGCGGTCGACACCGGCGTCCTCGGCCTTGCGGGAGATGGTCCAGGCCAGGAAGGACAGCCCGATGCTGGCGAAGCCGGCGGTGTAGGCCCACTCGGACTTGATCCCGGCGTCGTGCAGCGACTTGATCACGATGGTCTCCTCGGGTCGTTCGGTGCTCGTCGGGTGACTCCTGCATCTGACCGCGCCTGGCCGGGGCCCGCCACCGGAGACGGGTCGGGACCGGGACGGGGCGCAGACGGGCCCGGGACGCAGACGGATCGGATTGTGACCTGAACCACGCATCCACCCCGCCCCCCTGCTCCGAAGTGAGGGGGAGAGGAGGTGGAGAACGTGCACCGACGTACGACGCAGGACCGGCCCGGGACCGCCCGCTGGCCCTGGGGCGCGCTGTCCGGGCTGCTGTCCGGGGGGCTGACCCTCGGCGTGGGGTCCCTGCTCGCCGCGTTCCTCGTCCGCTCCTCCGACCCCGTCCTCGGGGTCGGGCAGGAGTTCATCGCCCGGACCCCGGAGTGGCTCAAGGAGTGGGCCATCCGGCAGTTCGGGCAGTCCGACAAGGCCGTCCTGCTGGCCAGCCTGTACGCCACCCTGGTCGTGTTCTTCGTGGTGCTCGGGCTGTTGGCCCGCCGGCACCTGCGCCCGGCCCTCGTCGGCGTCGTCGTCCTGGGGGCCGCGGCCGTGGGGGCGACCGGCGACCGCCCGGACGCCACCGCGCTCAGCTGGCTGCCCTCGGCCGTCGGGACGGTGGCCGGGGGCGCGGCCCTGGTGCTGTGCACGCGGGCCGCGCGCCGGGGCGCACGGCGCGAGGGGACCGGGCCGTTGTCGCGGCGCTCGGTCGTCCTGGGCGGGGTCGCGGCCGTGGCCGCGGGCAGCGCGGGTGCGGGGGCGGCGGTGACCGCCTCGCGGTCGGTGGCGCAGGCCCGTTCGCGCATCGCCCTGCCCCGGCCGGCCTCCCCGGCCGCGGCGCTGCCCCCGGGGGTGGACGCGGTCGAGGGGATCACGCCGTACGTGACGAGCGCGAAGGACTTCTACCGGGTCGACACGGCGCTGTCCGTGCCGCAGGTGGACGTCTCGTCGTGGTCGCTGCGCATCCACGGCATGGTCGAGCGGGAGGTGACGGTCACCTTCGACGACCTGCTGGCCGAGGACCTCGTCGAACGCTGGATGACGATGACCTGCGTCTCCAACGAGGTCGGGGGCAACCTCGTCGGGAACGCGCGGTGGCTGGGGGTCCCCCTGACCCGGTTGCTGGAACGGGCCGGGGTCGCCCCGGACGCCGACATGCTGCTGTCGCGGTCGGTCGACGGGTTCACGGTCTCCACGCCGGTCGCGGACGCGACCGACGGACGGGACTCGATGATCGCCGTCGGCATGAACTCCGAACCCCTGACGGACGTGCACGGGTTCCCCGCCCGCATGGTCGTCCCCGGGCTCTACGGCTACGTCTCGGCCTGCAAGTGGATCACCGAGATCGAGGTCACGAGGTTCGACCGGCAGACGGCCTACTGGACCGACCGGGGCTGGGCGGAGCAGGCCCCGATCAAGACGGCGGTGCGCATCGACGTCCCGGCTTCGTTCGCCCGGGTGCGTTCCGGGGCAACGGTTCCCGTCGCCGGGGTGGCCTGGGCCCAGACCCGGGGGATCTCACGGGTCGAGGTGTCGGTCGACTCCGGCCCGTGGCAGGAGGCGGAACTCCTGCCCTCGGTCGGGGAGAACACCTGGGTCCAGTGGACCCTCGGCCTGGACGACCTGGGACCGGGGAACCACACCCTGCGCGCCCGGGCGACGGACGGGACGGGGGCGGTGCAGACGGAGACCGTCGCCAAACCCATCCCGGACGGTTCCTCCGGGTGGCCGAGCAAGTTGTTCACGATCGTCTAGAACTCTGGTGACGTTTCTGCAACGCCTGCTCCACGAGGCGGTCCCCGGGATGCGGGGAGCAGAGAACCCACCAACCATGGAAGAACCGCACGAGAAACTGAGGAGAAACACCATGTCCACCCTGACCAACACCTCCACCGGCAAGCGCGCGTTCTCCCTCGTGGCCCTGGCCGGGGCCCTGACGCTCGCCGTGGCTGGCTGCGGCGGGGACGACACCGGGTCGACCTCCACCCCGGAGATGACCACGTCGTCCTCCTCCTCCAGCTCGATGAGCCCCAGCCCGAGCGACAGCATGACCGCCTCGGGTGCGGCCGACACCACGCCCGTGGGTCCCGGCTGCGCGGACTACGCCGCCCAGGTGCCCAGCGGTGCCGGCTCCGTGGAGGGCATGGCCCAGGACAACGTCACCACGGCCGCCTCCAACAACCCCCTCCTGACGCAGCTCACCGCGGCCGTCTCCGGTCAGCTCAACCCGCAGGTGAACCTGGTCGACACGCTGAACAGCGGTGAGTTCACGGTCTTCGCCCCGGTCGACTCCGCGTTCCAGGCGCTGCCGGCGGACACCCTGCAGACCCTGCAGACGCCCGAGGGTGCGCAGACCCTGACCGACGTCCTGACCTACCACGTGGTGCAGGGCCGGATGACGCCGCAGGAGCTGGTCGACATGGGCACCGTCCCGACCGTCCAGGGCGGCGACGTCGAGGTCGCCGGGACGCCCGACGCCCTGACCGTCAACGGGTCGACGAACGTCATCTGCGGCAACGTGCAGACGTCGAACGCGACGGTGTACCTCGTCGACTCGGTCCTGATGCCCCCGGCCTGATCGCCGTCGTGACCGTCCCCGTCGCGGCACCGATCGCCGCGACGGGACGGTCCGCGGGCAGCAGGACGAGCCGTCCGGCCACCCCGAGCCCGCGCAGGAACGAGGACCCCTCGGCCTGCCGGTCCAGCGCACGCCCCACGGCGTGCAGGACCGGCAGGCCGTTCGTCGTCGCGGCCCCGCGACCGCGACCGGCTCGCCCCGGTCAGGCCGTGGCCCGCAGGAGCGCGTGCCGCAGGGGGTCGAAGGCCGCCAGGCTGTCGGGCAGGCCCCCGGGCCGGGCCCGCAGCGCCCAGCAGGCCCGCTGCTCCCGCAGCAGGCCGTCCAGCTCGGTGAGCAGCCGGGGGGCGCGCTCGGGGTCGAACGCGCCGTCGTCCCCGCGCGCCTGGAAGACGCGGACGGCGAATTCGGCCAGGTGCAGCGCCTGGGTCACCTCCCGGACGACGACGTCGCCGTCGGCGCACGCGGGTTCGGCCGCGCGCAGGTCCTGCAGGCAGGAGAGCAGTTCGGCCCGCGCCGCCTCCAGGGCCCGCGGAGCGGGCACGGCCCACGGCCGCAGCTGGTCCGGTTCGCGCAGCACCAGGCACAGCGGGGAGGCGTTGAGCAGCGGGGCGCCGAGCAGTGCGCAGACCTCCCCCGCCCGCACGAGCACGCTCCCGGCCACGCGGTGCGGGTCCTGCAGCAGCGCCTCGGACAGGACGGCCGCCACGTCCACGTCGCGGTTGTCCGCCAGCGACCAGGACACGGCGCCGCCGAACAGGACGGGGCCGAAGGCGACCGACGGCGGGTCCCAGTGCCCGTGGTCGCCCCAGGAGGTCGTGAGGTAGCCCTGCGCGGAGTTCGCCAGCCCGACCTCGGCCGCGTCGACCAGGTTGCCGACGGCGTTGTCCCACCGCCCCAGCAGCGAGTTCCAGTTGCTCGCCCCCGGCGCCACCCAGAACGGCACCCCGGCCTCCAGCAGCAGCCGGGCGCGGTCGCGGAACCCCTCGCGCAGGGCGGTGACGTCGACCCCCAGCGACTCCCACTCCCGGACCTGGCCGGAGGAGGGGGCGTCCAGGACCTCGGCCAGGAGCTGGGGGGAGTCGTACTGCCAGACCACCGGGACCGCCCCGGCCGGGACGCGGTCCATCAGCTCGGGGTGGTCGCCGAAGACGTCGGCCCAGAACTCGACCGCGTACCCCCGGTCCAGCCAGGGCTTCAGGACGCTGCGCACGTACTCCCAGTAGACCGTCCCCAGGCCGACCTCCCGGGCCCGTTCGGCGGTCTTGCCGGTGCCGAGCTCGAAGGGCTCGTCGGCCCCGATGTTCAGGCGGCGCGTGCGGAAGTTCGGCACCACGTCCTCGAGCAGGCCGGTGACGAAGGCCGCGTTCTCCGGCGTGGGTTCCAGCGTGCTCGGGGGGCGGTGCACCCCGCGCAGGGAGAAACCGTCCTCGTTCTCCGCGCGCCGGGCGTGGCGGGGTGTGGACAGGAAGCGTTCCATGTGCCCGAGGGTGTTCTGGTTGCACACCAGGTCGATCCCGCGGGAGGCGCAGAGCGCGTCGAGCCAGCGCAGGTCCTCGGCCGTGAGCGGTGAGGCGTCCTGCCAGACCTCCTGCTCGCCGCGGAACGCGTAGGTGTGCTCGGTGTAGAGCTCGAAGGTGTTGATGCGGGCCAGGGTCATGACGTCGACCCACCGCGCGAGCGTGCGGCGGGTCGGGACGCGGTCGCGGCTGACGTCGAGCATGAACCCGCGCACGGGGAAGTCGGGGTGGTCGCTCACGTCGTAGGACGTGGTGCAGAACCCCGGGTCGGCGCGCAACTGGTCCAGCGTGGCGAGGGCGTGGCGCAGACCCGCCGCGTCGGCGTGGGTCACCGTCGTCCCCTCGGGGGAGGTCTGCAGGCGGTACCCCTGCGCCGGGGTCGCGGGGTCCAGCCGGACGTGCAGCGGCGCGTCCGCCGCGGGCCCGGCACCGGTCGTGCTCGTCATCGACTTGGGGCGGGGGAACGGGGTCACGGGCACGAGGAGTTCTCCTGGTTCGTGGGGTCCGGGGAGTCTAGGGAGTGCCGCGACGCCGAGGAACCCTCCGGCGGAACCCGTGACCGCGCCGGGGCGCGCGGTGCCCCCGGGACGTGCCGGACGCCCGGACTCGGACCCGCTCGTCCGGGTGCCCGTGGTGGAGGTCCCCCTCAGGGGCCGAGCACGTCGGCGAGGGAGTCGAGGGCGGCCAGCCGGTCGGCGCCGGTGGGCAGCAGCACGACCTCGTCGAGGCCGGCCGCGCGCAGCGCGCCGATGAGGGCGCGCACCCGGTCGGCCGGACCGGCCAGCGTCAGGTCGTCCACCCACTCCCCGGGCAGCAGCCGGACGAACTCCTCGTCGTCCGGGGTCCGCTCGCGCAGCGCGCGCAGCTCGGCGGCGTAGGGGGACGACGCGGTGTGCGCGGCGGCGTCGGGGGTGCCGGCCCAGGAGAGCCCGGGCCGCACCGCCTCCCGGGCGCGGTCGGCGTCCTCGTCCACCGCCGTGAGCGCGTACCCGAGGAGCCGGTGCTGCGGGCCGGCGCCGATCTGCCCGCGCGCCGCCCGCGCGTACCCGGGGGTCACGGGTTCGGCCAGCAGCGTGCCGTCGGCGAGGCGGCCCGCCAGCGCCAGCGACCTCGGCCCGCGCACGCCGGCCACGACGAGCGGGGGCGTGGCCGGGGGAGCCTCGAGCCGGACGCCGTCGAGGTGGACGTGCTCGCCCTGCAGCGTCACGGTCTCCCCGTGCAGGAGGCGGCGCACGGCCCCGACGTGCTCGGCGAGGGACGTCAGGGGGCTGCGGGCCCACGCCCCGGCCCGGCGCATCCAGCCCGGCACGCCGTGGCCGAGGCCCAGGGTGAACCGGCCGGGGAACTGCTCGGCCAGCGTCGCGGCCTCCATGGCGGTGAAGGCGGGGTTGCGGGCGGCGGCGGGGGCGATGCCGAGCCCGACGTGGAGGCGCCCGGTGACGGCCAGCACGGCAGCGGCCTGGGCGAAGCCGCCGCGGAACCCCAGGTCCTCGACGACCCACAGGCTCCCGGCGCCGAGGGCGTCGGCGCGCCGGGCGAAGGGCAGGACGTCGGCGGCGGGCAGGTCGCGCGGCAGGACGACTCCGGTGCTCACCGCGAGCACGCTACATTCCGGGGGTGAGGGGCGGACCGCGGTGATCCACCTCGACGGTGCCCGGGTCGACGCCCCGGACCGGGTGGTCCTGCACCCGCTGCACCTGCGCCTGACCGAGCCGTTCACGGTCCTGGTGGGCCCCAACGGGTCCGGGAAGTCCACGCTGCTGCGCCTGCTCGACGGGCTCGTGCTGCCCTCGGCCGGTCGCGTCCTGGTCGACGGGCTCGACCCCGAGCGCGACCTGCGGGCCCTGCGCCGCCGGGTGGGTTTCGTCTTCACCGACCCCGACGCCCAGCTCGTCATGCCGACCGCCGTGGAGGACGTCGCGCTGTCGTTGCGCCGCACCGGCGTCCGCGACCGCGACCGGCACGCCCGCGACCTGCTGGCCGAGGCGGGGCTGGGGGAGCTGGCCGACCGGTCGGTGCGGGACGTCTCCTCGGGGCAGCGGCAGCTGCTGGCGCTGGTGACCGTGCTGGCCACGCGCCCGGCGGTGGTGCTGGCCGACGAGCCCACGACCCTGCTGGACCTGCGCACCGGCCGCCGCGTCGGGGACGTCCTGCGCGATCCCCCCGACCACGTGGGGCAGGTCGTCGTGGCCACGCACGACCTGGACCTGGCCGTGCGGGCCGACCGCGCGCTGTGGATCTCCGAGGGGCGGGTGCGCGCCGACGGCCCGGCCCCCGACGTCGTCGCCGCCTACCGGGCGTGGGCGTGAGGCGCGGGCTCACCGGGCCGCTCCCGCTGCTGGGCACCGCCGAACCGGGCACGTCGGTGCTGCACCGGGCCACCCCCGGCGCGAAGCTGCTCGCCCTCGTCGTGGTCGGCACGCTCGTCGGGCTCGTCCGCTCGCTGGCCGCGGCGCCGGCGGCGACGGCGGTGCTGGCGGTCCTGCTGGCCGGGTGCGTCGTCCTGGCCCGGGGCTGCCGCCTGCGCCGGGGGCTGCTGCGGGGGCAGGTGCGGCGCACGTGGTGGGTGCTCGTGGCGCTCGTGGTCGTCCAGACCTGGCTGCAGGGGCCGTGGGCGGCGGCCACGGTCACCGGCGGCCTGCTCGCCTGCCTGTGGTCGGCCACCCTCGTCACCGCGACGACCCCGGTCCCGGAGCTGCTGGAGACCGTCGTGCGCGCGCTGGGGCCGGCGCGGCGCCTGGGCGTGGACCCCGAGCGGGCCGGGCTGGCGTTCTCCCTGACGCTGACCAGCGTTCCGGTGGTGGGCCGGCTGCTGGCGGAGTCGCGCGAGGCCGCCGCCGCGCGCGGCCTGGGGGCCAGCCCCCGGGCCCTGCTGGTGCCCACCGTCGTGCGGGCCGTCGCCCACGCCGAGCAGGTGGGGGAGGCGCTGGCCGCGCGCGGTCTGGACTGAGGCCCGCCGGGCGTCCGGGGTCAGCAGAACCGGACGTCGAGCTCCTCGGCGGTGGCCGGTGCGCCGCAGTGGTAGCCCTGCAGGTAGTCGCAGCCGGCGGCCAGCAGGGTCGCGGCCTGCCCCGCGCTCTCCACCCCCTCGGCCACGACGTGCAGGTCGAGCCCGGCCGCGACCGTCACCACGGCGTCGAGCAGGGCGCGCCGGCGGGCGTCGTCGGCGATCCCGGCGACGAGGGACTTGTCCACCTTGGCCATGCGCACCGGCAGGTCCACCAGCCGGGCCAGGGAGGAGTAGCCCGTCCCGAAGTCGTCGATGGACAGCGGGTGCCCCCGCCGTTGCAGGTCGTGCAGGCCCGGCAGGACGAGCGGGTCGATGAAGCTGCTCTCCAGGACCTCCAGGCCCAGGTCGGCCGGGACCAGCCCGTGCCGGTGCAGGGCGTCGTGCAGGACGTGGCCGAGGTCGGGGTCGGCCAGTTCCCGGGCGCTGACGTTGACGTAGACGGTCCGCGGGGCGGCGGGGCCGTAGCGGGAGCGCCACCGGGCCAGGTGGGCGCAGGCCTGCTCCACGACCCAGTGCCCGAAGGCCACCACCATCCCGGAGTGCTCGGCGAGGTCGACGAACTCCGCCGCCGGCAGCAGCCCGCGGGTGGGGTGCTCCCAGCGCAGCAGCGCCTCCACGGCGCAGATGGTGCCCGCGGCGTCGGTGATCGGCTGGTGGTGCAGCCGCAGCCGGCCCTCCGGCAGCGCCCGGGCGAGCTGGCGTTCCAGGTCGCGCAGCGAACCCGAGGACGGCGGCGGGTTCCGGGTGGGGTGCTTGACCCGGTACATGGCGCCGTCGGCCTCGGCCAGCAGTTCCTCGGCGGTGCTGTCCGGGGTGCTGTGGGCCACGCCCGTGCTGGCTGAGACGACCACGTCGACGTCGCCCAGGCGCACCGGGCGCCCCAGGGCGCAGCGCAACCGGGTCAGCACGGCGGCCACGTCGCGCCGCCGGCCGTCGGCGTCGGTCGCGGGCAGATCGTCGCACACGACGACGAACTCGTCGCCGGACAACCGGGCCAGGGTGTCCCCGTCCCGCAGCTCGGCCCCCATCCGGGCGGCGACGGTGGCCAGGACCCGGTCGCCGGCCGCGTGGCCGAAGGTGTCGTTGACGGCCTTGAACCGGTCCAGGTCGACGAACAGCACGGCCACGGCGCGCCCGCGGCGCCGCGCCACGGACAGGGCGTGGGCCAGGCGGTCGAACAGCAGCACCCGGTTGGGCAGCCCGGTCAGCGCGTCGTGGGTGCTGGCGTGGCGCAGGTCCTCCCGCGCCCGGCGCGCGGCGTCGCGGTCGGCGGCCAGCGCGAGGTAGGACGAGGCGAGGTGGGCCAGGACGCGCACCCAGTGCAGCTCGCTCTCCCGCCACGTCCCCGGGGTCCGGCGGTACAGGTCCAGCACGCCCCACAGCTGACCGCCGCACAGCAGGGGCGCGGCGACCACCGAGGCCCAGCCCGCCGCCAGGGCCGTCTCGACGTAGGCCGGCCACGCGGTCTGGACGGGGTCGCGCAGGTCGTCGACGACCACCTCGACGCCGAAGAGGGCGGCGTCCTGGCACGGGCCCTCGGCCAGCTGCTGCTGCAGGGCCTCGGGCGCGCCCGTGCCCTCGTCGCTGACGTGGACCAGGCGCAGGCCCTCCGGGGCGGCGGCCACCACCCCCGCGCCGTCGACGTCGAGGTGGGCCACGGCCACCTCGACCAGGCGGCGCAGGAGGTCGTCGGCGGCGACGTCGGCCGCGGCCGTGTCGGCCAGGCCGGCGACGGCGGCGAGCAGGGAGGTGGTGCGCCGGTCGGGAGGTCCGGTCGTGTCCACGGCCGCTCCTGTCGGGACGGTGCTGCCGCCCGGGTTGGACGTGCGGACCCGGTGTGCGGGCTCGGGGCAACGTAGCGCGGAACGGGACGGGGAGCCCACCCGGTGAATACCTTCCACTGGAAGGTTCCCGTGTAGCATCGGTGGCGGCCGGCGCCGGCCGCCGGCCACCCGTCCCCTGGAACGAAGGAGTCTGCAGGTGTCCCGGAAACCCTCCGTCCAGCTGTACTCGGTGCGCGAGGCCGTGCAGCAGGACCTGTCCGCCGCGGTGGCGCGCCTGGCCGAGCTCGGCCTGACGCAGGTGGAGCCGTACGGGTTCCACACCCGCGCCGCCGAGTTCAAGGCCGCCTTCGCGGCCGCCGGCGTCACCGCCCCCTCCGGGCACGCCCCGGTCATCGACGCCGAGAACCCCCGCGAGGTCTTCGAGGCCGCGAACACCCTCGGCATCACGACCGTCATCGACCCGTTCGTGCCGGCGCAGCGCTGGCAGAGCGCCGACGACGTCCGCCGGATCGCCGAGCGCGTCAACGAGCTGAGCACCCTGGCCCACGAGTACGTGCTGGACTTCGGCTACCACAACCACCACTGGGAGCTGCAGAACACCGTCGAGGGCCGCCCGGTCCTGGAGCTGTTCGCCGAGCGGCTCGACCCCGGGGTCGTCCTGGAGGTCGACACCTTCTGGGCCACCGTCGGCGGCGCCGACACCCCGGCCCTGCTGCGCTCCCTGGGCGAGCGGGTGAAGTTCCTGCACGTCAAGGACGGCGCCCGCAGCACCGACACCTCGCTGCAGCAGCCCGCCGGCCAGGGCGAGATCGACGTCCCCGCGATCCTCGCCGCGGCGCCGCAGGCCCTGCGCGTCATCGAGTTCGACGCCTACGCCGGCGACGTCTTCGAGGGCATCGCGCAATCCCTCGCGTGGCTGACGGAGAACGACGCGTGAGCCGCGTCGGGGTCGGCGTCATCGGCGCCGGGAACATCTCCACCCAGTACCTGCAGAACCTCACGCAGTTCGCCGACGTCGAGGTCCGGTTCGTCGCCGACCTCGCGCTGGACCGCGCCGCGGCCCAGGCCGAGGCGTTCGGCGTCCCCGCCTCGGGCGGCGTCGAGGAACTCCTCGCCCGCGACGACGTCGAGATCGTCGTCAACCTCACCGTCCCGGCCGTGCACGCCGAGGTCGGGCGGCAGGTCCTCGCGGCCGGCAAGCACGTCTGGAGCGAGAAACCCCTCGCCCTGGACGCCGAGTCCGGGCGGGCGCTGCTGGCCGACGCCGAACGGCTCGGCCTGCGCGTGGCCTGCGCGCCGGACACGGTCCTGGGCGCGGGCATCCAGAGCGCGCTGCGGGCCATCGCCCGCGGGGACATCGGTCAGCCGCTGAGCGCGACGACGATGTTCCACGTGCCGGGCCCGGAGGCGTGGCACCCGAACCCGGACTTCCTGTTCGCCCACGGCGCCGGGCCGCTGTTCGACATGGGCCCGTACTACGTGACGACCCTCGTCCACGCGTTCGGGTCGGCCAGCCGCGTGCAGGCCGTCGCCTCCCGGTCGGTCGCCACCCGCACCATCGCCTCCGGCCCGCGGGCGGGCCAGACGTTCCCCGTCGAGGTCCCCACCCACCACGCCGCGCTCATCGAGTTCGACGGCGGGCAGTCCGCGCAGTCGACGTTCTCCTTCCAGCACGCGCTGGCGCGCAACGGGTTCGTCGAGATCAACGGGACCGAGGGCACCATCGTGCTGCCGGACCCGAACACGTTCGAGGGCGACTCGACGCTGTGGCGCCTCGGGCAGTCCGAGCCGACGACGCTGCCCGCCACGGGGTCGACGTTCGGCCGGGGTTCCGGCGTCCTGGACCTGGCCCGGGCGATCCGCACCGGGGGCACCGAGCGCGCCTCCGGCGTGGTGGCCGCGCACGTCCTGGACGTCCTGCTCGCCGTGCGGGACGCGGCCGCGGGCGGTGCGGCCGTCGAGATCGCCTCCACCGTCGCCCCGGTGGAACCGCTGCCGCAGGAGTGGGACCCGAGCGCCGCGACGCTCTGAGCCCTCACCCGCCCCCCTCGTCGCCGGGTGCCCCGGCGGCGGGGGGCTCGGCGGGGGAGGGTTCCTGCGGCCGGCTGGGCAGCACCCGTTCCAGCAGTTCCAGCGACCGCCGCACGTCGACGCCGCCGGGGTCCAGGAGCCACTGCACCTGCAGCCCGTCGGAGGCGGCGACCACGAGCGCGGCCGCCTCGTGCGGGTCGACGTCGGCGGCGATGCGTCCCTCCCGCTGCCCCTGCACGACCGCCTGCGCCAGTTCCCCGCGCACCCGGGCGAACCGGGCCTGCACGAACTCCCGGGTCAGCGGGTGCTGCTCCTGCAACGCGTCGGCGGTCAGCGTGGCGTAGAGCTGCACGAGCCCGGGCACCACGCGGTTGCGGTCCGCCGACCGGGCCATCTGCGCCACCGGCCCGCCCGCCGCGGGGTCCTCGGGCCGGGAGTGGCGGCGTTCGTGCTCGCGGTAGGCCTCCACGAGGAGGGCGTCGCGGGAACTGAAGTAGTGCCGCAGCGCGGCGTGCGAAACCCCGATGACCTCGGCCACCGAGCGCAGCGAGGCCCCGTCGGCCCCGCGCCGGGTGAACAGGTCGATGGCGTGGTCCAGGATCTGCCGCCGGCGCTCGATCCCCTTGCGGTACGCGCCCGGTCGACCGGTCCCCTCAGCCACCGGGCCATGCTAGGACCCGGGACCCGCCGGCGACGGTTCGTCCGGGCACGTCGCGAGCACCCGGGTGACGGCCTCCTTCTCGGCCGGGGTCACCCACAGCCCGTACACCGCCTTCACCGCCACCTGCCGGGCCACGTACCGGCAGCGGAACCCCGTCTGCGGCGGCAACCACGTCGCCGCGTCCCCGTCCCCCTTGGCCGCGTTGAGGGGACCGTCGACCGCGAGCAGTTCCAGCGGGTCGTTGGCGAAGGCGGTCCGCCGCTGCGCGCTCCACTGCTGCGCACCGGTCTGCCAGGCGTTGGACAACGCGACGACGTGGTCGATCTGCACCGCGTCGCTGGTGCCGCGGCCGCGCACGAACGCGATGCGCTCCCCGCCGTAGGGGTCCTCCAGCGCACCGCTCACCACGACGCACCCGTCGGTCCCGGGCCGGAACCGCACGTCCTGCAGGTCGCGGGCCAGGACGTCGTCGCGGGTCCCGCAGCCGTTGCGGTCGGTGTCGACCCAGCCGTCGCCGAACCGCTCGCGCGCGTAGCCGGTGCGCGGGGCCCGGCCCTTGACCTCCAGCGTCTGCAGCTGGGCCAGCGCCGTCCCCTCGGCCCCCTCGGCCCCCTCCGGCCCGTCGGACCCGCCGCCGACCACCGCGAGCGCCACGACGAGGGCCACGACGAGCAGGGAGGCGAGCAGCAGGACGAGCGGCAGGGCGGGCGGGCGCGAGCGGCCCCGGACGGTCGGCACCCCGCCGATGCTGCCGCACGCGCGGTTCGCACGGCCCCCGCCGGGCCGGGCGTGTCACACTCGGGGACGCTGGACGAGCCGGCGACCGTCTCGACCACGTTCCCCGTCCGGTCGCCCGAGGAGCACACACGATGGACCGGCTCGCCGAACTGGCCGCCCGGCTGCTGGTGGCGCCGGCCGCGCAGGTGAGGTTGCTCCCGGACGCGCAGACGGTCGCCGCCGTCGGCCCGCCCGCCCCGCTCGCCGAGGCCCTGGGCACCCTGACCGCCGCCTCCGTCGAGCCGCTCGTCGTCGCCGACACCCGCACCGACCCCCGCGTCCTCGCCCTGCCGCCCGGCAGCGGCGCGGCCGGTGGTGGGGCCGAGGGGGTCGGCGCCTACCTGGGCGTCCCCCTGCGGGGCCAGGACGGTCACGTGGTGGGGGCCCTGGGCGTCCACGGCCCCGACCCGCGCCGGTGGGCGGACTCCGACGTCTCCCTGCTCACCGCGCTGGCGGCCTCCGTGGTCACCGAGCTGGAGCTGTCGGCGCTGGCCGCCGACCTCGACGCGGCCCGGGTGCGCTGGCAGCTGGCCGCCAGCGCCGGCGGGGTCGGCACGTTCGACTGGGACCTCGACAGCGGCAGCCTGACGTGGGACGAGACCCTGCTGGAGATGTTCGGCTACGCCGCCGGCGACTTCGGGCGCACCATCGAGGCCTTCGACGCCCGCCTGCACCCCGACGACCGGGCCCGGGTGGGCCGGGCCCTGCAGGAGTCGATCGCGGCGGTCGGCCCCTACGAGGCGGAGTACCGCGTCGTGCGGCCCGACGGCAGCACGCGCTGGGTCCGGGCCCGCGGGCAGACCCTGGCCGACGAGACCGGCCGCGCCGTGCGCGTCCTGGGCGCGGCCTTCGACACGACCGCCGCGCGCGACGAGGACGCCCGGATCGGGCGCGTCCTGGAGTCGATGTCGTCGGCGTTCTTCTCCCTGGACCGGGAGTTCCGCTTCACCTACGTCAACGCCGAGGCCGAGCGCGTCCTGGGGCGCTCGCGCGCGGAGCTGCTGGGCGGGGACGTGTGGGAGCTGTTCCCCGAGGCGGTGGGCTCGGAGTTCGAGAGCCGCTACCGCGCGGTGGCCGCCATGGGCGTGCCGGCGACGTTCGAGGCGCACTACCCCGCCCCGCTGGACGCCTGGTACGAGGTGCGGGCCTGGCCGGACCCGGACGGGCTGTCGGTCTCCTTCCTCGACGTCACCGAGCGGGCCGCGGCCGCCGAGCGGTCCCGGCTCATGGTGCGCGTCAGCGAGGACCTGTCCTCCACGCTGGACGTGGAGGAGGCCTACGCCCGGCTGGCCCAGCACCTCGTGCCGGCGCTGGCCGACTGGTGCCTGGTGACGCTCGTCGACGAGGGCGGGACGCTGCGCGACCTGGGGTGCCAGCACGCCGACCCGGCCCGGCGCGGGCTCGTGGAGCAGTACCGCGAGGCCCGCCTGCAGGCCCTGTCCTCGACCTCCTACCTGTTCCAGGTGTGGCGCACGGGGCAGCCCACCGGGGTGGCCTCCGGGGCGACCGGGGTCATCGCCGGTCAGCTGGCCCCGGGCGCCCCGGCGCGGGACCTGCTGCAGCGGCTGGCCCCGGAGGCGTTCGAGTGCCTGCCCGTGCGCGCCCGCGGCCGGACCGTCGGGCTGATCAGCCTGTTCCACGACCGGGCCGCCGACCGGCTCTCCGGCCAGGACCTCCTGCTGGCCGCGGAGGTGGGGGACCGGGCCGGGCTGGCCCTGGACAACGCGCGGCTGTACTCCCAGCAGCACCGGGTCGCCGAGGGGTTGCAGCGCAGCATCCTCACCCCGCCCGTGCAGCCGGACCACGTGCAGGTCGCGGTGCGGTACCGGCCCGCGGCCCGCGCCGCGCGCGTCGGGGGCGACTGGTACGACGCGTTCCTGACCCCGGACGGGGCCACGGTGCTGGTCATCGGCGACGTCATGGGCCACGACATCGACGCCGCGGCCGCGATGAGCCAGGTGCGCTCGCTGCTGCGGGGCATCGCCTACAGCACGGGGCGTTCCCCGGCGCTGGTGCTGTCCGGTCTGGACGCCGCCATGCAGGGGCTGGACGTGGGGACGACCGCGACGGCCGTCGTGGCGCGCCTGGAGGACGTCGGGGGGCGCACGCACGTGCGCTGGTCCAACGCCGGTCACCTCGACCCGCTCGTGGTGACCCCCGACGGTGCGGTCCGGACCCTGGACTCCGGGCAGGCCGAGCTGCTGCTCGGCATCGACCCCGCGGCCGGGCGCAGCGACCACGTCGCCGTCCTGGACCGCGGGTGCACGGTGCTGGCTTTCACCGACGGGCTCATCGAACGCCGCGACGCGGCCCTGGAGGACCGGCTGGGGCTGCTGCGCGGAGTCGTGGCCGACCTCGCCGCCGAGCCGCTGGAGGACCTGCTCGACGGGGTCCTGGGCCGGCTCGTGCCCGGTGGGCACGAGGACGACGTGGCGCTGCTGGCCTTCCGCCTGCACCCCCTCGACGGTGACCGGCCGGCCGAGGCCGGTCCGCAGCGCCTGCCCCGGGGGCTGCCCCCGGTGCGCTGATCAGGACTGATCAGGGCTGGTCGCGCAGGAGTTCCAGGCCGGTCAGCAAGCTCTCCAGGCCGAGCTGGAACGCCCGCCGGGACCGGTCGCCCGGTTGCGCCCGCGTCGCGCGGATCGCGCGCGAGAGCGGGGAGTCGGGCCGGCCGGGGTCGGCCCAGACCTCCGCGGGCGCCCCGGCGTCCAGGGCGGAGCCGAGGACGAAGTCGTCCAGCACCGTGACGGCGTGCAGGAGGTCCCCGTCGCCGAACCCGGCGTCGTGCAGGACCTGCGCGAGCGCCTCGTAGGCGGCCAGGACCGCCGGGTGGGTGACGGTCTGCGCCGTCAGGAGCGGGACGGCGGCGGGGTGGGCGGCGAAGGCCTCGCGGTACTGCCGGGCCCAGCGCCGGGTGAAGTCCCGCCAGTCCTCACCCGGCCGGACCTCGCTCGGCATGCCCTCCCCGGCGAGCAGCCCGCGCAACCCCTCCACGAGTTCCCCGCGGCCGCCCTTGAAGTGGTGGTACAGCGAGGAGGTGCTGACGCCGAGCCGGCGGGCGAGCGCGGGCAGGCCCAGTTCCCCGGTCGCGTCGAGCTGGTCCAGCGCGGCGTGCAGGACCAGCTCGCGGGACAGGAGCGGGGTGCTGGGGCGGGCCACGGTTCTCCGGTGGTTCGGGTGGTTCGGGGGTGGGTCGGGTGGGGTCAGGCCGGTTGCTGCTGGGTGATGCAGTGGATGCCCCCGCCGAAGGCGAACACGTCCCGGGCGTCGACCGCGACGACGCTGCGCCCGGGGTGGGCCCGGGCCAGGACGGCGCGGGCGGCCTCGTCGCGCGGGTCGTCGAAGGCGCAGGCCACGACGACGGAGTTCGCGACGTAGTGGTTGACGTAGGAGAAGTCGACGAGGTCGCCGTCGACCTCGGCCGTCTCGGGGGCGAGCAGTTCCACGACGTCGAGGCGTTCGCCGCGCGCGTCGGTCGCCGACCGCAGGACGTCCAGCACCTCCCGGCTGACCTCGTGGTCGGGGTGGCCGGGATCGGGCTGGGTGTGCACCACGACGCGGCCCGAACTCGTGAACGCGGCGACGATGTCGACGTGCCCGCGGGTCCCGAACTCGCCGTAGTCCGCGGTCAGCCCGCGCGGCAGCCAGATCGCCGTCGTCGTGCCGAGCTGGCGGTGCACCTCGGCCTCGACGCGCTCGCGGGTCCAGCCGGGGTTGCGGGCCGGATCGAGCTGCACGGTGTCGGTGAGCAGCACCGTCCCCTTCCCGTCGACGTGGAACGCACCGCCCTCCTGGGTGAGGTCGGAGGCGCTGACGGGGGTCCCGGTGAGGTCGGCGACGGCCCTGGCCACGCGGGCGTCGTCCTCCCAGCGGGCCCAGGACTGCGCACCCCAGCCGTTGAACCGCCAGTCCACCGCGACCGGGGAACCGCCCTCGCGCGCGAAGGTCGGGCCGGAGTCGCGCAGCCACGCGTCGTCGAGCGCGACCTCGGCCAGCTCGACGCGCGCGTCCAGGAGCTCGCGCGCGGCGCCGGTGTCCCCGGGGTCCACCAGGACCGTCACGGGTTCGTGGGCCGCGACGGTGTTCGCGACCGCGGCCCAGGCGCGACGGGCCCGTTCCAGGTCGGGGCCACCGTCCTCCCCGAACGTCGGGTTGGAGGTGGGGAACGCCATCCAGGTGCGCTGGTGCGGCGCCCACTCGGCGGGCATCGAGCGGTTCATGCGGACCTCCGGTCGCGTCGGTGCCGGGAAGGTTAACCGAAACCGTGTCGGTTGTGGGGCCCTCCGCGCAGGTGGGTCCGGTCCACCGCGGGCTACTCTCCGCGCCATGCGCCTGACACCGAGCGAGCGGGACCGGCTCCTGGTCTTCACCGTGGCCGAACTGGCCCGTGCCCGCCGGGCGCGCGGGCTGCGGCTCAACGTGCCCGAGGCCACGGCCGTCGTCGCCGACACGGTGTGCGAGGCCGCCCGCGACGGTGCGCGCCTGGCCGAGGCGATGGCCGCCGGCCGCGCCGTCCTCGGGGTCGAGGACGTCCTGCCCGGGGTGCCCGACGTCGTCGGTCAGGTCGAGGTCGAGGCGGTCTTCGACGACGGCACCCGCCTCGTGGTCGTCACCGACCCCTTCGGCGGCGGGTCCCTCGGCGACGACGCCCCCGGTGCCGTCCTGCCGGGGCCGCAGCCGCCGCCGGAGTTCCCCGACGTCGTCACCCTCGCGGTGACGAACACCTCCAGCGTGCCGATCAGCGTGACGTCGCACTTCCACTTCTTCGAGGTCAACCCCCGGCTGGCGTTCGACCGGGCCGCCGCCTACGGCCGGCGCGCCGCCGTCGACGCCGGCGGCACGGTCCGGTGGGACCCGGGCCAGACGCACGACGTGGACCTCACCCCGATCGGCGGCGCCCGCGTCGCCATCGGTTTCGCCGGCCTCGTCGACGGGCCGCTGGACGCGCCCGGAGCGTTCGAGCAGGCGGTGGAACGGGCCCGCGCCTGCGGGTACCTCGACGCCGCCGACGACGCCGCCGACGACGCCACCGACGACGCGGAGGAGGACCGGTGAGCCTGTCCGGCAGGGACTACGCCGCCACCTACGGGCCCCGGGCCGGGGACCGGATCCGGTTGGGCGACACCGGGTTGGTGATCCAGGTCGAGCACGACGCGCAGGCGCCGGGGGAGGAGTTCCTCGCCGGTTTCGGCAAGACCGCGCGCGACGGCCTGCACCTGAAGGCCGCCCGGGTCCGGGACACGTGCGACGTCGTCGTCTCCAACGTCGTCGTCCTCGACGCCGTGCAGGGGATCCGCAAGGTGTCCATCGGCATCCGCGAGGGACGGATCTGCGGGATCGGGCGGGCCGGGAACCCCGACACCCTGCACGACGTCGACGTCGTCGTGGGGACGGGCACGACCATCGTCTCCGGGGAGGGGCTCATCGCCACCGCCGGTGCCGTCGACACCCACGTGCACCTGCTGTCCCCCCGGGTCATGGAGGCCTCGCTCGCCTCCGGGGTCACGACGATCATCGGGCAGGAGTTCGGCCCGGTCTGGGGCGTCGGCGTGAACTCCCCGTGGGCGCTGCGGCACGCGTTCAACGCGTTCGACGCCTGGCCCGTGAACATCGGGTTCCTCGGCCGCGGCTCGGCCAGCGACCCGGGCTCCTCCGTCGAGGCCCTCGTGGAGGGCGGCGCGTGCGGGTTCAAGGTCCACGAGGACATGGGGGCGCACGCTCGCGCCCTGGACACCGCGCTCACCGTGGCCGAGGAGCACGACGTCCAGGTCGCGCTGCACACCGACGGCATCAACGAGGCGCTGTCGGTGGAGGACACCCTGGCCGTCCTCGGGGGCCGGACCGTGCACGCCTTCCACATCGAGGGCTGCGGCGGGGGTCACGTCCCGAACGTGCTGCGGATGGCGGGGGAGGCCAACGTCATCGGGTCCTCCACGAACCCGACCCTGCCGTTCGGGCGCGACGCCGTGGCCGAGCACTACCACATGATCATCGCCGCGCACGGGCTCAAGGAGGACCTGCCCGGGGACGCGGCCCTGGCCCGCGACCGCATCCGGGCCGGGACGATGGGGGCCGAGGACGTGCTGCACGACCTCGGGATCATCCCCATCACCTCCTCCGACGCCCAGGGCATGGGCCGGGCGGGGGAGACCGTCCGGCGCACGTTCGCGATGGCCGGGAAGATGAAGGCCGAACTCGGCGCCGAGAACCCCGCGCACGACAACGAGCGGGCGCTGCGCTACGTCGCCAAGCTCACGGTCAACCCGGCCATCGCGCACGGGTTGTCCCACGAGGTGGGCACCCTGGAGGTCGGCAAGCTCGCCGACGTCGTGTTGTGGCGCCCGGAGTGGTTCGGGGCCAAACCCGACCTCGTCCTCAAGGCCGGTTTCCCGGCGTGGGGCGTGACCGGGGACCCGAACGCGGCCATCGACCGCGCCCAGCCCCTCGTCTACGGGCCGCAGTTCGGCGGGCACGGCGCCACCGCCGCGGACCTGTCGGTGGCCTTCACCTCCCGGGCCGCCGCCGCGGACGGCAACGACGCCATGGCGACGCGCCGGCGCCGCGTCGGGGTGCGGGGGACCCGCGGCATCGGCCTGGGCGACATGGTGCGCAACGCGCGGCTGGCGCAGGTGCGGGTCGCCCCCACCGGCCTGGTGACGGTGGACGGCGACCCCGTGACGTCCGAACCCGCCGAGGCGGTGAGCCTGAGCCGGCTCTACCACCTCTAGCTGTACGTCTAGCGCTGCCACCACACCCGCCACCACCTCACCCGCCACCGGAAGTGGCTCCGGCCGGCGGTGCGGGGGCGGGGTGGGTCGGCGCGATTGCACCAGCGGTGAAGAACGACGGATCTTCCGGCGACCAGGATCTTCTGGGGTGCTCACGCTTCCCGGATCGTGGGGTTCGACGACACCGACGATCCCGGGAGACGAGCCTTGACGACCCAGTTGGACACCACCGCCACCACCGGTCCCGCCCCGGCACCGGACGTCGCCCCCGACGTCGCCCCCGACGTCCAGGCCTGGGTGCAGGAGGTCGCGCGGCTGACGCGACCGGACGCGGTGGTGTGGTGCGACGGGTCCCAGGAGGAGCACGACCGGCTGACCGCGCAGATGGTGCAGACCGGGACGTTGATCCCGTTGAACCCCGACCTGCGCCCGGGCTCGTTCCTGGCCCGGTCCGCGCCCACGGACGTGGCCCGGGTGGAATCGCGCACGTTCATCGCCTCCCACCGCCGCCAGGACGCCGGTCCGACGAACAACTGGCGTGAGCCGACGGCGTTGCGCGAGGAACTGGACGGGGTGTTCGCCGGGTCCATGCGCGGGCGCACGATGTACGTGGTGCCGTTCTCGATGGGCCCGGTCGCTGGGCCGATCTCCCAGCTGGGGGTGCAGGTCACCGACTCCCCCTACGCGGTGGTCTCGATGCGGATCATGACCCGGATGGGGGCGCAGG
>NZ_JBGFTU010000029.1:0-36307 GCF_041276425.1 Kineococcus halophytocola | reverse complement strand
TCAACCCAGCCCCGCTCAAGGAGCTTCCGGTGCCGCCACGTTCAGGCGCGGATCACCCTCGGCCAGGAGCTTCAGGTTTTCCGCCCCGCTCGGGGCGACATGAAGAACAGTACGCGGCGACCGGCGCAGCTCCAAATCGTCTCGCACCGATACACGTCTTCCGCTGTGCTGCAGGGGAAGAGGCCAAGTCGCGAGCCGGCAGCCGTACCTCGACCGACTGCCGCGTCCTCCCGGACGGCGCTGATGCTGCCGGGTCTGGAGACACCACGACCGGCCGGAGCCTGCGTAGGCTCAGGGATCCCTGGATGGGAGGACCGATGAGCGAGCCGGCGAAGCCCTTCGCGCACCTGGGCACGGACAACGCCGCCACCTACCGCGCCGTCCTGGGCGCCTTCGCCGCTGCTCGCGACCGCTACGTCTTGCACCTGCGACCCGAGGACGTGGTGGAGGAGCTGACGGGTGCGTCGGTCGGCTCGGAGTCGGTCGACAACGCGCTGACCTCCCTGGTCGCGTGGGGCAACCTGCGCGCCGACCCCGACACCGGCCGCGTGACGACGGTGGAGGACTTCCACCGGGCGCGCTACCTCTACCAACTGACCCCTGAAGGCCAGGCAGCCGAACGGGCGCTGTCGGTCTACGAAGAGACTCTCGGTCGCCGCGGGGCACTGCAGGCGGTCGCTCTGGAGGACATCGCCGAGCACCTGCGGTCGTTGGTCACGCTCCTCGAAGGCCCCGGCCCACTCGACGCGGCACGCGCCCATCACCTGCTCACCGCCCTCACGCAGCGGCTGGAGACCCTGGCCGATAACGCCTCCGCCTTCATGGCCTCGATGCAGCGCTCCATCGACCTGCAGGACGCCGACCTCGACGCGTTCGTCGCGTACAAGGACCGGCTCGTCGACTACCTGGAGCGCTTCCTCTCCGACCTGGTCACCGTGGGCGCCCAGATCAGTGACCTCGTCCTGCGCGCCGAGGCCGCCGACGTGCACGCGGCCCTGGCCGCGGTGGCCCAGCGGGAAGCGGCCGACCTCGCCCCCGCAGACGATGCCGGGACGACGACCGAGGGCCAGGGCCAGGAGGTCTGGAACCAGCGGTGGCGGGGGGTGCGCACCTGGTTCGTCGGCAGCCGGGAGACGCCGAGCCAGAAGGACGTGCTGCGCCGGCGCGGCCGGTCGGCGATCCCGCAGCTCCTGCGCGCCGTCCAGGTGATCAACGAGCGCCGGTCCGGGCGTTCTGACCGCTCGGCCGACTTCCGCCGCCTCGCCCTGTGGTTCGCGCAGGCCCCGGACGACGACTCCCGGCACCGCCTGTGGCACAACGCCTTCGGGTTGAGCCCGGCCCGGCACCTGAGCATCGACGGGGACACGCTCACGGCGCGGGAGACGGGGCCGCGCGCCGTGGTGTCGTGGACCGAGGCCGAACCGCTGCGCATCAGCCCGCAGTTCCGCCGCACCGGGCGGCACGAACGACGGGGGCGGCCCGCGCGGGTGCAGGACCGGTCGGCACAGCGCAGGCACCTGGCCGAACTCGCTGCGGCGCAGCAGGAGCAGGTGCGCCTCGCCCGGTCCGAGCTGCTCACCGACGGCCCGCGCCGTCTCGGCGACCTGCCCGACCTGTCCGGGCCGGCCTTCACCGTGTTCCTGGGCCTGCTGGGTCAGGCCCTCGCCGCTCGTCGCCCGGACGCTCCCGGGACCACGTGCGAGGCGACCTCCGCGGACGGCTCGCTGCAGGTGCGCATCACCCTCGACCCGGCGGGAGTGACCGTCCCCGTCCGCTCGGAGCACGGGACGCTCCACCTGCCCGACGGTCTCGTGGACATCCGCGACACGGCGCCGAAGGTCTCCCAGTCGTGAGCAGCACCCTGTCCGGGCGGCTGGAGGACGACCGCCGGCACGAGCGCCGCCGCGCCGCCCGCGCCCTCCTCCTGCGGCCCCTGCTGAGGCCGGCGGGTCGCGACGCCGAGGCGTTCGTCCTCGTGCGGAGGCACGCCGACTGGCTGCGGCAGTGGTTCGACCTCAACACCGGGTGGCGCTTGCGGGTGGAACCCGAGCTCGCCCGTCTGGAGAAGGTGACCGCCGACCCCGGCGACGGGACCCGTCCGCTGGTGGACGCCCAACGTCGCCCCTACTCCCGCCGCCGGTACGTGCTGCTGTGCCTGGCCCTGGCCGTGCTGTCCCGTTCCGAGAGCCAGATCACCCTGGGGCTGCTGGCCGACGACGTCCTCCTGCAGTCTTCCGACCCCGAGCTGGTGGCCGCCGGGGTCGACTTCCGCCTCGAGCACGTCGAGGAACGGCGCGACCTGGTCGCGGTCGTCCGCACCCTGCTCGACCTGGGGGCGTTGACGCGGGTGAGCGGTGACGAGGAGGCCTACCTGCGGGCCGCCGGGGACGTCCTCTACGACGTCGACCAGCACGTCCTGGCTGGTCTGCTGGCCGCGCCGGTGGGGCCCTCGACGATCACAGCGACCACGCTGGACGAACGCGTGCAGGCCCTGACGGCCACGCCGCCGCCGGTGACCGAGGACGGCCGCAACCGGGCGATCCGGCACCGCCTCACCCGCCGGCTCCTCGACGATCCCGTCCTGCTGCACGCGGACCTCGACGCCGATGAACTGGCCTACCTGACCAGTCAGCGACGTGCGCTGACCGACCGGGTGGAGGAACTCACGGGACTGGTCGCCGAGGTGCGGTCCGAGGGGATCGCGATGGTCGACCCCGCCGACGACCTGACCGACCTGCGCATGCCCGAGGACGGGACCGACGGCCACGTCGCCCTGCTGATCGCGGAGTTCCTCACTGAGCGGGCACCGGACCCCGTCCCCGTCAGCGCCCTGCGCCGGCACGTGCACCAGCTGGCGCAGTCCCACCGGGCGGACTGGCGCAAGGGGTCGGACGCCCCCGGTCAGGAGATCACCCTGGTGGCCACCGCGCTGGACCGCCTCGCCGCCCTGCGCCTGGTGCGCGTCGACCGCGAGGAGGTCCGCGCCCTGCCGCCCCTGCACCGTTACGCCCTGCGCCCGGCCACCCCCACGGAGACGATGTGAACTCCCCCGCCGACCTGCCCCGGCCCACCACCACGAGGTGGCGGCCCCTGCGCGCCGGGCTGGTCGACCTGTACTACTACGACGTCGAGGAGTTCTGGTTCCACGACGGCCGGTTGCTGCTGCGCGGGAACAACGGTGCGGGCAAGTCGAAGGTGCTGGCGCTGACCCTGCCGTTCCTGCTGGACGGCGACCTGGCCTCGCACCGCGTCGAACCCGACGGGGACCGCAAGAAGCGCATGGAGTGGAACCTGCTGCTCGACGGGGCGCACCCGCACAGCGAACGGACCGGGTACACCTGGCTCGAACTCGGCCGCCTCGACCGCGACGGTCGTGAGGAGTTCCGCACCCTGGGGTGCGGGATGAAGGCCGTGACCGGTCGCGGCATCGCCCGGCACTGGTTCTTCTCGACGTCCGAGCGGGTCGGCCGCGACCTGTTCCTCGTGGACCGCGCCGGCACCGCCCTGCCGCGGGAACGTCTCATCGATGCCCTGGGTGACGCAGGTGTCCCCTTCGACTCCCAGTGGGCCTACCGGCGGCACGTCGACGAAACGCTGTTCCGCCTCGGGAAAGAACGGTACGGGGCGCTCGTCGACCTGCTCGTGCAGCTGCGCCGCCCGCAACTGACCAAACGCCCCGACGCGGCAGCGTTGTCGGCGGCGCTGACCGAGGCGCTGCCGCCCCTGGACCCGCAGGTCCTCGCCGACGTCGCCGAGGCGTTCCGCAGCCTCGAAGACGACCGCCGCGATCTGCACGACGTCCTGGAAGCGCGCGAGGCGGCCACCGCCTTCCTGCGGCACTACCGCCGCTACGCCCGCGCCGCCGTCAAACGTCGGACCGGCGACGTGCGACGCGCGCAGTCCCGCTACGAGGCGGTCGGACGCGACGTCGCGCAGGCCGAGCGCGACCACACCGCGGCGACCGAGCGGCTCACCACAGCCACGGGCGGGCTCACGCAGGTCCGCGAACAGCTGACAGACCTGTCCGCCCGGCAGACCGCCCTGGCCGGCGACCAGCGCCTGTCCACCCTCGCCGAGGCCGAGACGTCCGCCGAGTTGGCGACCACGGCGGCGCTGGACGCCCGCCGCGCGGCTGATGGTGCGCAGCAACGGCTGAATCGCGCCCGGGGAACCCGTGACGACCGCAGCGCGCGACTCGGCGAGGCCCGCGAGCGCTTCGAGACGGCGCTCACCACCCTGACCGGTCGAGCGGGCGCCGCCGGGATCCTCCTGCCGGAGCCGCCGGACCCCACGGCGCAGGACCCCACGGCGCAGGACCCCACGTCCTACCTGGACACCGTCCGGGCCGCCGCGCAACGGCGCGGGAGGGAGACCCAGCACGTGCAGACCCTGCTGCGGGAGCAGGCCGACGCGCAGGCCCACCGGAACCGGCGACAGCAGGACAGCGACCGCGCCCGCGCCGAGGTCGACCGGATCGCCGAGCGGTCCGCCGAGGCCGACCTCGCCGTCGAACGGGCCGCCGACACCCACGTCGGCGCCGTGACGACCGCGCTGGACACGGCTCGGGAACTGCGGCTCGACGACGTCACGGGGGTGCTGGCCGAACTGCGCGGGTGGACGTCCACCGTCGACGGCCCCTCCCCGCTGCCGGTCGCCGCGGACGAGACCGTCGGCCGCGTCACCCGCGACCTGGCCACCGCGCGCGCCGAGGCGACCGGCCGGAACCGCGCGCTGACCGAGCGGGAGGTGGAACTCACGGCGGAGCGGTCGCGGTTGCAGGCCGGGGAGGACACCGAACCGCCGCTGCCGCCCACCCGGACCGCGGACCGGGCCGGGCGGCCGGGAGCGCCGCTGTGGCGGGTCGTCGACTTCGCCCCCGACCTGCCCGCCACCGACCGTGCCGGCCTGGAGGCCGCGTTGCAGGCCTCCGGCCTCCTCGACGCGTGGGTGCTCCCCGACCCCGGAACCCCCGCACCGGACGGTGACGTCGTCGTGCGCACGGGACCGCCGGTGGACGGGCCGTCCCTGCTCGACGTGCTGCGACCCGCCCTCGACGGGAGGGAGGCGGCGCCGCTCACGGAGGACACCGTGCGCGCGGCGCTGGCCACCGTGGCATGGGACCGGGATGACGCCACCAGCGCGGTCGCGCCCGACGGCACCTTCCGACTCGGTGTGCTGACCGGCCGGTGGTCGGTGCCCGAGGCCCGGTTCATCGGGCGCAGCGCGCGTGAAGCAGCTCGGCGCGCACGGCTCGCCGACGTCGAGGCCGAGCTGACGACGAACGGCGCCGACCGCGGGGCCGTCCGCGAGGAGCTGGCGGAACTGGACCGTCGCGCGAACGTCCTCGCCACGGAGCGGCGCGCGCTGCCGGACGACGCGGACCTGCGGGCCGCGCACGCCCGCCGCACCTCCCTGGCCGAGGCCGCCGTCGAGGCCGACGCCGCCGTGCGACGAGCGGACGCCGACCTCGCCACCGCTGTCGCCGCGAGCGAGGCGGCCGACCTGCGTGCCAGGGAAGGCGCACGTGAACTGCGGTTGGACCCCGACCCGGCCGCGGTGGCCGCGGTGGCCGCGGCCGTCGCGGACGTGCAGGCGTCCGCCACCGAGCTGCAGCAGCGGTGGGAGACCGTCACCCGCAGCGCGCAGGACCTGGCGAGCGCGGAGGAGGACGTCGCCGCGGCCGACGACGACGCCCAGCGGGCCGAGGTCGTCCTGCGGGAACGCGAGGAAGCGGCGACGACGGCCCGGACGCGGGCGCAGACGTTGCGCGAGAGCCTGGGTCGTGCCGTGGAGGACCTGCAGGCGCAGTTGGCGGCGGTGCGGGACGACCTGGACCGGGCTCGGAAGGCGGTGGGACCGGCCGAGCGGGAGAAGAGCGAGGCCGAGCGCGCCCTCGGCGAGGTCGCGGGGCGCCGGTCCCAGCTGACCCTCGAACTGCAGGCGGCCGAGGAGGTGCGTGACGGCGCGGTCGCCGAACTGCGGACCTTCGCCGCCAGCGGGATCGTGGCCGTCGCCGGGGCCGACCTCGACGTCCCCGACACCTCGACCCCGTGGGCCCCCACCCCGGCCGTGGCGTTCGCGCGCCGCGCCGACACCGCGATCCCGGAGGACCTGGACGAGAAGGAGTGGCAGCGGTCCCAGGACGCGGTGACCGCCGAGGTGAAGAACCTCACCGACACCCTGGCGCGCCGGGGCAACACCGCGACGTGGTCGCTCGTAGCGGACGTCATCGTCGTCGACGTCCGCTACGCCGGGCGGACGACGACCGTGCCGGACCTGCACGCCGACCTCGACGCGGACGCCGGGGATCGGCAGCGCCTGCTCGACGCCCGCGAGCGGGAGGTCCTGGAGAACCACCTCGTCGCCGAGGTCGCCGGGGAGCTGCAGGACCTCATCCGGGCCGCCGAACGGCAGGTGGCCGACATGAACGCCGAACTCGAGCAGCGTCCGTTGAGCACCGGGATGCGGTTGCGGATGCAGTGGCAACCCGTGCCCGACGGGCCGGCCGGATTGGAGGAGGCGCGGCGGAGGTTGCTGCGGCAGAGTGCCGACGCCTGGTCGGCGGAGGACCGCACGGCCGTCGGGGAGTTCCTGCAGCAGCGGATCCAGGCCGTCCGCCAGGAGAGTTCGGCCGGGACGTGGCTGGAACACCTCACGACCGCGCTGGACTACCGCGGCTGGCACCGGTTCAGCGTGCAGCGCCGGCAGAACGGCCAGTGGCGTCCCGCCGACGGCCCGGCCTCCGGCGGGGAGCAGGTCCTCGCGGCCAGCGTCCCTCTGTTCGCGGCGGCCTCGGCGCACTACCGGTCCGCGGGGAACCCCGACGCCCCGCGCATCATCACCCTCGACGAGGCGTTCGCCGGGGTGGACGACACCGCCCGCGCCGACTACCTGGGGTTGCTCGCGCAGTTCGACCTCGACGTCGTCATGACCAGCGAACGGGAGTGGGCCTGCTACCCCCAGGTTCCCGGCATCGGCATCGCCCAGCTGTCGCGCGTGGAGGGGGTCGACGCGGTGCTCGTCACCTCGTTCCGCTGGGACGGGAACACCCGGCACGAGATCGACCGGCCCACGAGCCAGTCCGTCGTCCCCGCCCCGCGGGCGACCCCACCGCCGGAGCAGGACGACCTGTTCTCGTGAACGATGCCCGCCTGCGGGCCCTCCTCGGGGGACCGGACGCCGCGTGGTTGCGCCGCCGGGTGCGAGAGCGGATCGCGGCCGGGAAACCCGTGGCCGGGTCCGTCGCGTTGCGCGATCCCTCCCCCGTCGAACGGGAGGTCGTCGAGCGGTTGCTCGGGCGCCCACCACGTGCCTCCGGGTCGTTGTCGGTGCGGCTGGAAGACGTCGACGCCGTGCTGCGGCGCGGCGCTTGGCCGGCCGGTCTCGTCGACGCGGTCGTGCACCTCGACGGGCCGGTACCCGTGCGCGCCGACCAGGCCGCGGCGGAGCAGGCCGCCCGGGCCGCGTTGCTGGGACCGGTCGACGATCTCGTCGTGGCCCACCCGCAGTGGGCCGACTGGTGGGCGACGACGCGGAACTCGCCGACGGTGCGGAGGTCGGTGCGCTCGGCGGAAATCGCCGCGGGGTTGTGCGCCGTCCTCGCCGCCTTGCCGTCGTCCGGGGAGGCGGTGGGAAGCCTGGCCCAGCGCACGGTCCGCGACCCGCACGCCCTGGACGGCGGGGCGTTGGCGGGGCTCGTGCTCTCGGCGCTCGCCCACGTCGCGGGAGTTCCCGCGCCCGCGAACGCCGCCGAACGGCGGGCCGTGTGGGCGGGCGCAGGTGTCGCGCTCGACGACGTCTCCTCGACCGTCCTCGTGGCGGGGTTCCCCGGGGACGAGTCCCCCACCGGACGGGCACTGGAGTCCTGGCGCCTCGCCGGCCTGCCGACGGTCCTGACGCTGCGGCACGTGGTGGCGGGTGTCCCGACGTCCGGACTGGCCGGGCGGGTGGTGCACATGTGTGAGAACCCGGTGGTGCTGCGGGCCGCGCTGGACGAGTTCGGCACGGCCACGCCGCCGCTGGTCTGCCTCGCCGGGCGGCCCAGCGCAGCGGGGTCCGTGCTGCTGCGGTCGTTGGTGGGAGACGGGGTTCGGCTGCGGTACCACGGGGACCTGGACTGGGGCGGCTTGTCGATCGCCGGTTCCGTGCTGGAGCTGGGCGCGGAACCGTGGCGGATGTCGGTCGCGGACTACCGCGACGCCGTGCGTCACTCCGGGCGCCCGTTGCGGGGGAACCCCGTCCCGACGCCGTGGGACGTCGACCTGGCGGTGGAGGTCGAACGGGTCGGGATGGGCGTCGATGAGGAGGCGGTGCTGGCGGAGCTGCTCGCGGACCTGAGGCGGTTCGCCACGGGGTGAGTCAGGCGCGGCGGCGCAGCGGGTGGTTGCGCGGGAGGTCGGTGATCGGGACACGCAGGTCGGACCACCGCCACCCCAGGCGCCGCAGCCGCAGGTGCTCGTAGACGGTCAGGCCCAGCACGGTCAACGAACCACCGACACCCAGGAGGGACAAGGTGTGTTCGACGCCGACGGAGGGTTGAAGGGCCTGGTCGACGTTCTCCGCACCGCTGGCGAGGGCGACGACGAACGCCAGGATCGAGGGCAGCAGCGGGTGGACGTCGCCGGCGCAGAACAGGTGTCGCACCCCGTGGACGAGGACAGCGGCCGCCCCGGCCAGCAGGAACGGGAAGAGCAGGTAGAGCACGATGCCGCCGCCCAGGAGCACGGGCTGGACGACGGACGAGGCCGCCGACCCCGCCGGCAGGTGCTGCACCCGGTCTATCGCCCCGACACACAGCGATGGCACTCCCACGACCGCGAGCAGCAGGAGGAACGGCCGGACGGTCGGCGCGAGCCGGTCCCGCCGCTGGGTGCCGTGGCTGCGGACAGCGACGACGGCGATGCCGACGAGGAAGACCGGGACCGCGACGACGGCCTTGAGGGCGAACCCCAGGAGAGCTCCCTCCAGCAGGCCGCCCGCGATGTCCGCGTGCACGTCACGCGACGCTGCCACCGCGACGACGACGCTGCCGTACCCGAGCCAGGACCGCCACGCCTGCAGGCGTTCCACGTGCGGGTCGGTGCAGCGGCGCGGACGCATCCAGCGCGACACCACCCGCCAGGAGCGGTGGAGCGCACGCAGGTACCAGGCAGCCAGCCGGAGACCCAGTTCGACGAACACCGCGGCCATGACGTCCCCTCCCGAAGTCACCGTCCGTAGCGACTGTGGCAGAAGGGTCGGACACGACGGTCCGGGTCGTCAGCGGCCGGGGGCGCGGTGCGGCACCGGCCGGACGGGTGGCTCCACCGCGGTGTCGGCGACGGGTGAGGCGAGGGACCGCTCGAAACCGGTGATGAGGTCGACGAGCCCGTTCACCTCGAAGGCGCGGTTGCGCCGGCCCGCGGTGGTCTGGCGCAGCACGCCGGCGCGGTGGAGGCGGTCGACAGCCTCGTTGACGGCCTGAGCAGAGCGACCCGTCAGGCGGACCAGCTGCGCCACCGTCGTGATCGGCGTCCGAGGCAGGATCTCATCGAGCAGCTGCGCCACCGTCGACCCGGCGCGCACCGGCCCGAGCGCCTCCCGCCACCGGCGGTCCAGCGCCACGAGTCCGTCGGTGAGCCCGGCCACTCGGGCGCACGCCTCGGACGTCGCCGCCGCGAAGGTGGCGATCCACTCGGCGACACCTGCATGGCCATCCGCGCGGAAGGACTCCAGACCGGCGACGTAGTCCCGGCTGCGGGTGGCGAGGACGAGGCTGACCGGCGGGACGTGGTGGGGACTGAGCCCGCGACGGGTCAGGACGACGTGGATCAGCGCCCGGCCGGTGCGGCCGTTGCCGTCGGCGAAGGGGTGGATCGTCTCGAACTGCGCGTGCGCGATCGCGGCCTGCACGACCGGTGGGTGCACGTCGGAGTCCAGGTACCCGACGAGGTCCTTGAGGAGCGCTCCGACCTCGCGGGCGGCGTCGGCGCGCGCCAGCCGACGCCCACCGATCTCGAGCCCCTCGATGCGAGACGACGCGACGGCCTCCGCCCGCAGCAGGAGGCGGGCGATCGCCTCGTACCCGCGGTACGGGATCCCGGAGGCGTTGAGCCGTTGGACAGCGCGTTCGGCGTCGGAGACGTCGGCGGCGACGTCAGCGGGCAGCAGGACCTCGCGACCGACGAGCCGGTCGGGGACGAAGGCGTCGTAGCGGCAGGGCTGACGGTGGCGTCGAGGGACACCGGTGATGTCGCGCTCGGGCGTCCACTGCGCGCTGACGAGACGGGACACGGCGACATCATAATCAAGGTTGACTGTGAAGCTTGATCGAGCGTTCGGCGACGGCCAGGTTCAGCCGGTCTCCAGACGAGGCGGTGGACCGGGTGCGCGACGTGCCCCTCGTGCAGCGGCGGCTGCAGGTCGGAGCACCGCCGCTCGGACCGCCGCGAACGCCGGTGCTCGATCACCGCGGAGCCGGCGGGTCGTCGGTCGATCCACCCCGTTCCCCGGTGCCCCAGCAGGGGGACGGCGATGAGGCGCCAGGACACCCGCCTCGGACCGGTCCCGGCGATCGACGTCAGCCGACTCGCACCGCGAGGTCGTACAGCCGGCGAGCCCACTGAACGGCCTGCTCGACACGGGTGGCGGAGACCATGGTGGCGGCGTAGTGCGCCTGGTCCTTGATCTCCAGGAGACGCCGCAGGTCCTTCGCCATCGCCGGCCCGTCGGGCCGGACGGTGGCAAGCAGATCGACGGCTTGCCGGTGGTCCTGCCCCCGCGACCGCTGTCCCAGTCGGCTGCAGCACACCGCGTCGGACGCGGCGATGCCGGACAAGACCGCCAACGACGCCGCCACCTGCGGGGTGGCGAGACCGTCATCGATCTCGTCGACGATCAGTTCCGCAACCTCGAGGAACGCGCGTGCCTGCTCCAGCCGGGTCCGCCCCTCGGTGGGCGAGCAGTCGCTCGTGCGACCGGACGGACTCACTGCGCCACGCTCCGCAGGAGGGCGCCGAGGTCCCGACCGACGAGGGTGATGGCCTCCCCCCGCCACGAGCGCACGATGGGCTCGTCGGCTTCGACGTGAGCTCGGAGGTCGCTCACGGAGATGTCGTACGGCTGCGCCGGGTTGCCGCTCCAGGACTGGACGGCGGTCACGAGGGAGTCCACCTGGTCCTCCCAGGCGAGGGCCCCTTGCCCCGTCACCTCGTCAGCACGGACGAGCAACAGGTCGACGTCGGACTCGACGCTCCCCTCCCCCCGGGCGAGGGAACCGAAGACCGCGGCCGTCTCGACCGGCACGGCCCAGGACCGGACCCGTTCCTCGATGCGGTGCAGGAGCTCCCGGCGCAGGCCAGCGAGGATCTCCACCGCGGGCCAGGCGAGGTGGTTCCGGTTGACGCTGTAGTAGGCCGCGTTCCGTCGGCGCTCAACAGTGACGACTCCCTCCCCGACGAGACGGGTGAGGACGCGTTGCACCCCGGCCGGGGAGGCGGTTCCGACGAGGCGGGCGACCTCGCGGCCGGAGATCGAAACCGTCAGCCCGGCCAGGGCGGTGAGCACTGGCCCGTCCAAGGACGGGACGACGGCTCGTACGGGGTGGCCGAGATCCATGCGTCCAGCATAAGAGTCAACTGACCGGAAAAGTAGGCATCGCGCGCCCTGCTTCAGCCTGTCGAAGCCCACGTCGCCTGGTCGGAGGCGTCGATCCTGCCTCTCACCTCGTCGATCCTCACCAGGAGCAGATCGAGGATGGAGCGGGATGGCCAGGGGCCCCTGAGGCCAGCGTGGCGGCGACACCAGCGACGGTGAGCACGTCGAGCACCTCACCGACCGCCAATCGGCGCCGACGCGCTGGCGTTCGCGCGGGCAGATCACATGCACTCGCTCTCGACCGGAGAGGATCAGAACGTCTGCGAGAGTGGAGGAGTGAGCACAGGATCTGTCGACGACGGGTACGGCCTGCGGGAAGGCCTGCACGAGACGGTCATAGCCACGGGGTTGGACGCGTCCTTGGCCCGGGCTCAGGGGTGGACGACGGTGCTGCGCAGCGTCGACGTCGCCGATGCTCCTCGCGTCCTCTCACGTCACGTCAACGACCTGGTCGAACGTGCCCTGGAAGCGACGACCGACTCCAACGAACGCCTCGCCTTGGTAGCCGACCTGCTCGGTGTCCTGGGTGAGCACGGGGCTGTGCCAGTCCCCGACGAGAAGGGCGCACCGCGCCAGCTCCTCGCCGCCCACCGGCGGCGGGCCTTGACGCAGCCGTCGACGGTCCGACCAGCGACGCCACTGTCGGAGGCCGCGCTACTGACGAACAGCACCGCCGATCCGAGCCTCGCGGCCGAGCTGCGGGCGGAGCTGGTCAGTGCGGACCGCGTCGACCTGCTGTGCGCCTTCGTCAAGTGGTCGGGGTTGCGGCTGCTGGAGAGCGCGCTGCGGGACCTCAAGGACCGCGGGGTGCCCCTCCGGGTCATCACGACGACGTACATGGGGGCGACGGAACGCCGGGCCGTGGACCGGCTGGTGGACGAGTTCGGCGCCGAGGTCAAGGTCATCTACGAGACGACACGTACTCGGCTGCACGCGAAGGCGTGGGTGGTGCACCGCGCGACCGGATTCAGCACCGCCTACGTCGGCTCGTCGAACTTGTCCCGCTCGGCGCTGCTCGACGGCTTGGAGTGGAACGTCCGCCTGTCCGCGGTGGCGAACCCGGCGCTGCTGGCGAAGTTCGACGCGACCTTCACCAGCTACTGGGAGAGCAGCACCTTCGAGACGTACGTACCGGCACGCGACGGGGACCGGCTGGACGACGCGCTCGCTGAAGCCGGCGGGCAGCGCGGGCCGGGGACGCCGGTCGACCTGTCGGGGTTGGAGGTGACGCCGCGGCCGCACCAGCAGGAGATGCTGGAGCAGCTCGCCGGGGAACGGAAGCTGCACGACCGGCACCGCAACCTCGTCGTCGCGGCCACCGGGACGGGCAAGACCGTCCTGGCCGCCTTCGACTACCGGCAGCTGCGCGAGCACCACGGGAGCGACTTGACGCTGCTGTTCGTCGCGCACCGCCGGGAGCTGCTGGAGCAGGCACGACGCACCTACCGGGAGGTGCTCGGGGACGGCACGTTCGGGGAGCTGCTCGTCGGTGGGGAGCGCCCGCGCCGGGGCCGGCACGTCTTCGCCAGCGTGCAGTCGCTGAGCGTCGATCTCCTCGCCAGCGTGGACCCGCGCCAGTACGACGTCGTCGTGCTCGATGAGTGCCACCACGCCAGCGCCGGCAGCTACCAGCGCGTCCTCGACCGGTTGGAGCCGATCGAGTTGCTGGGACTCACGGCGACGCCGGAGCGCGCCGATGGGCAGGACGTCCTCGCGCTCTTCGGCGGGCGAACCGCGGCCGAGCTGCGGCTGTGGGACGCGTTGGCCGACGACCTGCTGGTGCCGTTCCACTACTTCGCCGTGGACGACGGCACGGACCTGCGCGACCTCACCTGGCGTCGCGGCGGCTACGACACCCAGGGGCTGACCAACCTCTACACCGGTGACGACGCGCGGGCCCGCCTGGTGCTGCGGGAGCTCCACCGAAGGGTCGGCGACGTGGGGGCGATGCGAGCGATCGGGTTCTGCGTCAGCGTCGAGCACGCGCACTACATGGCGCGGGTCTTCCGCGAGGCGGGCATCGACGCGCTCGCCGTCAGCGGCAGCAGCACCTCCGATGAGCGGGCGGCGGCGCTGCGACGGTTGAAGGACGGCGACGTGCGGGTCCTCTTCGCCGTCGACCTGTACAACGAGGGGGTCGACGTCCCGCAGGTGGACACCGTCCTCTTCTTGCGGCCGACGGAGTCCGCGACCATCTTCCTGCAGCAGCTCGGGCGCGGTCTGCGCACCTCCCCCGGCAAGGCGGTGCTGACCGCGCTGGACTTCGTGGGCCACCAGAACGCCGACTTCCGCTTCGACACCCGTTTCCGGGCACTCACCGGTGTCAGCCGCGGCGCGTTGCAACACCAGGCTGAGCAAGGGTTCCCGTTCCTGCCGGCGGGATGTTCCATCGTCCTCGACGAGGTGGTGCAGGAACGCGTCGTCACCAGCATCAAGCGTCAACTCAGCCCGCGAACGCCTGCGCTCGTCAGCGAGATTCGGACACACCCGACGAGCGGCATCGCGGAGTTCCTCACCGCCAGCGGCCTCAGCGTGCGGGAACTGCTCGGCAGCAACCGGTCGTGGACGGACCTGCGCCGCCGGGCCGGGGCGGAGACGAGACCAGCCGGTCCTGCGGAGACCACGTTGCTGAAGCGGGTGCGTGCCGTGACCCACGTCGACGACCGGTTGCGCCGCGATGCGTACACCCGGCTGCTCTCCGACGACGTCACCGCCGACGCGCTCTCCCCCGTCGAGCGGCACCTCGCCGGGATGCTCACCGCGACCCTCTGGCCGTCCGGTGCACCCGGTGACCTGGCCACGATCGTCGACGTGCTGCGGGGCGAACCTGCGGCCGGGGATGAACTGGCGCAGCTCATCGACATCGCCTTCGACGACGCTCGTCACCCCACGACAGGGCTCGAGGGGGAACTCGCCGACCTGCCGCTCAGCATCCACGCCCGGTACTCCCGCGACGAGATCGTCAGCGCTCTCGGCGTCGCCACCGCCTCGCGGCCGCCGATGTCCTTCCGTGAAGGAGTCGTCTGGGCGCCCGAACACCGGACCGACGCGCTGCTCATCACCCTGACGAAGTCCGAAGCCGATTACTCGCCCTCGACGATGTACCGGGACTACCCGTTGACGCCGCAGTTGTTCCACTGGGAGTCGCAGTCGCGCACGACCGTCGCCTCCACGACGGGGCAGCGGTACCTGAACCACCGGGCGATGGGTACCCACGTGCTGCTGTTCGCGCGCCAACGCAAGCAGGGTGATCTCGGCGTCGAGCCCTACCTGTTCCTGGGGCCGGCCGACTACGTCTCCCACGAGGGGGAACGACCGATCGGCATCACCTGGCGGTTGCACCACGCGATGCCGACGGACTTCTTCACCCAGGCCTCACTCGTGCGGTCGAGCTGAACAACCCCGCATCAGACCGCGGCAGGTGCAGCGATTCGGCTCCGCACCTGCCGATCACCTCAGATCAGGTCACGTCAAAGCAGGAACCCCAACCACAAGCCGTCCCGCGCCCGCGTCATCCCCACGTACAGCTCCCGCCGCTCCACCTCCAACCGCTCCCGCCACGCGGTTTCCGACTCCCCCGCCTTCACCGCCGACCCGCCCTCCCGCAACCCCGGGAGGAAGACGTGCTTGAACTCCAGGCCCTTGGCCCGCTTGATGGTGCCGACCTTGACCCGCCCGCACGTCTGCCCCGCGTACTCCTCCAACGGGACCAGCGGCACGCCGGCGCGGTGCAGGACACCGGCGTAGCGGGAGGCGTCCGTCGTGGTGGCGGTGAGCAGGGCGCAGTCACCGAGGCTCGTGCCCGCCGCGGCGAGGTCGCCCACGGCGGCGACGAGCGCCGCGTCGAGGCTGCGTGCGTCGGGGGCGTCGATGCGCACCGTCACACCGCCGTCGCGGGCGACCTCCATGCGGCGGGCGCCCTCCTCGAGGGAGTCGTCGAGGTCGGCGAACGCGTCGGAGGCCACGACGGCGACGGCGGTCTCGATGATGCGTGAGGCGTTGCGGTAGTTGGTCTCCAGCACCGTCGAACGTCCGCGGACGGTGATGCCGGCCTCCGAGAGCGTGAAGCCGCCGGGGTAGACGGCCTGCTGGCCGTCGCCGATGAGCAGCAGGCCGTCGGGGCCGTCCCCACCGAGGGCGTGCAGCAACTGCACGCCGACGCGGCTGAGGTCCTGCACCTCGTCGACGAGGACGGCGGCGTAGGGATCCTCCAGTGGCCTTCGCCGGACCTCAGCCAGGGCGAGGACGAGGAGGTCCGCCGCGTCGTGCAGGCCGCGCGAGCGCAGCAGTACGTCGTAGGCCGTGTGGAGCCGCCACACCGCCTCGCGCTGCGCGCGGTTCAACGGGGTGGAGCGGCCGACACGGGTGAGGTCGGCGTACTCGGAGAAGTCGGTGAGCCCGCGGCCCTTGATGACGGAGGCGATCTCCTCCTGCCAGTACGTCACGGGCACCGGCACCTCGGCGAGCGCCGAGTACCGGCCCACGCTCGCCCACGACCGCCAGAAGCAGGTGTCGGCGGCCGTGAAGTCCACCCGGTGACGCACCCCGCGCGCGTCGAGGAAGCGGCGCGCCCACGCGTGCACCCCGCAGAACTCCACCCGGTCGACGTGCTGGGGCGCGAGCCGGGCGAAGGTCGCGCTGAGGACGGTGGGCAGGGTGCGGACGAAGGAGACGTAGAGCAGCTTCCCCGGGCGGGTGGTGGCGAGGTAGGCGGCGCGGTGCAGGCCGATGACCGTCTTGCCGGTCCCCGCGGGGCCGCGCACCCGCGCCGGTCCGTTGCGCACCTGGCGGACCAGCTTGGCCTGGCCGGGGTGCAGGAACGCCATCCAGTCCTCGATGGGCGCGGCGAGGGCGCCTTCGAGGAGGGAGTCCTCCAGCTCGACGGCGCTGAACAGCGCCTGCTGCTCAGGGACCTCCGCGGGCTCGGGCAGCGGGAGGACGGGTGGGACGACGACGGGGCTGAGCACGACGGGACCGGCGTCCTCGTGGGGCGGGAAGTCACGCTCGAGGACGGCCAACACCGCCGGCAGCTTCTCCGCGGTCAACCGCTCGCCCCGGCGGTTGATCCACGGCACGAGCTGCTTCTCCCCCATCGCCGTGACGCGACCCAGGGTCAAGGGGTCGAACGACTCCCCCGCGAAGACGAGGATCGGCACCACCTCCAGCGGCGCGAGCCCGATCTCGGCGACGGACTGCTCGGCGAGTTCGGCGATGCGGGCGACCTTGTCGACGTCGTCGTGCGCGTCCTCCTGACCGCGCCACAGCCGGCCGCCCTCGACGTGCACCTCCCGCCAGTTCTTGACGTCGAGGACGAGGACGCCGCCGGGGCCGACGTGCAGGAGGTCGACGTTGGCGGCCCGCGTCCCCGGCCACCGCCGGTCCGCCAGCAACGTCCAGCCGTACGCGGACATCGGCTGCAGCAGCGCGCCGATGCGGCGCTCGCCGGCGCTACCGGCTTCGTGACGGCGGACGATGCGCTGCTGCTGCCGGGCCAGAGCGAGGTACTGCTCGGCGAGGGCGCGCGCCCGTCGCGCCTCGACGTCCTGCGACGCTCCCGCCGTCATCCCACCACCTCCGGCACCATCCTCACGGTGTGTCGAGCAGGCGTCCACGATCGCTCGGGAGGGTGATCGGCAGCCGCACCGACCAGGCTGAACCAGGACGCCCGGATCGGAGCAGCAGTGCTGCGGCAGGTCCATGCAGGACAGCTACCGGCCCACGGCCTGCCGCTCGGCCAGTCCGCCCGCCCCGGACTGCCACGTCGTCCAGCGTGCCGGGCCGGACGGCGCCCGAGGCCCACGTCCTCCGCGGAGACGCTGACGCGTCGGTTCAACTCGACCGCGGCCGGCGAGGTTGTTTCCGGCGGGCGTGCACGACCCCGTGCACGCGGTCGGCCGCCGCGCGCGGGTCCTCGTGCTCCCACACCCGCACCACGTGCCACCCCGCGGCCGCGAGCGCCGCGTCGGTGTCGCGGTCCCGGGCGGTGATGCTGGCGAGCTTCACCCGCCACCACTCCGCGTTGGCCTTCGGGCGGTGGACGTGGACGGGGCAGGAGTGCCAGAAGCAGCCGTCGACGAAGACCGCGACCCGGGCGCCGCGGAACACGAGGTCGGCGCGGCGGCGCCGGTTCGTGCCGGGTGGGGTGGTGTCGACGAGGTAGCGCAGACCGCGGCGGTGCAGTTCCCGGCGCAGCGCGAGCTCGGGGCGGGTGTCCCGGCGGCTGGTGCGGCGCATGATCCCGGCGACGGCGGTGGTCGAGGCGGGTGGGGCGGGGCCGGGTTCCTCCCATGCGCTCACACGGCCGCACCGTACGGGGCGCGGCGAGACGGTCCGGTCGTCATCCACAGGCGGCGATCCCTAGCGCACGGCGCCACGGACTTCTGGACGCTACCGATTGGCGGGCTCCCACGCTCCCGTCTGGCGACACGCCCGTCCCCCTCCGTCGACGGCTGGCTAGGGTCGAACCCCGACCACCGAGGAGGCCACCGTGGACCGCCAGCACCGGGTGATGGGCGCCCTCGTCGGCTCGGCCGTCGGCGACGCGCTCGGCGCGCCGTTCGAGTTCGGCCCGCCGGACGCGTTCAGCGCCCGCTTCCCCACCGCCGCCCGCGGCGTGCGCACGGAGATGTGCGGGGGCGGGCCGCTGGGGTGGGAGCCGGGAGAGTTCACCGACGACACGCAGATGGCGCTGCTGCTGGCGCAGTCCCTCGTCGCGCACCGCGAGCTGGACGGGGCGGACGTGTTCGACCACTTCCGCACGTGGGCGCAGGCGGGGCCGCCGGACATCGGCGTCCAGACGTCCGCGGTCCTGCTCTCGGGGCTGCCGTGGGACGCGGCGGCGGTCGAGCACGTCCGCGCGGGGCACCGCGCGGCGGGCAACGGCTCGCTCATGCGTACGACACCGGCGGCGTTGTTCTTCGCCGGCGCGGGGCGGGAGGCGACGGTGGACGCGGCGCGGCGCCAGAGCGCCCTCACCCACGGCGACCCGGCCGCCGGCGAGGGGTGCGCACTCTTCCACGAGGCGCTGCGCGCGCTGCTGGAGGAGCGCGACGTCGACGCGGCGGTCACCGAGACGGTGCCGCTCATCGCCGAGCCGCACCGGGAGAAGTGGGCCCGCACGTGCCACCGGGACTGGACCCCCGACCGGGCGACGGAGTCGAACGGCGCGGTGTGGCCGACGCTGGGCTCGGCGTTGTGGGCGCTGCGGAACTCGCGCACCTTCGAGGAGGCGCTGCGCCTCGTCGTCGACCTCGGCGGGGACACCGACACCGTCGGATGCGTCACCGGTGCGCTCGCCGGGGCACGGGCGGGCATCACCGGCATCCCGGTCCGCTGGACGTCGCTCGTCCACGGGCGGATCCCGGGTTTCGGCGGCCGCGTCTGGGAGTTGCGGGACCTGCAGCACCTGGCCGCCCAACTCGCCGGGGACGTCGGGGACCTGCACGAACCCACGCCGAGCCGCGGCCTGGAACCGGTCGAGGTCACCGACGGGGTGTGGGCGTGCGACCTCGACGGCGCCCGCGGCAGCGACCGGGACCTCGCGGTCGTCTCGTTGTGCCGCACCGGGGGACGGTTCGGGCACGACGTCCAGCGCTTCGCCTACCTCACCGACGACGACACGAACACCGAACTCGTCACCGTCCTCGACGACGTCCTGGCCGACATCGCGGCGCTGCGCGCCGACGGGAAACGGGTCCTCGTGCACTGCCACGCCGGCGCGTCCCGCACCGGTCTCGTCCTGCGCGCGTGGCTCGTCCGCACGGAGGGGTTGTCGGCGCGCGAGGCGACCGACCGCGTCCGGTCCGTGTGGCCGCACCTCAGCGAGCACAACTCCTCCTTCACCGCCGCCCTGGACGAGTTCGCCCGGCGGCGGTAGGTGGACGCCCTCGACCTCGGCGCGCGCCTGGCCCAGCTGCTGGCCACGGGGCGGCGCGTCTCGACCTACAAGCTGGCGACGCTCGACGCGCTGCTGCAGCACTGCCTGGAGAATCCGGTCGGGCCGGAGGCGGGGCTGCGGGTGCCCATCCCGGCGCTCGCCGAACGGGTCGTCGAGGCGTACTGGCCGCAGGTCCGCGTCTACGGCGAGCACGGGGTGCTGCGGCAGGTCCAGCACACGCGGCCGGGGGCCGTCACGATCCCCTCGATCGTCCACGACCTGCAACGGGAAGCGCGAGCACGGAAGCTGTCAACCCCCGCGCAACTGCGGCAGGCCGACCCCGCGCGCTGGTCCGCGGCCGTCGACCGGATCGCCCTGACGCTGGCGCGGCAGCCGGTGTTCCGCCTGCAGAGGACCGGTGGCCGCGAACCGGGTGCCCCGTTCCTCTACGACGACTCCTGGCTGCACGACGACGTGTCGCGATCGGTTCTGGCGCAGCGCGACTGGGCCGTCGACCTGTTCCCCGGCGTTCCCGCGGCGCTGGCCCGCGTCTCCCCGCTGCTGCAACCCGTCGTGCAGCAGTGGTGGGTCGACGACGTGCAGCGCCACAACGCCGCCGAGCTCGACGTCCCCGACCTGCACGCCTTCCTCTTCGGCGCCGACCGGACGGCCGTCGCTCGGCTCGCCCCGGGGTTGCGGGAGTTCCAGGGCAACCGCTGCTTCTACTGCGACCAGCGGCTGGGTGCGAGGGTCCACGTCGACCACGTCCTGCCGTGGTCGGGCGTCCCGCTCGACGGCGCTCGCAACCTCGTGGCCGTCGACCCGCGCTGCAACGGCGACAAGCTCGCGACGCTGCCTGCGGTGCAGCACGTCCGCGACCTCCTGGCCCGGCCGGAGGCGGATCTGCAGGCGCTGGCCGCGCCGCTGCGCTGGCCCGTGGACACCGACCGGGTGCGCGGTGCGGCGACCGGGGTGTACCGCGCGGCGACGGCGGGCTCGCCGTTGTGGCGGGCACCGGGGCTCTACGACTTCTTCGACGGCCACCTCGCCTGGTGAGGTGCGTACCTTGCCGCCGTGCCCCGTCACCCGGACGCCCCCGAGCCCAGCCCGCTGGATCCCGCGGCACTACGCGTGTCCCTCGACGACGTGGAACCACCGGTGTGGCGGCGGCTGGACGTCGCGTCGGACCTGACGCTCGACGACGCCCACGACGCGCTGCAGCCGGCGATGGGCTGGACGAACTCCCACCTGCACGACGTCCTGTGGGTGCTGGACCGGATCGGGGACGAGGGACTGGCGCTGACGAGCGCGGAGTACCTCGAACCCGTGGACGTCCGCGCGGCGTTCGCGGCGTTGGACCTCGACGCGGAGTGGATCGGGGCGGGCACCCGGGAGGTGCAGACGCTCCCCGTCCTGGAGTTCCGGGAACTCCTGCGCACGTTCGGCCTCGTCCGCAGGTACCGCGGCCGGCTGCTGCTGACGAAGCTGGGCATGCAGTTGCGGGGCGACCAGGCCCGGCTGCCCGCCCACCTCGCCGCCTCCCTGCCGGTGGGGCGGGAGGAGCACGAACGGCTGCCGCAACTCCTGGCCCTGGTGGCCGTCGCCGCCGGCCGGTCACCGGAGGCGCGCGAGGACCCGCCGCCGCCGGACCCGGCCCTGGTCGCGTTCGCCCGGACCGCTCTGACGACGCGGTGACGCCTGCCCCCTCACCCGCCCGGGGGCCACCCGGGTGATCTTCCTCAGCCTCCCCCGGACCGGGCGCCGACACACCGGGGGTGGGCATCGCGGGCGGTGGGGCGCAGGAGCAGGCGCGACGCGCGACCGCGCGCGTGGACCGGCTGCGCCGCGAACTGACCGCCGCCGAACTGCGCGAGCGGCTCGCGGCGGCCGAACGCGTCCAGCACGCGTGGTCGGCCGGCGCGGAGGGCGAGCGCCTGGTCGCGCAGACGCTGACGGAGCTGGAAGATCACGGGTGGCGGGTGCTGCACGACGTGCACTGGCCGGGACGGCGGTTCGCGAACCTCGACCACGTGGCGGTCGGCCCCGGCGGGGTCGTCGTGGTGGACGCGAAGAAGTGGGCGGGGAACGTCACCCTGGACGACGGTCACCTGCACCAGAACGGCTACCGGCGCGAGAAGGACCTGGACGGCGTGGCCCGGACGACGGCGGCCGTCGCGGCGCTCCTGCCGCCCCGGCACCGGTCGGCCGCCCGTGGCGTCCTGTGCCTGGTGGACCAGCCGTTCCGGCCCACCCGCACCCGCTCGGGTGTGCCGGTCGTGGGCCGCGCGCACCTCGTGGGGCACCTGCGCTCCCTCGGCGGCACGCTGGCCCCGGCCGAGGTCGAGGAGCTGACGGAGTTCCTGCGGGAGCGGTTGGACGCCGGGCACAGCCCGGAGCGCACCACGACGTCGACCGCGGAGGTCCCGGCGCACCGCCCGGCCCGGACGGTGCGGACGGTGCGGGAGGACCTGGCGGCGCTGGTGCTGGCGCTCGTGGTGCTGGTCGTCGGCTCGATGCTGCTCGCGCACCTCCTGACCGGCCCCGTCACCCCGCCCGGCGCGATCGGCTGAGGAGGCGGGTCAGGAACCCGCGCGGCGCGGTCCGCACCAGGGGCAGGTCGACCTCGGCCCGCTGGGCGAGGGTGAGCTCGGCCCGCAGCACCTCCACGAGCACGCGGGTGTCGTCGACGGCGTCGTGCGCGCGCAGCTGCTCGACGCCCCAGTGGGCCGCCAGCGTCGACAGCTTGAGGTTCGCCACCGGCAGGTCGAGCCGCTGCGCCAGCTTCCACGTGCACAACCGCTGACGGCTCGGCAGGGGAATCCCCGCGGCGGACATCTCCGCGCTGAGGAACTTCCAGTCGAACCCCGCGTTGTGGGCGACGAACACGCGACCGGTGAGGAGCCCGGCCACGACGGGCGCGATCTCGGAGAACACCGGGGCACCGACGAGGCGTTCGCGCGTGATGCCGTGGACGTGGACGGGGCCGGGGTCGCGCCGGGGGTCGACGAGGGTGGACCAGGACCGTTCGACGACACCCCGCGGGTCCACCAGGCAGACCGCGACCTGCACGATCCGGTCGCCCGCCTCGGGCCGCAGCCCCGTCGTCTCGACGTCCAGCACGGCGTACCGGTGCCGGTACCTCCGGGTGACCGCCCGCGAGAGCGGTGGGAGGGGGTCGAGCGTCGTCATGGGTCTCTCCTCGCTGTGGAACGGGGAGACCATCGCAGACGGGTCCGACACGGCACCCGCACCCGCGCGTGTTCGAGGCCGTCGAACGCCTGGCGGACCGGGCGACGCGCTCAGTCGACCCCGGCGTCGGCCCCCGCGCGGTCTCGACCCGCCGGTGGCGCGACCCGGTGACGGTGGTGGACCTTCTCGGTGTACATCGCCTCGTCCGCGCGGCGCAGCAGGTCCTCGAAGGGGACCGGCTCGGCGCTCAGCGCGGTGCCGACGCTGGCGGAGATGCGGACCACGACCCCCTCGAGGTCGAACGGGGTCCGCAGCGCGGCGGCGGCACGGGCGGCCACCTCCGCCACGACCGCGGCGTCCCCCGTGGCCAGCAGCACGACGAACTCGTCACCCCCCAGCCGGCCCAGACCGTCCCCGGGGCGCACCAGCGCGGCCAGCCGGTCCGCGACCGACCGCAGCAGCAGGTCACCGGCGGCGTGACCGTACCGGTCGTTGACGGGTTTGAAGTGGTCCAGGTCCACGAAGACCACCGCCGCCGCGTCGGCCGGGAGCCCGGTGAAGTGCTCGTGCAGCCCGGCGCGGTTCAGCCGCCCCGTCAGCGAATCGTGGGTGGCTGCGCGCAGGAGCGCGTCGTGCCGGGTGCGCCGCTCGAGCTCGAGGGCGGCGCTCTCGGCCTCCCGCTGGGCGGCGAGCAGGGCGACGTTGCCGATGAGGGCCAGGGACAGCACCACCGTGACCACGGTGGCCACCAGGTCCAGCGACCGGGGCAGGGGGGTGGGCAGCCAGCCGGTCTGCACCAGGACCTGCAGCGTCGCGGTCACCACCAGCGTCATCGCCACGCAGGGGCGCCAGGCCCGCGACCCGCTCCACTGCAGGTGGACGCTGGCGGCCAGGGCGGCGAAGACGGGGAAGAGGAAGGCCACCCCCGTCGGCGCGAGGGTCGCGGCGAACATCACGACGGCGATCGTGATCCGCAACCACACGCGGTTGTCCAGGCGGCCGCCGCCGATCCACCGCTGCACCGGGTCGACCCGCACCAGGAGGGCCGCGGGCCAGCCGAGCACCTGCGTCCACCACGGCGCCAGCACGGCCTCGTCGGGCAGCGCCCACCAGATCGCCCCCGCCAGCGCCGCAGCGCCCACCGCGGCACCGACGACAGCCGCACCCGTGCGGGGCGCGCCCCTCACGACCGGCCCGGCGCGGTCCGGCCGGCGGCGCCGGACGAACCCCGGGACGCAGCCCTACGCGCACCGCCTGACACACCGCCTCCAAGGCCCGATCCGTCGTGGGCCCCGGCCCGCCGTCCTCAGGACCATCGGTACCGGTCCCCACAGGCTCGATGGGGCGAACGAGTGAGCCCCGGGCGCGGCTCAGCGCGCCGGGCGTCCCGCGGCGGAGCGGTTCCGCTGCGGATCGACGTCGATCGAGGCGAGGATCACGCGGTGGCGAACCGCCGGGGGTCGACGAACCCGGTGTCGAGGAAGGGGTCCTCACCGACGACGAGCTGGGCGACGAGCTCGCCCACCCCGGCCGCGTGCTTGAACCCGTGCGCGGAGTCCCCGCCGGCGACGACGACCCGCTCGGTGCCGTGCGGTCGGCCGATGACGAACTGCTCGTCCGGGGTGTTGTTCACCATGCACGGTGTCGCCTTCTCCGGGGTCGGGTCCACCCCGGGGAAGGCGCGGGCCACGGCCGCGCTCAGCTCGGCGCTGTCGCTCGCGTGGACGAAGCGGTCGAGCGTCTCGGCCTGCGTGGGTGCGAAGTTCTCGCCGTCCGGGAGCAGCCCCAGCTTGATCCCGTAATCCTCCGCCGACCCGTGGCCCCAGACCTCGGTGCCGTCCGGCAGCGCGCGGGTGAAGGCGGGGAAGGCGTCGAGCGCGTAGTCCTGCTCGTGCCCGGGGTGGGCGCGGAAGAAGAACATCGGCATGCGTCGCGGGTCGAGCGGCAGGTCCGGGACGAGCGTCCCGAGCCAGGCCCCGGTGGCCACGACGACCTGCCGGGCGGCGATCGTCGCCGTCGGCGTGCGGACGAGCACGCCGTCGTCGGTGGTCTCCACGGCGGTGACCGTCGTGTGCTCGAACACCTCCGCACCGAGCCGGCGGGCCTCCGCGACGTGCGCACGGACGTTGCGCTCGGGGTAGCAGATGCCCGCCCACGGGTCCAGGACACCGAGGTCGTCGTCGTCGAGCCACGCGTAACCGGGGTAGGTCTGCCGGACCTCCTCGGCGTTGAGCGTCTTGACGGGGACACCGGCGACCTCGGCCGCGGCGAGGGTGCCGGCCACGGGCGCGCTGGTGGGCGACCCGGTGTTGAGGCAGCCGGTCTGGCGCACGAGAACCTCCCCGGTCCGCTCCCCCAGTTCCGTCCACAGCGCCAGGGAGCGCAGGGCGAGCGGGGCCAGGGCGGGGTGCTCGTAGCAGGCGACGCGGAACAACCGGGTCGCACCGTGCGAGGAACCGAGCGCGTGGCCGACGCCGAAGCGCTCGACGCCCGTCACGCGGACGCCGCGGGCGGCCAGGCGCCACAGGGCGGCGGACCCGAAGGCGCCGAGGCCCACGACGACGACGTCGGTCTGGAAGGCAGCAGGGGTGGTCGTGGGAGTGTTCACAGCAGTCCTCCGGGTCATGCCAGGGCGGAGCGGCGGGTCTCGGGCGCCCAGGCGAGCGAGGCGACGAGCCCGACGAGCGGGAAGACGGCGGCCAGCAGCAACGTGCCGTGGGCACCGAGGGTGTCGAGCGAGACGGGCAGCAGGTAGGTCGCGAGCGCCGCGCCGATCCGGCTGAAGGCGGCCGCGAAGCCGACGCCGGTGGTGCGCAGCCGCGTCTCGAACATCTCGCTGGGGTAGACGAACTGGATGTTCGAGGCGCCCGAGATGACGAGGGTGAAGAGGCCGAACGCGGCGACGACGAGGACACCGGGCGCGTCGGGGAACAGGCCGATGACCAGCAACCCGACGACCATGACGGCGAAGCTGGAGACGACGAACGCCCTGCGGGACAGCAGGTGCAGCGCCCAGACACCGAGCCCGGCGCCGACGAGCTGGAGCAGGTTCATCAGGAGGTCACCGGTGAAGCCCTCCTGCACGTCGAGCAGGGCGAGAATCGGTCCGACGAAGGTGAAGATGGCGAAGAACGGGGCGACCTGGCAGAACCAGAACAGGCCGGCGTAGAGCGACTGCCGCCAGCGGGCGGCGGTGAACAGCTCCGCGAGACCGACGCGGGTCGTCTCGGCGGGAGCGACGGCGGGGATGGCGTAGTCGCCGATGCGGTCACGGACGATCCGCTCGGCCTCGGCCGTGCGGCCCCGGGCGTGCAGCCAGCGGGGGGATTCAGGGAGCCCGGTGCGCGCCACGAGGACGACGAACGCGGGGACCGCGCTGCTCGCGAGCAACCACCGCCACGCGTCCGGCTCAACGGCTGAGCCGATGAGGAACGCGGCGACGAACCCGACGATCCACATCGCCTGGATGGACCCCAGGAGCGCTCCGCGGGGGCGGCGTGGGACGAACTCGGCCAGCAACGCGGCACCCACGGCGTACTCGACGCCGATGGCGAGGCCGAGCAGGATCCGCACGGCCACGAGTTGCCAGGCGCTGTCCACGACGAGCTGGGCCAGCGACAGCACGACGAAGGCCAGCAGGTTCCAGAGGAACACGCGGCGGCGGCCGAACCGGTCGGCGACGCCGCCGAAGAACAACCCGCCGACGAAGACGCCGATGAGCGCGCTGGCGGCCAGCAGGCCCGACCCCAGCGCGCTCAGGCCGAGCTGCGTGGAGGCGGGTCCGACGGCGTGACCGATGACGCCCAGGACGTACCCGTCGAGCGCGGCACCGCCGAGGACGCAGACCGTGGCGAGCAGGTGGATCCGGTCGAAGGGGGCGTCGTCGAGGGTGGGCCGGGCGGTGCGGGTCGTCGTCGACGCGGGTTCTGGCTGCGCTGTCACGGGCACCTCGCGGGGTCGGTCCGCCCGGCGGTCGGGCGGTGCGCACCAGTCTCGGCAGGGCGGGGGCTGCGTTCATCCGCGCGCGCGAGGACGTTCCCGGTCGTCAGTGCTCACCCCGGAGGAACGGGGCCACCCCGGACACCCGCACGTCACGCGCGAGCAACGCGAGCTGCACGGCGGCCCGGTCGCGGCCGTCGGCGAGGTCGAGACCGGTGCGGGACTCGACCTGCTCGAGGCGGTACCGCAGCGTCGTGCGGTGCACCACGAGCTCGGTGGCCGTGGCCGTCGTGTCCCCCGCGTGACGCAGGTAGGCGGCGACGGTCGCGCCCGCCGTCCCCGCGCGGTCGGCGTCGAGCAGCTCCTCGAAGCGGGCCAACGCCGGGGTCCGCACGGGGACGGCTGCCGCCCGCAGGAAGGCGGCGAGCGGGCCGAGGTCGCTCCAGCGGGTCGACCCGCCGGCCCGCAGGTGGTGGGCGGCGAAGGCGGCGAGCGCCGCCTGCACGAACAGCTCCCGCAGGTCCTCGACCTCGCCGACGTCGCTGGTCCCGAGCGCGACCGGACCTTCCGGCGGGTCCGCCGGCGGGGTGGACCGCCGGACGGCGCCGACCAGCACGGGGAACTCCTCGACGGCGATGACGCGGTGGTCCACGACCCGCTCGGCGCGGGCGGCCCGGTGGGCGAGGTCGGTCAGGCGGGTCCGTCCGTCGGTGAGCGCGGGGTGGGCCACCGTCACCTCGTAGCGGCGGCCGGCGTCGACGAAGCGTTCGGCCCGCAGCAGGTCCAGGACGTGGTCGGGGTCGACCCCGCGCACGAGCTGGACGAGGAGGGCGTCGACGAGCGGTTCGTCGAGCACGCCGGTGTGCCCGCGTTCGGCGAGGATGCGGCCGAGCCGCAGGCAGGCGTCACGCACCAGGTCCTCGTCGAGGGGCCGGCCGTCGTCCATGAGCCACAGCGCCCCGAGGTGGACGCCGTTGCAGCGCACCGGGTAGCACAACCGCGGCCGCAGGCCGAGGGCCTCGTGGCCCGGGACGCGGACGGGCCCGTCGGCGGTGGCGAGGTCGAAGCGGCGGAACCACTCCACGGCCTCGGGACCCGCCCCGCGGGCCAGGACCACGCTGACCCGGTAGGGGTCCTCGTCACCGAAGTGCCGGCTGCCGGCGAGGAGGGCGAGGTCCGGGTCGTCGAGCATGACGGAGCGCCCGAGCGTCTCGGCCAGGTGGTCGACGATGCGGTGGACGTCGTCGAGCAGCGCTCTCCTCACACCGGACATCGTGCCGCGGACGCGCGGCTCAGCGCACCGCCCGGCGGTGACGGACGACGGTCACGACGGCGACCACCACCGCGCCCACGACGAGCCCGACGAGCGCGCTGCCCAGCGTGCCGACGAACCAGCCCAGCACCCCGCCGACGCCGGCGACGCCGTGGACGGCCTCCTCGAGGTGGTGCACGGCGTCGTGGAGCCCGTGGAACCCGAGCTCGTCGGTGCCGACGAGCAGGATGTGGCCGCCGACCCAGAGCATCGCGGCGGTGCCGACGACGGTCAGGACCGTCAGCAGCTTCGGCATGGCGGCCACGAGACCGCGCCCGAACCGCGCCAGACCGGCCGAGGGGCGCTGCGCGAGCGCCAGCCCGACGTCGTCCATCTTCACGATGAGCCCGACGGCGCCGTAGACGAGCAGGGTGATCGCGACACCGACGACGACGAGGATGACGAGGCGGGACCAGAACGGCTGGTCGGTGACCTCGTTGAGGGAGATGACCATGATCTCCGCGGACAGGATGAGGTCGGTGCGGATGGCGCCGGGGACGATCGTCTGCTCGTCCTTCGGGCCGTCCTCGTGGCCGTGGCCGTGCCCGGACACCTTGGCCCACACCTTCTCCGCGCCCTCGAAGGCGAGGTAGGCCCCGCCGAGCATGAGGATCGGGGTGAGGAGGAAGTCCGCGAACTGACTGAGCAGCAGGATCACCGGCAGGATGATCAGCAGCTTGTTCCGCAACGACCCGACGGCGATGCGGCGGATGATCGGCAGTTCGCGCTCGGCGGTCAGCCCGCGGACGTACTGCGGGGTGACGGCCGCGTCGTCGACGACCACCCCGGCGGCCTTGGCGCTGGCCCGGGCCGCCGCCGCCCCGATGTCGTCCACCGAGGCGGCCGCCGCCCGCGCGATGAGCGCGACGTCGTCGAGCAGGGCAACCAGTCCACCGGCCACGGCGTGTTCCTCCCAGGGTGCGTCGGGTGTCCTCCCAGCGTGTCACGCGGTGGCGGGACCTACCGCGGGATGCGCAGGTCGTACTGCGCCACCTTGCGGTACACCGTCGCCCGGCTCATCCCGAGCTCGGTGGCCGCCTGCTTCACCGTCATGCCCGGCGTGGTGAGGACGCGGACGATCTCGTCGCGCTCGACCGCCTCGATGCGCGAGAGGCGGTGACCGGAGCGGCTGAACAGCTCCGGCGGCAGGTGCCGGGTGTCGATCGTGTCCGCCTGCAGCGCGGCGCGCCGCACGACCCGGTGCAACTGGTCGACGTTCCCCGGCCACGGGTACGTCTCCAGCGCCCGGGCGGCCGCCGGGGTGATGTCCAGGTCGCGGCCCCGGGTCCGCCGCACGACGTGGTGGGCCAGCGGCAGCACGTCGCCGGGGCGCTCGCGCAGCGGCGGCACGGGGACGACGGCGTCGACGAGCCCGGCCAGCGGGGCGGGGACCTCGGCGAGGTCCTCGGCCGTGAGGACGACGGGGAACCCGGGCCGGGCGGTGCGGGCGGCGACGACGAGCGCGTGCAGCTCCGCCGCGGCCCGCGCGGGCAGCGCGTCGACCTCGCCGACGACGACGGAGGTGTCGGCCTTGCCGAGCTCGGGCGCCCACAGCGCCAGCCACGCGTCCAGGTCCTGCGGGGCCGGTGGGCTCGCGGCGAGGATGCGGTCGCGGGGGCGGACGGCCCGCACGGCCTGGGCCAGCAGCGTGGACCGGCCGGTCCCGCGCTCCCCCACCGCGATGACGACGCGGCCGGCGCGGACGGCGGTCTCGGCGCGCTGCAGCGCCTCCCGCCACCCGGTGGACAGGGTGTGCACGGTGCCGCTGCCCGGTTCCAGAGTGCCCGCCTGGACGTGGAACACCTCACCGCGGGGCGCGGGCCGGGGCGAGCGGCCCCGCGAGCGGGCGAGCATGAGCGCCGACGTGGCCCCCGCCGCGGACTGCGCCAGGGCCAGCAGCAACCGGCCGGGCTGCTCGGCCCACGTCGTGATGTTGACGCTGCCCTCCAGGCGGCCGGTCACGGGGTCCAGGACGGGCACGGCCGCGCAGGTGTACCCGGCCAGGCTCGTCGCGTAGTGCTCCCGGGCCCGCACGACGGCCGGGAGCCGGTCGGCCAGGGCCAGGCCGAGGCCGCTCGTGCCGGCCTCGCGCTCGGAGAACGCGAACCCCGGGGCGAGGTGGACGGCGTCGAGGCTGCGCAGCAGGGACGTGTCCCCTGACAGGCGGTTCAGGACGAGTCCCGCGGCGTCGGTGAGCATGAGGCTGAGGGGTTCGTCGGCGAGGGTGCGGTGCAGGTCGGTGAGCACCTCCCGGCCGCACTCGAAGAACAGCGACTCCTGCTCCCACGTGCCGGAGAACACGGGCTCGACGGCCTCGGTGGGGACGCCGTACTCGCTGCTGCGCCGCCAGGACGCGACCACCCGGTCCCCCACCGCGGCCCCGGCGCGCTGCGGGTGCGGTCCGGGTCGTCGCTGCGCAGCTGCCCCGCCCACGGCCTCTCCCCTCCCTCGGGTGCGACCACGGTACGTCCGGCGGCCGGGCCCGGACAGCCCCGCGCGTCTCAAAGTGAGACACGCACGACCCCCGCGGAGCCGGCCGCCCTCCTACCGTCGTGCCAACGCACCGCCCCGTCACCGGAGATGGAGAGCAGCAGCATGTACACCAAGGACGGCGAGAAGTACTTCATCCTCGACGCGCACGTCGCCCTGTGGGACGCGCGGCCGGAGAACCAGCGCAACGTCCACGGCAAGCAGTTCATCGACTGCTTCTACGACTACCACCGCAACCTCAGCCCGGCCTCGGAGCTGTGGCCGTACGAGGAGTACCTGTACCAGGGCGGCGAACGCCTCATGAAGGACCTGTTCACCGACGGCTACGTCGACCACGCGATCTTCCAGCCGGCCCGGCTGGGGGAGTTCTACGTCAACGGGTTCGGCCAGACGCAGGAGGCGTTCGCGCTCGCGTCGGCGAACCCGGACAAGCTCACGTACAACCACTACTTCGACCCCCGCGACGGCGAACGCGGCCTGGACCGGCTGCGCCGAGACGCCGAGGAGATGCACCTGCAGGGCGTCAAGCTCTACACCGCGGACTGGCACGGGGACTCCCGCGGCTACAAGCTCAGCGACCCCTGGACGTACAAGTACCTCGAGGTGTGCCGCGAGGTCGGGATCAAGAACATCCACGTCCACAAGGGCCCCACCATCCGCCCCCTGGACCGCGACGCGTTCGACGTCGCCGACGTGGACCACGTCGCGACCGACTTCACCGACCTCAACTTCATCGTGGAGCACTGCGGGCTGCCGCGTCTTGAGGACTTCTGCTGGATCGCGACGCAGGAGCCGAACGTGTACGCCGGGCTCGCCGTCGCGCTGCCGTTCATCCACACCCGGCCGCGCTACTTCGCGCAGATCATCGGTGAACTCCTCTACTGGCTGGACGAGAACCGGATCTTCTTCTCCAGCGACTACGCCCTGTGGACGCCGAAGTGGCTCGTCGAGACGTTCGTGGACTTCCAGATCCCCGAGGACATGAGCGAGTACGCCCCGCTGACGACGGACCAGAAGAAGAAGATTCTCGGCCTGAACGCCGCCGCGGTCTACGACATCCCCGTGCCGGAGGAGCTGCAGGTCGCGAACCCGCCGCAGCACGCCGAGCCGCAGGCCGTGGCGGTGGCGTGATGCCCGCTCTCCTGCCCGCCGTCCTGCCCGGAGCGCGGACCGATCTGCGCGAGGAGTGCCTGCAGGCGTTGTCGGTGGTCCTGGACCCCGAGCTCGACGAACCGATCACCGACCTGGGGTTCGTCCGTTCCCTCGCGGTCGACGGGGACGTGGTCGTCGTCCACCTGCGGCTGCCGACCTCGTTCTGCTCCCCGAACTTCGCCTACCTCATGGCCTCGGACGCCAAGGACGTGCTGAGCGACCTGCCGTGGACGCGGACGGTCCTCGTCGAACTCGACGACCACCACGACTCCGACCTCATCAACGCCGGCCTGGCCGCCGACGCCGGGTACCGCGGGACCTTCGGCCACGAGGCCGAGCGGGACCTCGACGACCTGCGCCTGACGTTCCGGCGCAAGGCGCACACGGCGGCGATGGAACGCGCGCTGACGACGTCGCTGCGCGCCGACGCGGACCTGCGGGAGGAGGACCTCGGTGACGTCGTGCTCGCCGACCTGCACGACGAGCGGACGAGGGACGCGCTGCTGCGACGGCGCGAGGCGCTGGGCCTGAGCACCGACCCGTCCGCTCCCGTCCTCGTCGACGACCACGGCACCCCCTACCCGCGCGAGGAGGTCCCGCTGCGGTTGCGACGGGCCCGCTCGACGCGCATCTCCATCGACGGGAACGCGCACTTCTGCCGCGGCCTGCTCGCCACCCGCTACCCCGGGTCGGAGGCCGACCAGGCGTTCCGGCCCGAAGGGTCCGAACCGGGCGACCTGCGGGGGAACCACCCGCTCCTGCCCCTCGCCGTCGTCACCGGCGCCACCACCAGTTCCAGGGAGACCGCGTGAGCACCATGCGATCCGTCCGGGTCACCGGCTACCACCAGAAGCTCGAGATGCACGACGTCGCCGTCCCCGAGGTCACGGGCCCGCTCGACGTCGTCGTGAGGATCGGCGGCGCCGGGGTGTGCCGCACCGACCTGCACATCCTCGAGGGCCAGTGGGCCGAGAAGTCCGGCGTGGCGCTGCCGTACACGATCGGGCACGAGAACGCCGGCTGGGTCGCGGCCGTCGGGTCGGCGGTGACCAACGTCGCCGAGGGCGACAAGGTGATCCTGCACCCCAACATCACGTGCGGGTTGTGCCGGGCGTGCCGCTCGGGGGACGACGTGCACTGCGCGAACAAGGTGTTCCCCGGCATCGACAGTGACGGCGGGTACGCCGAGTTCCTCAAGACGTCGGCGCGCAGCGTCGTGAAGATCGACGACGCGCTGGAGCCGTCCGACGTGGCCGCGCTCGCCGACGCCGGCCTCACCGCGTACCACGCGGCGGCCAAGGCGGCCCGGCGCCTGCGGCCCGTCGACCGCGTCGTCGTCATCGGGGCCGGCGGTCTCGGGCACATCGGCATCCAGGTGCTGGCGGCCATGACGGCGGCCGAGATCGTCGTCGTCGATCGCAACCCCGACGCGGTGGAGCTCGCCGAGAGCATCGGCGCCCACCACGGCGTCGTCGCCGACGGTTCGCACGTCGAGCAGGTGCTCGAGCTCACCGGCGGGCACGGTGCGGAGGTCGTCGTCGACTTCGTCGGTGAGGGTGGTTCGACGGCGCAGGGGCTGAAGATGCTGCGCGAGGCCGGCGACTACCACGTCGTCGGGTACGGCGAGAACATCGACGTCCCGACGATCGACATCATCTCCACCGAGATCAACATCATCGGGAACCTCGTCGGCTCCTACAACGACCTCACGGAACTCATGGCCCTGGCCGCCCGCGGGCTGGTGAGGCTGCACACCGTGAAGTACGCGCTGGACGACTTCCAGACGGCGGTCGACGACCTCGACGCGGGGCGGGTTCGCGGACGCGCCATCCTCGTGCCCTGACCCCTCGGTGGACGGCCCTCCGGGGCCGTCCGCCGGTGGGTCAGCCGAGCCCGTAGCGTTCGCGCCAGCCGGTGTCGGCGCCGGTCGCGCCGTCCGCGACCAGGCCGTCGACGACCGCGAGGTCCCGAGCCAGCCGATCGATCACGTAGGCCAGGTCGATGCGGGTCAGGACGGACTGCGGCAGCGCGTCCGCTCCGTGCGCGGCTCCCAGGAGCGCGCCCGTCACGGCACCGACCCCGTCGGGGTGCCCCGCCGACCCGGCCAGACCGAGAGCCGCGTCCACGTGCCCGGGGTGGCTCAGGACGCAGTAGGTGGCTCCCCACAGGGCGGCCGCAGCACCGCCACCGGCGGCGCCACCGCGCAGGACGACGGTCGAGGCGGGGGTTTCGCGCGCGGCGCGCACGGCGTCGTCGACGACGGCGACGGCCGCGAAGTCCACGCCGAGCAGGACCGCCTCGCGCAACCCGGAGGCGACCGCCTCGACGGGATCACCGGTGCGGAACGCAGCGGCGGCGAGGAGGACGGCCAGCGCCGACGGGGCGAAGGCGCGAGGCCCGTGGGTGAGGGCGACGGAGTCGACCGCGGCGGTGACCGCCCGCGGGGCGTCGCGCTCGACGTGGGCGGACAACGGCAGCGCGCGGACCAGGGCGTGCCAGCCGTCGGCCGCCGTGACCGGGTCCGTGCGCGTGCCGGCACCGCCGGCGACGAGGGCGCGGACGGTGTCCCGCGGGTCCCCCGCGGCCCGGTCCAGCAGGGGGACCTCGTCCAGCCAGGCGGTCCGGGGACCGGGCATCCGTGCTCCTTGGCGGACCTGCGCCCACCGGCGGTAGGCGTCGAGCAGGTCCGAGCGCGGATCGGCCGCTCTCCCCCGGCTCGTCCGCAGGGACGTCCGGATGCCGGCGGCCGCGGTGAAGCACGCCAACTGGGTGGCGACCCCGTGCGGGAGGACTCCCGTCGGGGCCGGCCCGGCGGCGAGGGCCTCCCCGACGGCCAGTCCGTGCAGGAGGCCCCGGACGCGAGGAGTGCGCAGCGGACTGCGCGCGGGGCTGGGGACACCGGTGCTCACCCTGGAGTCGTCGGCCCCGCAACGGTGGGGGTCGAGCCGGCCGATGAGAAACCACCCGGATGGCGTCGGCGACGGGTCAGCGGGGACGGATCAGGTACCTTTCGGCCCCGTCGTAGCCACCGGCGGCGGCGGTCACCTGGTCCCCGACCCGGTCCAGCCCCGAACCCGCCTCTGCCGCGGCCTGGGCCAGCGTGTCGAAGAGGGCTCTCACCGCGGCGCGCGCCCTCCCCACGGCCCACCCGTCGACCCCGTCCGCGGCCGTCCGCAGACCCGGGGCCCTGGCCGCCACCCGGGCCGCGTCCGCCCGCACGGCGGTGGCGACCGCCGTCAGTTCCTCCGTCACGACTCCGTAGCGCACGACTCCCCCTCCGCCGACCTCGACGGCTCGACGGTAGGGCTCGTGCGGACGAAGTCGTCCTCGTCCTCCACACCCCAGCCGGCCCGGGACGAGGCGTTGCGAGCCGGTAACCGAGGGGAGTACCGTCGACCGCAACTACTTGAAGCTACTATCAGTTGGTGGACGGCATGGACAGGTCAGACGGACAGCGGCTCGAACTGGGCTTCCTCACCTTCGTCGCGGACGAGGGGTCGGGCGGTGCCGGTCCGGCGCTGCGGGACGGCCTGGCCCTCGTCCGGCACGCCGAGGACCTCGGGTACGACTCCGCCTGGGTCCGCGTCCGTCACCACGAGCCGTACCTGTCCTCGCCGATGACGTTCTTCGCCGCCGCCTCGCAGGTGACGCGGCGCATCGCGCTCGGGACCGGTGTCATCCCCATGCGCTACGAGGACCCGCTGCGCCTGGCCGAGGACGCCGCGACGGTGGACCTGTTCTCCGGCGGACGCCTGGAGCTGGGTCTCAGCAACGGCATCGCCCCGCTCGCGGCGGCGCTCGACGCCGTCCACGGCACCTCACCCCGCGGTTTCGCCGGGGAGGCGCAGCACCGCATCGACGTCCTGCGCCGGGCGATCGCCGGCGAACCGGTGGCGCAGGCCGCTGCGCAGTACATGGGCGTCCCCGCCGGCGGCGACCTCACCGTCACCCCCCACGCTCCGGGCCTCTCGGACCGGCTCTGGTACGGGGCGGGCAGTGAGGCGACGGCCGTGCGCACGGGACAGCAGGGCCTGGACCTGCAGGTGTCGACCCTCAACACCGAGGAGACGGGCGAACCCTTCGACGTCGTCCAGGCACGCCAGATCCGCAGCTACCGCAAGGCCTTCGCCGAGGCCGGCCACGCGGGACGGCGCCGGGCCCGGACCTCCGCCGGTCGCATCGTGCTGCCGTTCCTGTCGCCCCAGGACGCCGAGGACCACCACGCGTTCCTGCAGGGCTACGCCTCGGGCATGACGCAGGACGGTCGCCCCAGGAACGGGTCCGGGGCTCCCGTCCGGTACAGCGCGGCCCTCAGCGGCGACCCCGACAGCATCGTCGAGACGTTGCAGGCCGATGAGGCCCTGACGGAGACGGACGGCCTCATCGTCGTGCTGCCGGCCGAAGGATCTCTGCAGGTGCACCAGCGCGTGCTCACCGCGGTCGCCCAGCACGTGGCCCCCCACCTGGGGTGGACGCCGGTCCTTTGAGCCGGCGGGCGGGCTCGGGGGCGCAGAACCCCCGGGAACGCAGAAGAGGGGAGCAGCCCCGCCCACAGGCGGTGCCACTCCCCTCAACCATGCTCACTGCAAAGAGTGAGTGGCCGGCGGTGACCTACTCTCCCACCCAGTCTCCCGAGCAGTACCATCGGCGCAGGTGGGCTTAGCTTCCGGGTTCGGAATGAGACCGGGCGTTTCCCCACCGCTATGACCACCGGA